>JAISTW010000062.1 GCA_031272405.1 Desulfovibrio sp. | reverse complement strand
CAACTGCCCAAAACGCATCGGATACTTCCCAGGATTTTATACTCATTTGCGTGTCTCCATTGGAGAAAAGCATACTTCAGTTGCTTGAAAATGTCTAGTTATTTATGGATATGCTCTTAGTTGAGGTACTCATTTGTTACTCACAAAATGCTCCGGCTGCAAGCGGAATTTTGTGGAAGCAAGCGGAGTTGAAAAATAAAAAATATCCTTGAAAATCAGGAAGAAAAATACTTTTACGGAAGGATGCGGAACTAAACGGAAATATTAGTGGCGGAGAGGAAGAGATTCGAACTCTTGATACGCTTCCACGTATACACGATTTCCAATCGTGCTCCTTAGACCAACTCGGACACCTCTCCGCTGAGTGGCCTCCGCCATGCGGCGGCGAATAGATTGCTACACCAAACGGGGTTGAAGAGCAAGCAAAATAATATCAGAAGACGTTGTTCCGTTTCAATCTTGTTCCCGGCATATCCGGCGCAGGCGCTGGACAGCGTTTGAAAAAATCCGCATGATGGCGGAAAGAGTCTGAGCCGCAAAAGGTCTGGGAGGACATGGTCAAATGAGCAACCCGCAAGACAAAATGGAAAAACTTTCGGCAATCCTGCGCGAACTTGGAAGCGTGGCCGTGGCCTTTTCCGGAGGTGTGGACTCCACGTTCCTCCTGAAAGCGGCACACGACGTCCTTGGCGACAAGGCCATTGCCGTGACCGCCCGTTCTCCGCTTGTTCCGGAGCGTGAGACGAAGGCCGCTCGCGAGTTGGCCGTTTCCCTCGGCGTGAAGCACATCTGGGTTGAATCCGGGGATTCAGAGATGAAAGCCGTCGCGGACAACCCGCCCAACCGCTGCTATCTTTGCAAAACGGCGGTCTTTTCTCGGATCGGGGAAGCGGCGGCGGCACGGGGCGTGGCCCACGTTATTGAGGCATCCAACACAGACGACGAGGGCGACTATCGCCCAGGCCTCAAGGCCATCGCGGAACTGGGCGTGGCGAGCCCCCTGCGGGCGGTTCACCTGAGCAAAGCTGAAATACGCGTCCTTTCACGAGAATTGGGGCTACCGACCTGGAACAAACCCTCCTTTGCCTGCCTGGCCTCGCGTTTTCCTTACGGAGAACGCATTGACCCGGAACGGGTGCGGATTGTCGACGCGGCGGAACAATTTTTGTTGGACCAGGGCTTTGGGCAGGTGCGGGTGCGCTTCCACGAGCAGGGCAGACTGGCACGCATTGAAGTTGACGCCGCCGGTTTTACGCTTCTGGCCGACGCCGGCTTGCGTGAGCGCGTCCACAGGCGTTTCGACGAATTGGGTTTTCTGTTCACGGCTATTGACATCGCCGGGTACAACCAGGGCAACATGAACAAAACCCTCGAGGGTTTTAGTTAGGAAAAACGGCCGGAAAATCCCGCTTGCATCCTGACAAAGAGCGGAGTATACTTTTCGCTTTGCAAGTTTATTTATTGCTGTTCACGATTTCTGGAGGTGCTCCTTGTTTGAATCCATAGCTTTTGCCATGGGGCCTGCCCCGCAGGGCGGCGGCGGCACGGACATGCTCATGCAGTTTTTGCCGCTGATTCTGATGTTTGTCATTTTCTGGTTTTTGCTCATCCGTCCCCAGCAAAAACGCGCCAAGGCGCACAAGCAGATGCTTGCCGAACTCAAGCGCGGGGACCACGTCATGACGGGAAGCGGACTTATCGGCCGTATTGTGAAAATTGACGCGGAGAAGGTGCTGCTGGAATGCGGCGATTCCAAACTGCATCTGTCCCGTGGGGCCATCAGCGGGGTTTTGTCCGAAAAAGACGCCAAGGGTGAAAAAACGGATAAATCGGACAAGGGCGGCAAATCCGGCAAGTCCGAAAAAAAGGAGAAGGCTGAAAGCAGAGACTCCGAGGACGCCTATAAGAAAAAGACCGATGAGGAACCTGCGGAGGACAAGCCCCCGCTTGAAGAGAAAGCGCAAAATCCGTAAGACCGGCGAACGGACAGGATACGATAATGGCTTTGCGCTGGCGTCTTGGCATCTCTCTATGTGTTTTTGTGCTGTGCCTGGTTTACGCTCTGCCGAACGTGCCCGTGTTTTCCGACCTGGGGTTTTTGCCCCAGGGGAAGATATCACTGGGCCTTGACCTCAAGGGCGGCATCCACCTCACTCTTGGCGTGGAAACCGGCAAGGCGGTCACCAATTCTCTGGCCATAGCGGGACAGGACTTGCGCAGGTTGGCCCAGGAAGAAAAAATAGTCGTGCTCAGGCCGCGCGTCGTGAGTGGAGACACCTTGGAATTCACGCTTCCCCGCGCCGAGGACGAGGCGAAGTTCAACGAGATGCTCCCCAAACATTTCCCGCAGCTTGCCGTGAGCGAACCCCGGCGGGGGGATGCCGGTCAGTTGCGTTATACGGCCCATTTCACGGACGCCGAAGTCCAGCGACTGGAGAGCATGGCCCTTGATCAGGCCCTGCGGACCATACGCAACCGCATAGACCAGTTCGGCGTGGCCGAACCGGATATCCGCAAGCAGGCCGGCAACCGCATTCAGGTGCAGCTGCCCGGCATTTCCGACCCGCGCCGGGCCGTGGAACTGCTCAAGCAGACGGCGCACCTGGAATTTCACCTGGTGCGCGATGATGTTGACCCCGGCAAACCGGCCCTGCCCTCAGGCGTCATTGTCTTGCCGTTGCTGGAAAAGTCTCCGGTTCCGGGACAGGAAACAGCCGAAAAGCGTATCGCTCTGGAAAAGGATGTGATGCTCACCGGCGAGGATGTCGCCGATGCCCGCCCCGGCTTTGACCACATGAATCAGGCCTATGTGATGTTGAACTTCAACAGCCGCGGCGGCCGCGTCTTTGAGCAGGTCACCGGGGAGAACGTGGGCAAGCGTATGGCCATTGTGCTGGACGGCAAGGTCTATTCCGCTCCTGTCATACGTGAGCGCATCGGCGGGGGCCGGGCCAGCATTTCCGGCAATTTCACCACGGCCGAGGCTCAGGATCTGGCCATTGTGCTGCGCGCCGGCTCCTTGCCGGCTCCCGTCAGCGTGCTGGAGGAACGCAGCGTGGGGCCGTCATTGGGGCAGGAGTCCATTGACAGCGGGATTACGGCGGCTCTGGCGGGGGCTGCGGCGGTGGCTGTGTTCATGGCCGTGTATTATGGCCTGTCGGGTCTCATTGCCGATACGATGCTTTGCTTTACCCTGATCATGATCACCGCCGGGCTGACGGCTTTCGGGGCGACGCTCACCCTGCCGGGCATTGCCGGCATAGTGCTGACCATAGGCATGGCCGTTGACGCCAACGTGCTGATCTATGAGCGCATACGCGAGGAGCTGCACAACGGGATGACGCCTTTTGCCGCCGTCAAGGCGGGTTTTGAACGGGCCGCCGTTTCCATTATGGATTCGAATCTCACCACCATCATCGCGGCGGTTATTTTGTACCAATTCGGCACCGGTCCCATCCGCGGCTTTGCGGTAACGCTGTCCCTGGGCATCGTCGCCTCCATGTTCACCGCGGTTTTTGTTTCGCGCGCCATTTTCGAGGAATGGGCGCGACACTGCGGAGCCAGGGGGTTGAGCATTTAGTCGGCATTTAACACAGGGCATACGGAACGCATTATGGCTTTCGCGTTTATCAGACACAACACCAATATAGATTTTATCGGCAAGCGGCATATTTCTTACGCTCTTTCCCTTGCCCTTCTGCTGGCCGGGCTGGCCTCCGCCCTGTGGGGCAACGGAGTCAAGCTGGGTATTGACTTCGCCGGGGGGCTTGTTGTCCAGGTGCAATTCCAACGCCCTGTGGATGATGAAGTTTTGAAAAACAGTCTGGTCGCCGTCCTGCCGGACATATCCATCCAGCGCTTCGGCGAGGGCGGGCGCGACTACCTGTTGCGCTTGTCATCGCCCGACATTGAGGCCGGCGTGTTGCGGGCCAGGGTCAGCGAAACGCTCAAATCGGCTCTGCCCGAAAACCCCGCCGAGATACAGCGGCTGGAAGTGGTCGGCCCCAAAATCGGAGCCGATTTGACCAATAAGGCTCTGGCCGCTCTGTATTACGCCATTCTGCTCATGGCGGTCTATATTTCAGGCCGTTTCGAGCAGCGCTGGATGGCATCGGCCATCATGGCCGCCGCGCTGTGGGGCGGCATGTACCTGATCGGCCTGACCGGCCTGGGCATGGGGACTCTGGTCATGGCCGCCCTCGCCATCACCCTGGTGGTCTGTTTCTTCCTCAAGCTCAACTTCGCCTTTGGCGCCGTGGTCGGTCTTCTGCACGACGTACTCATCACGACGGGTCTGCTCTCCATCCTGAACATCGAGATTGACCTCAACGTGTTGGCAGCCATAATGACGCTTATTGGCTACTCCATCAACGATACCATCATTGTTTACGACCGTCTGCGCGAAAACCTGCGTTCGGGCGAAAAGCTGCCCCTGGACGCGCTCATCAACAAAAGCATCAACCAGACGCTTTCGCGCACCATCCTGACCAGCGGCACAACGGTTTTGGCCACTGTGGCCCTGCTGATTTTCGGCGGCGGCGTTATCCATGATTTCGCCCTTACCATGCTCATCGGCGTCGTTGTGGGCACGGCTTCCTCCATATATGTCTCCGCGGCCGTTCTGCTGGCTTTGGGCAATACGGAATTCTACCGGAATCAGCAGGAAGGAAGCCGGCACAAGTATGAGCGTCCGGGAGAGCACGGCGTGGTGTAGCGGGGCATGCACCTTCAGAGCAAGCACATTTCCCTGTTTCTTCTCTGCGCGGTTCTGTGCATCGGAGCGGTCGCGTGGCGGATGCTGACCGACAGGCGTGCTGAAAACCTCACCCTGTACGGCAATGTGGACATACGCCAGGTAGAGTTGTCTTTCCGCGTTGGAGGACGCATAGCCCGCGTGCTCGTGGACGAAGGGGACAGCGTGAAGCAGGGGCAAGCGCTGGCTGAACTGGACGACGACGTACTCATCCGTCAACGCGACAGAGCTTTTGCCGAACTGGAAGGTCAGCGGGCGGCCCTGTCGCGGCTTGTCAGCGGCTACAGAGAGGAAGAAATCGCCCAGGCCCGCGCGGCGGTCAACGCCGCCGCCGCTGTTGCGGAAAACGCGGGCATAAATCTTAAACGTGTTACGGCCATGCGCGCGGGCAACGCGGCGTCCCAGAGGGATCTGGACAACGCCCGGGCCGCCGCCAAAGAGGCCGGCGCAAATCTGCGTTCGGCCCGGGACAAGCTTGAAATGCTGAGCAGCGGCTACAGGACGGAAGAGGTTCAAGCTCAGCGGGCAGCGGTTGCGGCGGCCGAGGCGGCCCTGGAACTGGCGGAAATCCATCTGCGCGACGCCGTGCTCTACGCCCCCCAGAACGCAATTGTGCTGACGCGCGCCAGAGAAGCGGGCAGCATTGTGGAAGCGGGCGGCACAGTGTACACGCTGGCCCTGACGGATCCCACCTGGCTGCGGGCTTATGTCGACGAGCCGCAACTGGGGCTCATCAAACCCGGCATGGTTGTGCGGGTGATGGTGGACGCCGCGCCGGGCAGAGTTTTTACCGGCAAGGTGGGTTTTGTTTCACCGACTGCGGAATTTACTCCGAAAAGCGTGGAAACCGACGAAGTGCGCACAGCCCTTGTGTTTCGGCTTCGCATCCAGGTTGAAGATCCGGACAATCTCATGCGGCAGGGCATGCCGGTAACTGTCAGCGTGCCGCTGCAAAACGACCGTTAGCGCGTCGCATGGTTACCGACAGCGCCGCCGGAGTGTCGACGCCAGCCGTGCAGCTGGAAGGGCTCGGCATGGCCTTCGGTCAAAAACGCGCTCTGGACAGGCTTGATGCGACAATTCCTTCAGGACGCGTTATCGGCCTTGTCGGTCCGGACGCCTCCGGCAAGACAACCCTGCTCCGCATCCTGGCCGGTTTGATGCCCCCCGGCGCGGGGCGCGCTCTGATTTTCGGCAAACCCGCCGACGATGAGGAGTGTCGGACTTTGGTCGGCTACATGCCGCAGCGTTTCGGTTTGTATGAAGACATAACGGTAATGGCCAATCTGAAGCTGCATGCCGCCTTGCGCGGCGTGGAAAAGAAGGCGGCTGTCCCGCTTTTCGAAAAACTGCTCTGTTTTACCGCTCTTGAAGCTTTCACCGGCCGCCTGGCCGGTCGTCTCTCTGGGGGCATGAAGCAAAAGCTCGGCATAGCCTGCGCTCTGCTGGGTTCTCCGCGCCTGCTCTTGCTGGATGAACCCGGCGTTGGCGTTGATCCATTGTCCCGTCGGGAATTATGGCGCATGGTCCAGGAATTGAGCGGCGAGGGCATGACCGTGATATGGGCCACAGCCTATCTGGACGAAGCCGAACGTTGCCCCGACATCATCATGCTGGACGAAGGCAGGCTTTTTTGGCGCGGTCAGCCTGCGGAAATGACCAAACAGGCCGAAGGGCGCGTTTTTTTGCTTGGAGGACAAAACGACAAAAAAGAAGCTCTGTCGCGCTGGCAGACGCGACCGGGCGTGGAAGACGCCCTGATCCAGGGCAGTTGCATCCGGCTGGTGCTGGCCCGAGGAGCACCCCCGGATATGCTGGCCGAAGTGGCGGCATCAGGCGGACAGGCCACCCACGCGCGACTGGAAGATGCCTATATGAGCGCCGTTGGCGGCCTCAAGCGGAATCCTTCCCCATACGGCGAACGGACGGCCCGCGACAGGGGGCGCACTCAAAAGACGCAAGGCGCTCCGCTCATTGAGGCCCGCAATCTCCGCAAAAAGTTCGGCGGCTTCACCGCAGTGGACGATATCAGCTTCAGCGTGTATCCCGGCGAAATTTTCGGCCTGCTTGGCCCCAATGGGGCCGGCAAGTCAACAACCTTCAGAATGCTGTGCGGTCTTTTGGCGCCGACCTCCGGCCTTTGCGCCGTTGACGGCGTGGACATGCGCAAGGCCGGCAGCGCCGCCCGTTCCCGTCTGGGTTATATGGCCCAAAAATTTTCCCTCTACCCGGATATTCCTGTCAGGGAAAATATCCGTATATTCGCAGAACTTTACGGGCTGGACAATACGGGTTGCGAGTCGCTCGTCCCCGTCTTGCTGGAGGCATTGGAACTGGAGGACTATCTGGAAAGCCGCACGGCCTCCCTGCCGCTCGGTCAGAAAAAACGTTTGTCTCTGCTGTGCGCCACCCTGCACGAGCCGAGCGTCATCTTTCTGGATGAACCCACTTCGGGCGTGGATGCACGCTCACGACGCGATTTCTGGAAGCACATCACGGCCATGACAGCCGCCGGCGCGGCAGTGCTGGTGACGACGCACTTTATGGAGGAAGCCGAGTATTGCGACCGCCTGGCGCTCATCTATCGCGGAGCCATAATCAGCATGGGCAGCCCGGATGAGCTCAAGGCATCCTGCACGAACATTGCCGACCCGACCATGGAAGATGCCTTTATTGCCGGCATTGAACGCTATGACCGGGA
The DNA here is from genome assembly GCA_031272405.1 of Desulfovibrio sp. GTDB lineage: Bacteria > Desulfobacterota > Desulfovibrionia > Desulfovibrionales > Desulfovibrionaceae > Desulfovibrio. The sequence goes on along the minus strand of JAISTW010000062.1, from coordinate 9,122 downwards.
ACATCCGTTATAGCGCAGTCTTTAAAAATGAGGGGTTGAGGCCACGACAGCGTGGAGATTGTCGCGCTGGGGGGAATCGCGTTTTTACAGAAAAAATTGCATTCCAGCGTAGCCCACAGTGCGCGAGACGTCACCGGAGGCGGCGGCCGAAGTCGTGTGTTTGACAAGTCCGGCTGAAGGGGCGCCCAGAGCACGCGCGGCGTACAGGGCTACAGCCAGCGGCGCGGCGCCGCACATGGTGATGCCATGTTTCGCCACCACGGCGAGCAGACCGTCGGGGTCGCAGGAGAGCGCCCTCTCCAGAGCAATGTCGTCTTTTTTGAGCGTCGTCTGTTCGTCGTCGTAGTGGTTCATGTCCGAACTCACCAACAGACAGATCTCCGCAGGATTGTTCACGTTTGCCGTCTTCAGAACGGCGGCCAACTCCAGGCCGGCAGCGCGCAGTGTTCCCGGATCCCGGGCACCCACGCAGACAGCCGCGATTTTGGCTTTGTTGCGGGTAAGAACCTGCACAAAGGGCAGCAATACCTCTATGGAATGTTCCCGCAAATGGCAACGCGTGTCTTCTTCAAAAACGCCCCTGGTCAGGGCCAGCGTCAGATCCTTGTCCACAGCCGTCGGGCCGAGCGGCGTCAGCCACGCGCCGTTGGGCCATACGCCCAGCGGATGCCCTTGCCCTGTGTGGTTGGGGCAAAGGACAATGTAACGCGACGGCGGCGTTGTTCCGCTCGTGCCGAATGCCGCCGCCAATGTTTCTCCGATGACGCGCCCGCAGTAAACATAGCCCGCATGGGGCAGCATGAGGGCGAAAAGACGTCCCCTTCCCTCCGTGGGTTGAGGCGCATCACGCGGCAGGCAGGCTTTGACCGCGGATTCGAGTTCCTTGGAGTCGGCCGGATAAAAGGCGCCGGCGACAGCGGGGTAGCGGATGGCGGCGTTCACAGAATACGTTGCCCCCCGATCCAGTGCGCCCTGACGCGGCCGTACAGCGTTTTTCCCAGAAAAGGCGTGTTGCTGCTTTTGGAAAAAAGGGTTTCCGGCTCGGGTATCCAGGTTGCCTCAGGGTCAAACAAAAAGAAGTCCGCCGGATCCCCGGGCACGAAATCGTTCCAGGGGAGGTGGAATATCTCTCCCGGGCGGCGGCACCACAACCGGGCCATATCGGCTTCGTCCAAAACGCGCTCGCGGACCAGTTCCCAGGTGAGGCTCAGAGCCGTGTCCAATCCTGTGATGCCGCAGGGGGTTTCATCCAGAGTGCCGTCTTTTTCGTGGTCGGCGTGTGGGGCGTGGTCCGTGACCAGAATGTCTATCAGACCTTTCTTGACCGCCTGGCGCAGCGCGTCTCTGTCTTTGGCGCCGCGCAGGGGCGGGCTGACCTTGGCCAGCGTGTTGTAGCCCTCCAGTTCTGTTTCATCCAGCAAAAGATAGTGGGGACAGGTTTCCGCGCTCACCCGGACGCCGCGCGCCTTGCCCCAGTCTATCACGTCCAGGGTAAGTTTGGCGGACACATGGGCGATATGCACGGGCAAGCCCAGATATTCCGCCAGCATGATATCGCGGGCGGCCTGAGCGGCCTCGCCGACGTCCGGCTGCCCCTTGACCCCCAGCAGACCGCTGACCGGCCCCTCGTTCATGAGCCAACCTTCGGCCAGATGTGGATCTTCACAGTGGTCTATAAAAATCATATCCAGATCGGCCGCGTATTCCATGATCCGGCGCAGCAGTTCCGTATTGCCGAGCGGCCGGCCGTCGTTGGATAAAGCCACGCAACCCGCCTCCTTCAATTCCGACAGAGGGGCCATTTCTTTCCCTTTCAGGCCTACGGTGGCGGCGGCAATGGGGTACAGACGCGGTCCCAGGGGATGACTCAGACGGGCGCGGTCAAGCATGAAACTGGTCACAGCGGCCGTGTCATTAACGGGCTTGGTGTTGGCCATGCACATCAGAGCGCAAAAACCGCCGTGAGCCGCGGCCGTCAGGCCGGAGGCGATGTCTTCCTTGTATTCCTGTCCCGGCTCGCGCAAATGAGCGTGGGCGTCAATGAAGCCCGGAAACAGCACAAGGCCGGTCGCGTCGAAAATTTCCGCCCCTTCGGGGGCGGGGAACCGTCCGGCGGGAGTCATCGTCCGTATTCTGTCCCCATCCGCCAGCAGATCCACAAGGGTTCCCCGGTGACGTGCATTGGCTATATGCAGCATGTTTTTTCCTTCAACCGGTTTGCGTTCATCCGCATGCCGCCAGGCGTTCAGTCGCGGCGCGTGGCCAGCAGATAGAGCACGGCCATGCGCGTGGCCACGCCGGCGGACACCTGTTCCAAAATCAGGCTGGCCGGCGCGTCCGCGATGGCGTCGGATATTTCAAGTCCTCTGTTCAGGGGGCCGGGGTGCAGCACCTTCGCCCGTGTTTTGGCCAAGGCGAGGTGCCCGGCGTCAAGACAGAAGCGGCGGGAATATTCCGCCAGGTCCGGCAAAAGCCCGGCTTGCTGGCGTTCAAGCTGCAAGCGAAGACACATCACCGCGTCCACATCGCGCACGGCCTGTTTGAGATCGGCATACACCTCAACCGGCCAGGCATCCACCCCGGCGGGCAGCAGTGTGCGCGGCGCGCACAGACGCACGCTCACGCCGAGCATGGAGAGCAGATGCACGTTTGATCTTGCCACCCGGCTGTGGGCTATGTCTCCCAAGATGAGTAGGGTGCGGCCGGAAAAGTTTCCTTCCCAGGTCTGACGCAGAGTGAAGCAGTCCAACAGGGCCTGGGTGGGGTGGGCGTGCCAGCCGTCGCCGCCGTTAACCACGGAGCAGTTCAGCAGATCGGCCAGATAGCCGGCCGCGCCGCTGTTGCTGTGGCGGACGACGATGACGTCCGGCCCCATGGCCTGCAAGGTCAGGGCCGTGTCCTTGAGCGTTTCGCCCTTGCTGATGCTGGAATCAGACTTGCCCAGGGCATAGGTGTCGGCGGAAAGGCGTTTGGCGGCCACGTCAAAGGAGGTTCTGGTGCGCGTGCTGTTTTCCGCGAAAAACAGGACAACGGTTTTTCCCTTGAGTGTGGGCACTTTTTTGACCGGACGGCGATTGATATCCTGAAATCGTTCGGCGAGATCAAGCAGATGCAGCGTTTCCTCGGGGGAAAGCTGCGTCACGTCAAGCAAATCCTTGTGGGGCCAGAAATAGCGATTGTCATCAGCGTTCATAGGCGACCGTCGTTTGTATAAAAAAAGCCCCGCTGCGGGCAACGGGGAAAGGAACAATCAGAGAAAGGACGGGAAAACGCTCAGGCTCTGTCATATCTGAACACATGACCCCAGTGTAGGCCGGTACTTTTCTTTTGTAAAGAAAAAACTCAATCGTTCCCGGGCAGCCATTTGCGCAATTTGGCCAGAACTTCGGCAAAATCCAGAGGCTTGCCGATGTGGTCGTTCATGCCGACAGCCAGACAATGTTCAATATCCTCACGGAACACATTGGCCGTCATGGCTATGATGGGGACGCTTGCGGCCTCCGGGACATCCAGTTCCCGGATTTTGCGCGTGGCTTCATAGCCGTCCATTATCGGCATCTGCACATCCATGAAGATAATGTCGAAACTGGCCGGACTCGCGCTGAAGAGCCGCACCGCCTCAACGCCGTTTTCGGCGCAGACGACCTCAATGCCTGTGGGATTGAGCAAAACCTGCACGATTTCCCGGTTGACGTCAACATCCTCGGCAAGCAGCAAACGGCGTCCGGGAAGAGACGGCATGGCCTGCTCCGCGCCTGTCTGCGCCGGCCGGTCCGCATCAGAATTTTCTTCCGGGCCGGGGGCGAGACGCACCGTGAAGCTGAAAGTGGACCCGCTCCCCGGTTCGGATTCCACCCAAATTCTGCCGCCCATCATTTCCACAATGCGTTTGGATATGGCAAGTCCAAGCCCTGTTCCTCCAAAACGCCGCGAGGTGCTGCTTTCCGCCTGTTCAAAGGCATTGAAGAGGCGCGCCTGCTGCTCCTTGCTGATGCCTATGCCGGAGTCTCTGACGCTGATCTTGATGGTCAGCAGTCCTTCGTCTTCGCCCAGAAAATCCGCCTCCAAAACGATGGATCCCTGTTGCGGCGTAAATTTGACGGCGTTGCTGAGCAGATTGGTCACAACCTGGGCAAGGCGCTGGTCATCGCCCAGAAGACTGCGCGGTAGTGCCGGATCAATCCGCTGAATGAATTTTTGTCCGCGATCCTCGACAAGCGGGGTGACAATGGTGGTCACCTGTTCGATCAATGTTTCAAAAATAAAGGGGGCTGGAGCAATCTCAAGTTTGCCCGCCTCAATTTTGGACATATCCAGGATATCGTTGATGATGCCCAGCAAATGTTTGGACGCCGCCGAAATTTTTTCCAGGCAATGGGCTGTTTCCGGCGGATTGGCGTAAGATTGGGCGATAGTGGTCATGCCGATGACGGCGTTCATGGGCGTGCGTATTTCATGGCTCATATTGGCCAGAAATTCGCTTTTTGTCCGGCTGGCCACCTTTGCCTGCTCCAGGCCGTCGGCTATGATCTGCACCATTTGCTCGCGCAGGATGGAATTGACCACCAGCAGGCAGGTGGAACTCATTATGTTTTCTTCGTCGCTTGTGAATATCCGCTCGACGCGGCAATCGTCAAAGGCCAGAAAACCTCTGAATCCTTCCATGCAAACCGGGATGACAAGATGGGAAACAACGCCGTACTCCCACAGCTCGGTCTGTTCATCCGGAGGAAGAGCGCTGACAGGGCCGTTTATTGTTTGTCCCTTGGCGAAAAGTTTTTCCCATCTGGGCAGGCGCCTGAGGTACGGGGAGGAGGGAGAAACGCGTCCGTCCGCCCCCAGACGTAAAGCGTCGTCGTTGACCCATTCAAAATGCAGCCTGTAGCCTTCCTTTCCGCTGTTTTCCACCTCCCAGATGCTGATGCGGTCAACGCCCAGCACCGGAGCTACGGCTTCGGCGCTGTCGTGCAGGAGTTTCTCGAATTTCACGCCGGACGTCAGCAGGATGCTGGCTGCGGTATTGATGGCGTTCAGCAGTTTGTCGTGTTTGAGAATTTCCTCCGTGCGTTCCTGAACAAGTTTTTCCAGCCGTTTCCCTTCGTTGCGGTTTTTCTCCAGCAGAGCGAGAAAGAGCGCGCAGATGCAGCCAAGCAGCAAAATGGTGCCTGTAAACCAGGGTCTGCGCGCTTCGCTGAGTTTGTTTTTGTAGTCGAACACCCTGAACATCCAGCGGTTGGATATGGCGACCGTGTTCACGAGGGGCAGCGCCTTGTCCACAATATCGCACAGCAGGCGTTCCGAACGGTGAAAGCCGAATGTGGATCTGAATTCCTGTTTGAAGAGTATGTTGGATTTGAACTCCGTCTGGGCATTGTAGTGGGTGAGCGTAAGAAGCATGCCCTGGGTGGCCATCAGGAGGTTGATTTCGCCGTCGCTCAGGGCCTCGAACGCCTTGCGCACGCTTTCGTATTCAACGGTGTCGGCGTGCTTCGGGAACCAGGTTCGGAACACGTCGGCATAGGCCGTGTCCTTTATCAAACCCACGCGGACAAAAGGCACTTCGTTTGTGGGCAGGTCCGGGTAGTCGCTTTTGGACAGAAGGGCGTAATTGTCTTCGCTGAAGGAATTCTTCGGCCATAAAAACCGGCCTTCGCGATCCTTGGTGACTATCAACTCCGTCACCAGGGAAGCCGCGCCGCGCTCAAGCATGGCTAGGGCCTCGGGCCAGTCGACGGAGTCGTCGTTGGCCGGTCTGAAGGCAATCCTCGTCAGATGTTCCAGTTCCCTGAGCACGTCAATGGCGATGCCCTGCCAGGTTTGCTCATGGGCGTTGAAAAAACTGACCGGATAGTTGTCGTGCTCGGCGATGTAAAGGACGGGTTTGCCGCTCTCAATACGCGTTTTGACCAATTGCCGCTCCGGTTCCGAGAGGCGGAGCCAGAGCTTGTGACGCTGATAATCAAGATAGCCCTTCTTGTAAAGTTCCATCAGTTGCCGTTGAAGGCCGTTTTGCAACGCTTTGCGCACTATGGAAATAATGGACGCGAGTCGCGGATTGGCCGTCGTCAGGGAAACATCGGTAAAGATGAGCGGATAAAACTCTTCGGTGCGGACATCGTTGTAGCGGTCAAAATAGGCTTCTCCCACGGAGTCGTCAAAAAAGGCGTCAGCTCTGCCGCTTGCGAGCAGTTCGTACGCTTCGACGTGATCCTTGACAAAAATGGGCGTGTGTTCGCCAAGGCCCGCGTTGATCAGGCTTTCGCGCGTGGTCGTGTCTTCAAGAAAGCAGTAACGCGGCGTGCGGCGCACGGCGATCTCCCCCAGGCTTTCCCTGATGTTGACGCGCATGCATTTTATGGAGCGCTCCGCTATGGGCGGCGTCATGAAATACGTCTTGCGCCGCTCCTCGTCCGGCGTCATATCTCCCGTAAAATCAATTTCATGGCTTTTGAGCCCGGCGACGATCTCATCCCATTCGCGCAGGACAGGCCTGAAGGGAATGCCGAACACGGCGCTCAGCCAGTCGCAGAATCGGGCGGCAAAGCCTTCCACCTTGCCTGTTTCTCCAAGAAAGGACTCCGTGCCGGGAGTCATGGCGTAGGTGAAGCTTTTGAAATCCCGTCGCAGTTCTTCCACTGCGGCGATTTCGTCCGGAGTCAAGCCGGGGATATCCCGCAAGGACAGTATGGAGGCGGAATCAGCAGACTGCGACGCCGCTTTCGTCTCAAGCGGCGCGGACAAACAAAACGTGACGATCAGCAGGAAGGCGGATGCGATCGTTTTTGGGGTCATTGGCGACGTTCCTTGTGCGGGCATTGCTGGAAACTCGTCGACTTTGAAGAGAAAGCGACCCCAAAGTAATTCCAACCGGTAAAATTTGCAAGACAAAAGTCTGTTGACGCCTTCCCTCCCTTTGACTAAGGTGGAGAAAATTCCACAGGAGTTGCGGATGGCTCTTTCTTTTTTGGTCTATCTGGCCTGCGGCGCGGTGGCCGGCATTTTGGCCGGGCTTTTGGGCGTCGGGGGCGGTCTCATCATTGTCCCCATGCTGGCCGCTGTTTTTCCCACCCAGGGGATACAACCGGAATATGTGCAGCAATTCGCCCTGGGAACATCGCTGGCCAGCATCGTGATAACCTCGATTTCCAGCACGCGCGCCCACAACGCCAAGGGGGCCGTCCACTGGGATATTGTGCGGAACATTACGCCGGGCATTCTGGCCGGAACTTTTTTGGGAGGAATACTCGCCACGCACCTGCCCTCGCTTTTCCTGAAAATTTTTTTCGTCTGCTTTCTCTTTCTGGTTTCAGCCCAGATGCTTTCCAACTATCGCCCGCCCGCGGGACGCGAGATGCCCGGCTTTTGGGGCACGACAGGCGTTGGGGGCGGCATCGGCCTTGTGTCCAGTTTTGTGGGCATCGGCGGCGGTTCGCTTTCGGTCCCCTTCATGGGCTTTTGTAACGTGGAAATGCATCACGCGGTAGGCACCTCGGCGGCCATCGGCTTTCCCATAGCCGTGGCGGGCGCGCTGGGCTATATCATCGGCGGTTGGGGCAGGCCTGATCTTCCCCCCGGAGCTTTCGGCTTTGTGCATGTGTGGGCGCTTGTCGGCATCGCCGCGGCCAGTTTTCTCACAGCGCCGCTGGGAGCCAAACTTTCCCATTCCCTGCCCACAGCCAAACTCAAACGCGGTTTCGGCGTTTTTCTCGCCATTGTCGCCCTGAAAATGCTTTACGGCATTCTCGTATGACGCGGGAACAAAGAAGCCATACCATTTTGTGGTGACAGGCGCTGTTGCGGCAAATTCCGTTTTGGCCCTGCGGGCCAGAACAGTGCTCACCCTTGCCGGCGAAGGTCCGGCCAGAGGAAAAGAGCTGTTCGCTCCCCTGAAAAAAACGGACAACGGCGTTCTTGTCGTGCGCAACGGCATTGTGGAAAACGCGTTGCCCTGGCGGGAATACAGTCCGCCCCCGCAAGCTCTGGTGCGGGATATCGGCGATGTCTGCCTTGCCCCGGGTTGCGTCAATGCCCACACCCACCTCAACCTTTCCCATCTGGTCCGGCGCGCCGTTTTTCACAGGGGATTTGTGGCCTGGCTGGAAAGCCTGCTGCCGTTGCTCGCGGAACCTGTCAGCCCCGAAAGTCATAGACAAACCCTGCTGGACGCCTGCGCCGATATGGCGGGCGCCGGAACAGCCCATGCCGGAGATTTTTGCGGCCGGGTCAACGTGAATCCCGGCATAAAGCCAGTGCATGAGGCCGGTCGTGCCTGCGGTCTGGAGCTGACCCATTTTTGCGAATGGCTGGGCTACGCCCCCCCCCTGAACGATGGCGTCTATCCCTGGCCGGCTCATTGCCGGGCAGACGCGGACAGCCCCCAGTATGGGGAGCGCTGCGCGCCCTGCGGGCATTCCCTGTATTCCACGCTGCCGCAAACGCTGAGGGAAATCAGGCGGTTTTGCTCCAGCCGGGGGAAAATTTTTTCCTTTCACCTTGCCGAGTCGCCGGAAGAGGAACAGATGTTGACCAGCGGCGATGGGCCGCTCCGGGATTTGTACGCCAGGCTGCTGCCAGGGAACTGGCGCCCGCCGGGCCTGCGCCCCCTGGACTACGCCGCGGAGTTGGGTCTGTTGGGGCCGGGCACGCTTGCCGTACACGGCGTGCGGCTGAGCGTTGGGGATATGGCGCGGCTTGCCGCTTCCGGCGCTGCCCTGTGTTTGTGCCCGCGTTCCAACAAAAATTTGGGCTTGGGCTTGCCGCCCGCGCGCGAGCTTATGGAGAGCGGCGTCCTGTTGTGTCTGGGCACGGACGGGCTCACCAGCAACGACGACCTGGATGTGCGTGGGGAAGCCGTTTGCCTGCGGGAAATTCTGGACCTGCCGCCCGAGGCGCTGGTTCGGCTTTTGACGGTCAACGCTGCGGCTGCTCTCGGTCTGGGCAATGTGGGGCGTCTGACGCCGGGCAGCGCGGCGAAATTTTGTATTTTGCCGGAATCGTTGGCGTTCTAGGGCGTGTTAACACAAATTGACAAGATTATATAAAGAGTATAACTTGTTCTGATGGAAATCACACATGAACAATATGAGAGAATTGCTGACTGTTTTCCACGCCAGAGGGGCAAT
>JAISTW010000025.1 GCA_031272405.1 Desulfovibrio sp. | reverse complement strand
GGATGACGAAATAGTGCTTGCCCAGGGCCAGACGCCGCGCTTCAGGGAGTCTGGCGACAGCGTCCAGCATGTAGTGTTCGCCCGGTATGCAGGGGCCGGCGACATTGAAGTATTTGGGCAGGGTGGGGTAGACAATGGGCATGACGCGCTCCTTTCTGCCTCAATACACCATACGGCAGGGCAAGACAAGGTTGCCGCGCGGCGACGACCCTGGACGGACGCTTTCTTTTTTTCCTGCTCATTGATAAGTTCCATCTGCAGCCTGCCTCGTCTGTCAGGGGGTGTTCTCGTAAACCAAAACCTGTTTCATTGAATAAAAAAGAGTGGAGATGGGCATGCAACTCCTTCAGGGCATCCGGGTTCTGGACATGACCACCGTTATCGCGGCCCCTTTCGCGGCGGTGCTGATGGCGGATTTTGGCGCCGACGTAATCAAGATTGAGGCGCCGGGCAAAGGGGATCCCTTTCGGGCGCTGGGGCCGTATTGCGGCAAGGAACCCATGCGCTGGGCAGCCATGAGCCGGAACAAGCGGGCCGTCACGCTGGATCTGCGCAAAGACGCGGGCAAGGAGGTTTTCCTCAAGCTGGTGGAAAAAAGCGATGCGCTCCTGGAGAACTTCCGCGTCGGCACCCTCGACAAATGGGGGCTGGATCTGGAGACTTTGCATAAAGCCAACCCGGGACTGGTAGTCGCCAGGGTCACCGGTTACGGCCAAACAGGCCCCTATGCGGAGAAAGCCGGTTTCGGCACGCCGGCCACGGCCTTTTCCGGCATGACTTACCTGACGGGCTACAAGGACCGTCCCCCGGTCAGTCCCTCTTTTTCCCTCGTGGACTATGTGAGCGGCCTGTACGCAGCCCTGGGCGTCATGATGGCGCTCTACTACCGCGACGCGCTCAAAGGCAAGGCCCAGGAAGTGGACGTCAGTCTGTACGAAAGCATTTTTCGAATGCTGGAAATTCCCGTCGCGGAGTACCATAAAAACAATAAAATACGGGAACGCACGCCTGGGTTGAGCGGCACCTCCAGCCCTGGCGGCACCTATGAGACGCGAGACGGCAGATGGGTGGTTCTGGTGTGCAGCACGGACCGCACATGGGAATACCTGACGACGGCCATGAAACAGCCGGAACTGAAAACAGATCCCCGTTTCGCGACCATGCGCGACCGCTTGGCCAATGATTCGGCGTTGGACGACATGGTGCGGGCCTGGATCAAAAGCCTGGACTACGCCGATATGAAGGCGACGGCGGATCGTGAGGGGGTGCCGGTGAGCCTGATCTACAGCATCAGGGATATTTTTGAGGACCCGCATTATGCGGCCCGGGAAGACATTGTCAAAATGCCCCACCCGACGCTGGGCGACATCAAAATGCCCGGCATATTCCCCAAATTCAGCGAAACGCCGGGGGCTGTGCGCTGGGTTGGTCCCGGTCTGGGCGAGCATAACAGGGAGGTCTATTGCGGCCTGCTCGGCTACAGTAGGGAAAAAGTGGCTCAAATGGAGGAGGACGGCGTCATATGAGCGCGGAAATGCACTGGCCGCAGGAGGCGACACTTTGCGAAGTCGGCCTGCGCGATGGTTTGCAGAACGAAAAGACGATCCTGACCATCGAACAGAAGCTGCGCCTGCTCGACGCCGTGACGGCCTCCGGCGTCAGGGTCATCGAAGTCGGCTCCTTCACGCACCCCAAGGCCGTCCCCCAGATGGCCGATACCGACGCGCTGTGCCGTGCGATGAAAAAGCTCGACGGCGTCGAATACCGCGCGCTCGTTCCGAACCTGAAGGGCGTCCAGCGCGCTTACGACGCCGGGCTCGCCAAGGCCAAGCTCACCGTCTCGGCGAGCGAAGCGCATTGCCTCGCCAACTTCAAGAGCACGCCCGTGAAAATGGTCGAGGGCTTCGCCGACTGCGCCGAATTTGCCGCCAAAAAGGGCATGACGCTCTCCGGGGCTGTTTCCACCGCCTTTGGCTGCCCCTTCCAGGGGAAAGTGCCGATCGGGCAAGTGGAAAACGTCGTTGAAGGCTTCCTCAAGCTCGGCATAACCGAACTCTCGCTTTCGGATACCGCCGGCATGGCTCATCCCCGGCAAGTGTACGAACTCGGCGTGCGCATGATCGAAAAGCACCCGCAGGTCCGATGGGTGATGCACTTTCACGACACGCGCGGCATGGCGCTCGCCAACATCGTGATGGCCCTGCAGGCCGGCGTGCGTGTCTTCGACGGCGCTTTCGCCGGCCTGGGCGGATGCCCGTTCGCGCCGGGGGCCACGGGCAACGTCGCCACCGAGGACGTGATCCACATGCTGCATGAAATGGGCATCAACTCGGGCATTGATCTTTTGAAGGCGATAGAGACAGCGCGTCTGGCCGCCGGGTTTGTCGGCCGAACGCTTGCGAAAAAATGGCAATAGACTAAAATGGAGGACAGCCGCGCCCCATTGGATGCTGGAGGAGCGGAAGGCGTGATGCTTGAGCTGACGACCGACAGAAAACCAGGCGACGGCCGCGGCGCAACAGCCGCGAAATGCCGTGCCGCCGAAGGAAGGTGACGATGTTTGACGTGAACGGCAGGGCCGTTATCGCCATGTCCGCTAAGGGAGAACTGTGCCTGGAGCCGAAAATGGCCAATCGGCACGGGTTGGTGGCTGGGGCTACCGGCACGGGCAAAACCGTCACGCTGCAAAGCATGGCGGAAACTTTCAGCGCTATGGGGGTTCCTGTTTTCGCCGCCGACGTCAAGGGCGATCTTTCCGGCGTGGCCGCAGCCGGCGGAGGCAAGGAAAGCGTGAACAGGCGGGTGCGGGAATGGGGCCTCGCCGACAAAGGTTTCGCCTATCGGGCTTTTCCGGTGCAATTCTGGGATTTGTTCGGCGTTTCCGGCATACCCGTGCGGGCCACTGTGGCCGATATGGGCCCCTTGCTGCTCGGTCGCCTGCTGGAACTCAACGACACCCAGGCGGCGGTGTTGACGCTGGTCTTCAAAATAGCCAAGGACGAATCACTGGAACTTGTGGATCTTAAAGATCTGCGGGCGCTGCTGGAATACGCCGGCAACAACGCCGCCAGATACACGTCGGCCTATGGTAATATCTCCATGGCCAGCGTGGGAGCCATACAGCGCGGCCTTCTCGGCCTGGAGCAACAGGGCGCGGCGGACTTTTTCGGCGAGCCGTCCCTCAATACGGATGACCTCATCCAGACGGAAGACGGCAAGGGCGTCATCAACATTCTGGCCGCGGACAAGCTCATCAACGCGCCGAAAGTGTACGCGATTTTTTTGACCTGGCTCATGTCCCGTCTGTTTGACTGTCTGCCGGAAGTCGGCGATCCGGAAAAACCCAAACTGGTTTTTTTCTTCGACGAAGCGCATTTGCTGTTCAATGACGCGCCGAAAGCCCTGACGGCAAAAGTGGAGCAGACGGTCAGGCTCATCCGCTCCAAGGGCGTGGGCGTTTATTTTATCTCCCAGTCGCCCTCGGATCTGCCGGACACGGTGCTGGCTCAACTTGGCAACAGGGTGCAGCACGCCCTGCGAGCCTTCACCCCCAGGGAGCAAAAGGCCGTCAGGACGGCCGCCGAAACATTCCGCGCCAATCCCGGTCTGGATGTGGCCGCCGCCATTCAGGAACTGGGCATCGGCGAAGCCCTGGTTTCCCTGCTGGACGAACGCGGTATGCCGCGACCGGTGGAACGAGCCTTCATCCTGCCGCCACAGGGTCAGATAGGCCCTCTGGACGGGGCCAGCCGCCAGACCATGCTGGACGGCTCCGTGTTGCGGCGTTTTTACGCGCGCGGCCAGGACAGGGCTTCCGCCTATGAAAAATTGCAGGGCGTGGAAACGGACAAGGAAAAGACCGCCCGCGAAAAAGCCGAACAAAAGACCGTGAAGGAGGCAGAAAAAACGCGTCTTGTCCAGGAAAAACAGGAGCAGCGGGCAGCCGACCAACGGATGCGCTTTTGGACGGGTCTGGCCAAATCCATGCTGCCTGTTCTTGGCAGGGCGGTCAATGCCTTGCTCCGGGGAGGCCGCAGGTAGAACCGCTTTCTTCAGACGAAGGGATTCAGGTCAGGTAGAACAGGCCCAATGCGAGCAACTGCGCTGTAAAAATACGCAGAATCATGGTCAGGGGATACACCGTCGCGTACACGGATGCCGGAGCATCGGAGTTGAGCATCTCGACGCTAAGGGACAGGGCCGGCGGATTGCTCGTCGCCCCGGAAAGCAGCCCGCAGATCGAAGCGTAATCGTACTTCAGGCGCATACGCACCAGCAGGCTGACGATGAAGCTGGGGAAAAAGGTGATGCAGGCCCCGGCGGCCAGCCAGACGAGTCCGGATCCGGCGAGCAGCGTTTCCACAAAAGCGCCGCCGGCGTTGAGTCCGACGCAGGCCAAAAACAGGGCTATGCCGACTTCGCGCAGAATAAGGTTGGCTCCGAGGGGCATGTACCAGACAAGACCCGCGAAGTGATTGATCCTGCTGAGTATGATCGCGGCCAAAAGAGGGCCGCCCGCAAGACCGAGTTTGATGCCGGAGGGCAGGCCGGGAAGCGCTATGGGGATGCTGCCGAATATCACGCCACACAGAATGCCGAGAAAAATGGGCATCAGGTGCGGGTGTTCCAGCTCCCTGTCGGAGTTGCCGACTGTTTCCGCCACACGGGCAAGGGCTTTCGCCTCTCCAACGCACACGAGTTTGTCCCCGTAGTGCAAATGCACGCCGGGACCAGCCGTGAATTCCACGCCCGCCCGGACGATACGGGTAACGGTAACGCCGTATTCGGGCAGGAATTTCAGCCCCTGCACGGACTTGCCCGCAACCTGGCTTTTGGTCACCAAAATGCGCCATACCTCCAGGGGCCCCCGTTCCTCCGCTTTGAAGAGGTCCTCCCGGACAGGCCCCACCAGTATCTCAAGCCGTTTCAGATGCGCGGGCTGCCCCACAGCGTGGATGAGCATGTTTTCGACCAGGACGGCGTCCGGCGTGGCCGTGCGAAACAGGGCCTCATCGGGGCTTTTGATCCGGGAAACAACCACATCCACATCGTCCGGATACAGGGAAAAAAGCGATTCCAGGGACATGCCGAAAAGGGCGGGGTTGGTGACGCAGAATGTGTTGTACTGCAGGGGCGGATGCAGCGCCTGATCCAGTTTTTTGAGCATTTCCAGCTCCTGCGCGGGATTGATGCGGAAAATCACCCGGACAAGCAGCATGACCAGAATGACGCCCACAATGCCGAAAGGATAGGCCACAGCGTAGGCCATCCCGGCATCGGCCGCGTGTTGCGCCGCATCCGCCGGCATGAGCTGTGAAAAAACTTCTGAAACGGCGGCAAGGGAAGGCGTGTTGGTTACAGCGCCGCTGAGCAAGCCCACGGCGACCGGAAGCGGCAGATCAAAAACAAAGGTGCAGGACGCGGCGACGGCGACGCCCAAAACCACGATGAGCATGGCCGCGAGGTTCAAAAAAAGCCCTCTGCGGCGCAGGGAATCGAAAAAACCGGGGCCGACCTGCATCCCGATGGTGAAAACAAACAGGATCAGCCCGAATTCCCGGATAAAATGCAGAATTTGCGGTTCAACCCGCATGCCGAAATGCGCGAGGGCAATCCCGCTGAACAATACCCCGCCCACGCCGAAGCGGACGCCATGTATGCCGATCTGCCCCAGGGCCAAGCCGATGACCACAGCCAGGCTGAGGGCGACAATGGCCTGCGCGACGCCATGTCCGACAAACAGTTGCGTGAACCATTCCATGCCTTCCTCCACATTTGACTTCCGCCCTTCGCGAACGGCGATAATCGCCGTTTCCGCCGTGGGCGTCCACACCGCATTTCGCCGTTGTCACGGCAGCGGGACAAACCGCCAGCCACGGGCCAGCAGAATGTCCACAGCCTCCCGCACCCCCTGCCCCGTGCCGCCGCGTGGACGGTTCATGTGGGCCAGGAGTATGTCGCCGTTCCTGGCGGCAAGCGCCCTGTCCCGCACGGCGCGCGGCCCCAGAGAGGCCCCCAGGTCAATGGAAACGCTGTATCCGGCCGGCTGCATAGCCAGGGCGGCGAGAACCTTCACGGCCACATCGTCGTAGTGGGCCGCGCCGGAGCGGAACCAACGCGGTCTCTTGCCCGTGACGGACTCTATCTCCCGCGCGTTGTCTTCCACTTCCGCAATCAGGTCCTGAACCGAGGTGGTTCCGCCTATGCCGCAGGCGCTGCGCCCCGTGACAGAAGCCGGCTTGTGCCGCGCTCCGTGAGCCTCAATGCGGAAGAGCCCATTTGCGGCCAGTTCCCGGAATGGACCGGGGTGGGCTCTGATCCAGAGGTTGGTCACAAAGAGGGTGGCAGGCACGCCCCGTTGGGCCAAAAAATGGAGCAATCCCTCGTCGTACCCTCCGCCGCAGGCGTCCAGAGTCAGGGCAAGCCTCGGAGCGCCGTCCGACCCCTCGTCCGGCAGGCGGCAGATCACCCCGGGGATGCGTTCCCCCCACAATCGGGGCGCGAGACCAGCGAATCGCGCGGCCGCGTTTCCCGAATCCGGGCCGACAGCCGGCGCGCACACGCCCCAAAGACATGTGGCGCACAAAATCACGCTCGCTCCTGTTTTCCTCATGCAGCCTCTCCGCTTCGGCGCATGGCTATACGCCATCCGCTCCCGTATGGCAAGAGCGGGCGGCGAAGGTCTCGTTCCATATCAAATTCCGCCCTTGACAAAGCGGGGAAAACTTGGTTTGCCTTGAAAGGAAGATACAAATTGAAAGACCGGTTGGCTGCGAGCAGAGTTTATGGCCTATCTTGCCTATGTCACTGTGCCGGGCAGGGAAATTGCCCTGTCCATCGCCCGCGCGCTTGTGCAGGCCCGTCTCGCGGCGGGCGTGAACGTCATCCCGGGCGCGTTTTCCGTCTACCGCTGGCAGGGTGAAGTGCGTGAGGCTGAGGAATGCCTGCTCATAGCCCAAATCAGCGAAACGGCGTTTGATGATTTTTGCCGGGTGGCGCGCGAACTTCATTGCCATGAGGTGCCCTGCGTCATATGTTTGCCTGTTCAGGCGGGGCATGAGCCGTTCCTGCGCTGGATTGAAGCGAACAGCCAACCGATGTGACGAGGAGGAAAACATGTCCATCTATATTTCCGGGTCTCTGGCTTTCGACCGCATCATGAGCTTTCCGGGCAATTTTCAGGATCATATTCTCATGGACAAACTCCACCAGATAAACGTGAGCTTTATGGTGGAAGGCATGGACGAGCGGCGCGGCGGCTGTGCCGGAAATATCGCCTGGTCTCTGGCCCTGCTCGGTGAAAAGCCGGTCATCGTTTCCTGCGCCGGGCGGGATTTTGATCCTTACGCGAAAATATTGAAAAAACGCGGCCTGCCGCTGGAGGGCATACGCCGCGACGAGAGTCTGTTCACCGCTTTGTGCTATATCACCACCGACCTGAACGGCAATCAGATAACGGGATTTTACCCGGGCGCCATGGGTGTGCCGTCCGATTACGCTTTCGCTTCTCTCAATCCCGACGCGGATATGGCTATCGTCTCGCCGGGCAATATGGACGACATGCGGCGACTGCCCGGTGTGTTCCGCGAGGCGGGCGTGCCGTATATTTACGATCCCGGTCAGCAGCTACCCGTGCTTTCCGCCGCAGATCTGCTGAATGCCGTTGAGGGGTCCTTCGCCTGCATCACCAATGATTATGAACTCAAAATGATCTGCAAGACCACAGGCAAAAGCGAAGAGGAACTGCTCGGCAGAACGCTGTGGCTGGTGACCACGCTTGGAGCGCAGGGCGCCCTGGTGCGCGGCGCGGACGGCAGTGAATTCCACATTCCGGCTGTCTCCCCCCGAACGGTGGTTGATCCCACAGGGGCCGGAGACGCCCACCGCGCCGGTCTCATCAAGGGCCTCTCCTGCGGACTGCCCATGCCTGAAGCCGCGAAACTCGGCTCGGTGAGCGCCAGTTTCGCTCTGGAGCGCATGGGCACGCAGGAGCATACATTCACGCCCGGACAGTTCAGGAAACGCTATGAGAAATCCTTCGGGGCGCTGCCCGTAGCGCTGGGTTGAGACAATTCTTGCAACAGTTCAGCTCGCGTTTGAAATGCGGGCGCTCATTTCATTGTCCGCTCTGAGCTTTCCGGGCCAGGCGTTTTTCCTTGGTCCTGTCCGCCTCTTCCATCCGGATTTCGTCCGTTTCACAGAGAAGCGCGGCTTCACTGACGACACGGAATATCATGGGGAAGACCTCGGCGAAATTGTTGGGCGAGACGGTACGCGTTTCAATGAATTTGGCGGTCAGTTCCTTGGCCGTCTGAAGGATTTCCTTGCGCGTCTTGTCCATATCCGTTCCTCCGGCAATAAAAAAACCCGCCCGTAGGGGAATGGCCTTGGAACCCACAGCGGGTGAAAGCCGGACGGGTAAAAGAACGGAAACGGCCGGCCCCCGCCCTTTTTTGTTTATGGTAGACAGGGCGGGCCAAATTGTAAACAGAAAATTTGGCGAAAACGACCGGCCGCGCGGCTACGGTTTTCTCGCGGCCGCATGGCGAAAGGCGGACAAAGTGAACAGAACCGCCGCGCACACATGAAGTCGCCTGTTTACAAAGGCGCTCCCGGCCACAAGCCCGTACAACAGGCCGAGGCAAAGATTTTCTCTGCGTTTGCCGGATCGCCGGAGAGTCTTGTCGGCCGGAAACAGGGTTTGCAACAAATTGACGGCTCCGAGCAGTTCCTCTCTGGAAACGGCGTTTACGTCATAGCGCACAAGGACGCTGCCGGTACGGAGATTGGGACGGACGTCCAGCAGGCCCTTGCGCCCCTGCAGAAAAGCCAGCAGGCTTTCCATGTTTTTCGGACTTTTCAGGGAATCCGCGCGAAGCCGTATTCTGCCGTCTATGAAACTCGCAATCATGCCTGTCGTCATAGGTTTTCTCCGGGCGACCCCTCCTGTTTCGAATACCGGCCCTGAACAGGGTCGAGAATTGGGCGGAGGCAGGCCACGGCAATGGCTGAGGTGGTTACGTTGTGCAGGAAGGCGGAAAAGCCCGGAGTCAGCAGTCCGGCAAGGCCTCCCGCGAGAAAGATGCTGTTCCAGAAAACAGAGGCGCAAAAGCTTCTGCGAATGCGTGACAGCGCCTCCCGCCCGACGCGTCTGGCCAACAGCAGGCCTTCGAGATCGGTATTAACGAGAACGATATCCGCCACTTCCCTGGCCAGATCCGCGCCTTCAGCCATGGCGACGCCCACGTGGGCGGCGGAAAGAGCGGGGGAATCGTTGATGCCGTCGCCCACCATGGCCACCGTGCATCCCTGCGCTTTGAGCGACCGGATAAAATCCGCCTTCTCCTCCGGCAGCATGTGCGACCTGTATTCCGTAATGCCGACGGCCGCTGCGACGCTGGCCGCAGTCTTTTCCCCGTCGCCGGTGAGCATGACGATTCTACGGACGCCGTCCAGGCGTAGCGCCCGCGTCACTTCGCGGGCATTGTCCCGCAGTTCGTCTTCGATAAGCAAAAGCCCGGCCAACTCTCCCCCGATCGCCAGATACAGCACGGATCTGCCGGACTCCGTTTCCCTGTCAGCAACAGCCTGCTGTTCGGGCGTCAGACGTATGCCGTATTCGTCCAGGACAAAGCGGGCGCTGCCGATGAGTACGCGTTTTCCCTGCCAGGCGGAGACTATGCCGTGGGCCACGACAAGCTCCACGCGCGCGTGTTCCTCGCGGTGTCTGATGCCCTCCCTTTCCGCGGCCCGCACAACGGCCTGGCCCACCGGGTGAGCGAAGTGTTCTTCCAGACAGGCCGAGAGGCGCAGCACAGACGAACGCCGCCTGCCGCCGAAGGGAATGACCTCGACCAGAGTCGGATTCGCCTTGGTCAGGGTGCCTGTTTTGTCAATGACGACGACATCCGCATGGGCAACGGCTTCCATAAATTTGCCGCCCTTGATGAGGACGCCGTGGTCAGCCGCCTCTCTCATGGCGGTAAAAACGGCGAGGGGGGCGGCCAGACGGATGGCGCAGGAGTAGTCCACCAGAAATACGGAACCGGCCCGCGCGGCGTCGCGGGATACGCCGTAGACCAGGGCGCTGAGCAGAAAATTGTAGGGAACTATGGCGTCCGCCATGCGTTCATAGCGGCTTTGAAGGGCGGCCTTCACGCTTTCCGATTCTTCAATGGCGCGGATAATGGAGTGGATGCGCGTCCCGTCGCCGACCCTGGACGCCTCAATCACAAGTTCGCCTTCCTCAAGGACCGTTCCTGCGTACACGCTCGCCCCTGCCGATTTGAACGCCGGCAGCGATTCTCCGGTCATGGATGCCTGATTCACCATGCCCCGGCCGTCAACCACAACGCCATCCACTGGCGCCGTCGCGCCCGCTCGCACGACCACATGGTCCCCCGTCCGAACTTCGGCAAGAGGAACAAGCAGTTCCAGGCCATCTTTCCGCACCCAGACATTGTCCACATGCAAGGCCAGACTCTCTTCCAGACTCAGGCGGGATGTCTTGCGGGTCCACGCGGCAAGATATTCCCCCAGGGAAAAAAAGAAGGTTATGGAGGCCAGCGACTTGAAGTCCCGGCGCAGCAGACAGACCAGCAGAGCGGCTCCATCCAGAACTTCAAGCGTCAGTCTGCCCTTCAAAAGATATTTGAAGGCGATGAACAAATAGGGCAGGGCCCGCCATGTCGCCAGCGCAGCGGTGACTATGCGCGGATAAAAAAACGAACGTGCTTTTCCGGGAACGGGGTTGACGGGATCAGCGGCTGTGGGACACGATGGGGCTGAAGGGGACAGGGCGGCCGATGGCTTGCCGTGGATGACCAGAATGCTGCCGGTGCGCGCCGCCACCTGAATTTGCGCCCCAGGGAAAGCGGAGCGCAGCCTTTCGCCGAGAAGGGCGGCCCCGGCCGCGTCCCCTACGGGACGCAACCGGAACCTGCCTGGTATGCTGTGTACAAGCCGATATTCGCGCAACAGGGCCGTCCAGCCCCTTTCGTCAAGAACCGCGCCCGGGGCGCGCAGCGCGCCGACCGACAATGCTACGCCTTGCCTGCGCTTTTGCGCAGTTCCTGCTCGTGGCGAGCTTCCGCCGTGAGATCTTCAAGATTTTCCTTGGCGGTTTCAGCCAGCGCGGCCGCCTTGTCCTTCAGATCAAGGCCGTGGCTCATAAGCCCGGCGCACGTTTTTTTCAGATCAATGCCGTTGCGGGAAATCAGCATGGTTCCCACAGCCCCCAAAACGACTCCCAAACCGACGGCCAGACCGTACTTCCAAAAATTTCCTGTGCCCATAACAACTCCTTTGTTTGCGGATACCTTTCACCGCGTCAGACATTCCCCCCTGCTGTGAGAGGGCGGCCCGACGCACGCCTGATGCCGACTCAAACCGGACGGGACAGACTCTAGTAAAAATGAAATTGAATGTCAATATCAAACTCTGGCCATGCCGAAAAAAATTTCAGAGTTTGTTCAAAAGCTGGAATGGTCCAGCACTGAATTGAGGGAGGCGGAATGTGTCCGTATCGCCCCGTCGGCAAAGACATGGCGGGTCAGACGCCAGTTTTCCGTGTCCAGCACGTCCAGCTTGCCGTCGTGTTCACGACCGAGCAGGTGGGCGAAAATCTCCAGTGCTTCCTCCACTGGGAAATACTGTCCCTCGAAGCAAAGAAGCAGCATGTCGTCTTCGCGTGTGACAGCTTGTCCGGCGGACACGTCCGCGATGGCCCGCGCGCACAGTGCGTCCAATTCCGCGTGCAGGGCTTCAGAAGCCGGCCGGACATACCCATAGACTTTGACAAGAACAGGTTGACTCACGGCGAAACAGCGGCGTTTTTACAGTAGCCTTTCACGCGGGCTTCGGACAGGCCGTCGCAGTCCCCGAGGCCGCAGGCAGCCGTATAGTCTTCGCACATGCCGTCGTGGCGACCGCGCAGGAGCCGTATTGTCCCCCGGGCGTGCAGCAGGCTTGCCATTTCCGGGCCATCGGCGTGCTGCTCCGAGGCCATGAGAGCGTTGACGTCGTCCTCGGCCAGAGCCAGACGGCCCAGAGCCATGAGGGCTAAAGCCCGCACATAGCGGGCGCGGGGCAAATCGGGCCTCAGGGCCAGCACCGCGTCGCACGAGAGGGCGCACTGTTCGGTCAGTCCCTGCTGCAACTGGGCTTCGGCAAGGGCGAGACGTGCGGCGGAACTGCGCGGCGCAAGGCGCACGGCTTCGCTCAGAGCCGACAGGGACGTCGCGCTGACCAACATTCCTTCCGGCGTGGGGGCGATGGCTTCCCTGACCAGCCACAGACCCTTCAGGACATCCGTTTCTTTATCCGCTGAACGGACTTCTTCCATCACGACGCGCCAGAGGCGCAACAGTTGCGGACGACGCAGGGCAAAGGCCGTGTCTTCCGCCAGGCTCATGCGCGGCTGCAGGATGACGACGACATGGGGCAGATCACCCTCCGCGCGTGGGGGCTGCGCGCAAAGGGCGTATATCTGCGCCGCCAAAGCCCGCCTGTCCTCAATATCGGGCACGACGAGGCGTATGTCCTGCCGGGCGGACAAAGCCTCGGCTGCCCTGTCCACGGCTTTGAGCCAGGCAATGGCGCGCGCTCGGATGTAGGATGATTGCGGGTCGTCGTCAGCGTCCCGGCGTTGCGCCGCCACAAACACGTCGGCATCGGCTTGTCCGATGGTCTCCTCGCAACGCGCTTCGGCGGCGCAGGTCATAAAGGCCGCCAGAAACGCGAGCGGGATCAGACGGTGCACGCCGCTATTTCTTGCCTTCAATGGTCTGCACGATTTTGCGGGCCACGGGTTTGACAAGGTCGCGCAGCGTTTCCTGCAACAGGCGCTCGGCGGCGGAGCTTGTAGGCAAACCGGTGCGCGACTGGGCCTGGCTGAACGTGTCTTTCAGGATGCGCTTCTGGCGGTTGGCCAGATTGTAGGTGATGCGCAGCTCCGTGGAAAGCTCCGTGGCCGAGATTTCCTTGAGCCAGAGGCTGTTCAGCTCGCCCGTGACCATATAGTCGGGATTGCCGTTGCGCGCCTCTTTGAATCCGGCCGCGTAGGAAACCTGCAGGCCGTTGCGGTTCAGTTCGTCCGCGAGAGCGCGGCTGACCCAGTCCGTGATATTGTCGCTGGTGATGAAGGCGCTGTTGTCCTTGCGCACGCCCAGGCTGGTGCGGTCGGGCCGATTGTCGGTGAAGGCGACGACGCTGACGCTGGGCGCTTTGGGGCTGGGCAGGACGGTGGCGTCAAGCGGCGGCTGCGGCAAAAGGCGTATGTTGTTGCTGGGGCCGCAGGCGGCAAGCAACAAAACAAGCAACAGGGTCGCTGCAGGAAAGGCGGGGCGGGTGTATTTCATGGCGGCCTCGTTCAGTTTTGAAGAGATTTGTTTAGAGAATTTTTATACTCTACCCTGAAAGGCATCGTCTTGCAAGGCCTTTGGGGACGTGTTATGCTGCGCCACTCTTTTCCGGGGGAACGACGTGTCAGGCGAGCGAACCACGCCTTCCCGACTAACAGAGCGGAGCCCGCATGCTAGACCTCAAGCTGGTGCAAAAACAACCGGATATCCTCGCGGATGCCTTGGCGGCGCGCCGCAGCGACCTGAACGTCGAAGAATTTCTCGCGCTGGACAAGCGCCGTCGCGCTCTTCTGGCCGAAGTGGAAACGCTGAAAAACAGACGCAACACGGCTTCGGGACAGGTGGCCGCCATCAAACGCGAAGGAGGGGACGCATCAACCATGCTGGCCCAACTGGGCGCGCTTTCCGATCGGGTCAAAAGTCTGGACGCCTTGGCGGCTCAAGCGCGGGCGGATGTTGAGGCATGGATGATGCGTGTGCCCAACATGCCGGACTCCAGCGTCCCGCAGGGCAGGGACGAGACGGAGAATGTGGAAGTCTGCCGCTGGGAGGAACCTCCGGTCTTTGATTTTACGCCTGTTGAACACGGAGAACTGGGCGCGCGTCTCGGCGGCCTGGATTTTGAACGCGCGAGCCGTCTTTCCGGCAGCCGTTTTGTAGTTTTTTGGCGCTGGGCCGCTCAACTGGAGCGGGCCCTGGTCAACTTTTTTCTGGATCAGCACACCGCAAACGGCTATGTGGAGGTAAATCCGCCCTTCATCGTCAACCGCTCCGTCATGACAGGTACAGGCCAGTTGCCGAAATTCGAGGAAGATCTTTTCGCCTTGCGCGGGCGGGATCAATTTTTGATTCCAACGGCCGAGGTGCCGCTGACCAACCTGTACGCCGGTGAAGCGCTGGACGAGGCTGATCTTCCCTTCGCCTGCTGCGCCGCCACTCCCTGTTTCCGCGCCGAGGCCGGAGCCGCCGGCAAGGATACCCGGGGCATCATCCGCATGCACCAGTTCACCAAGGTGGAAATGGTTCGTTTCGCTCACCCCGACGACAGCTTCAATCAACTGGAAATCATGTGCGGCCACGCCTGCCGTCTGCTGGAACTTCTGGAACTGCCCTACCGCGTCATCACCCTGTGTACCGGCGACATGGGCTTCAGCAGCGCCAAAACCTATGACCTGGAAGTATGGCTGCCCGCGCAGAGCGCCTACCGCGAAATATCCTCCTGTTCCAACTGCACGGATTTTCAGGCCCGGCGGGCCAATATCCGGTACAAACCCAAGGGCGGCAAGTCCGTGTTCCTGCACACGCTCAACGGTTCCGGATTGCCCACAGGGCGCACGATAGCGGCCATCCTGGAAAACGGGCAGCAAAAGGACGGCAGTGTGCTCCTGCCCAAAGTTCTGGCGCCCTATATGCACGGCCTGGAACGTATTGTTCCGCCCTGCGGCGCGTCTGCGTCGTGAACGAAGACGACATTTTGGCCGACCTGGCGCGGCATTTTCCCGACAGTCACGCCTCCCTGCTTCTGGGGCGCGGGGACGACGCCGCCGTTGTCGCGTCGGACACGCCCCTGTGCGTGAGCAGCGATCTTTTTCTGGAAGACGTCCATTTCAGACGAGATTACTTCCATCCCGCGGAAATAGGGCACAAGGCGCTTGCCGTCAATATCAGCGATATGGCTGCCTGCGGGGCCAGACCCTTGGGGTTCAGCCTCTGCCTCGGTCTGCCGCCGGATGTCGGCTCAGGCTGGCTGGACGATTTTTTCAGCGGCATGGCCGCGCTGGCCAGGCGGCATGACTGCGTTTTGAGCGGCGGAGATTTGTCCGCCTGCGCGCGCTTATGCATTGCCGTGACGATCTGGGGCGCGGGAGCGAACAGGGGCGTTCCGTTGCTGCGCGGCGGCTGCAAGCCCGGCGATGCGCTTTTTGTTGTCGGGCAGCCGGGTCTTGCCCGTGTGGGGCTGCGCGTCCTGGAAACATCGGGACGTGGGGCCGCCACCCTTTGGCCGGACTCTTGCGCGGCCCATCTGAAGCCTCTGCCGCTGGTCGAGGAGGCCGTCCGCATCGCCTGCCTGCCCGGCGTCGTCCGCCCTCCCTCTCTTATGGATGTTTCGGACGGAATAGCCCGGGATCTGCCACGTCTGCTCCAGGGGCGCGAGGCCACGCGAAGCCTCGGCGCCGCGCTGTGCGTGGGTGAAAATGATCTGCACGAGGAAACACGGTGTTTTGCGGTCGAACAGGGGCTTGATCCTGTCGGGGAATATTTGCTGGGCGGGGAGGATTACGCCCTGCTGGGGGCCTGCGCGCGGGAGGATTTGGCCGCGTTGCGAAAGGCCGTGCCCAGATTGCGGCCATTGGGCGTTGTGACGGACAAGGCGGAAATCACCATCAATGGAATTCCCTTCACCGCGGCCGGTTTCGACCATTTCGCGCCGGGAGAAGTCTGCGGGTGAAGGCGCGCCTGGTCGCTTTTTGCGGCGGGTGCGATGTGCTTTCGGCAGACCTGTTTGCCCTCGCCACTCAGCTTGTCCTGGCCTTCAGATTCAGTCGCTTCGCCAGCGCCGTTGCCGCGGCTTCCGCATACTCCGCGTCGCTTTTGCCCGCTCTGGCGTCCTCGGGCAAAAGTTCCTGCGGGCTGTTGGCCAGATTTTTGTCCGGCTTGACGCCGTATTCGGGCGGGAAGGAATCTGTGAAATACATATCCTGAAATCCCGCGAACTTGAGGCTGTGGGCCGTGGCGTCCAACAGGGCGTGCTCGTGGCTGTCGATCAGACCGAGGGCTTTGGCCTTGACAAGACCGGCCAGACATTCGCCGCCCTGGGTGCAGGCGATATGGCCGTGGCGGTTGGCTTGAATCATCGCGTCCATTGTCTGTTGCTCGGTAACCTGAATCACCTGAAAGGCCCGTTCGTCGGCCCGGCGTATAAAACGCTCGGCCAGCGTCTTCACCCGGGGGAAGGAAACGGGATTGCCGATCATGGCGGCCTGCGCCACGCTGGCCTGAACGGCCACCGGCTTCCACCGGCGTTCGGATACGGGCGCGGCATAGTAGCGGTATACCGGGTCCGCATGTTCGGACTGCACGCCGAACACGCGCGGCAGGGCTGTGATGACGCCCAGATCAAGCAGTTTCAGGAAGCCGGACATGATGGCCGTGATGTTGCCCGCATTGCCGATGGGCACAAAGACGCACAGACCAGCCATATCCCAGCCGTGCCACTGGGCGGTTTCGTAGGCCCAGGATTCCTGTCCCAGAATACGCCAGCTGTTTTTGGAATTGAGCAAAGCCACATTATAGCGTTCGGCCAAATGTTCCACGACTTTCATGCAGTCGTCAAAAACTCCGGGCAGCTCCAGCACGGTCGCTCCGCTGCCCAGTGGCTGAGAAAGCTGTTGCGGGGTCACCTTGCCCTTGGGCAGAAGCACTGCGGATTTGAGCGGTGGGCCGACATATGCGGCATACAGCGCGGCCGCGGCGGAAGTGTCGCCCGTGGAGGCGCAGATGGTGAGCGCCTCGTCCCACCGATGGCGGCGGCAGAGCCATTTGAGGTAGCTGAAGGCGCAGGCCATGCCGCGATCCTTGAAAGACGCGCTCGGATTCTGGCCGTCGTTCTTGTAGGCGAAAGGCAGACCGACGCTGTCGCGCAGGGCCGGGGCGGCTTCCACAATTGGGGTTATCCCTTCGCCAAGGTAGACGATATCCTGTTCTTCCAGCATGGGGGCCAGCAATTCGTAGTAGCGGAATATCCCGCGCAGCGCAGTGACGCGGCTTGCAGCGCGCGCGTCAAAGACGCCGCGCCAGTACGCCCCGTCGTGTTCCCCGAGGCGGGCGAAATCCAGATTTTCCAGCAAAAAAACCTCGCCGCATTCGGGGCAGGCGTACAACAGGCTGTCGTGCGGATAACGCGCGCCGCAGCCCAGGCAAACATATTCCATACGGCCGCGATAGGAGGGGAAATCGGTAGCGTGCATGTATTCTCCTGTGTGCAGATGTTCGCGTGAGGAAGCATATGCGCAAACAGCGCAAAAGTCCAGTTTTTGAGGGATTATGAGGATGAATGCCGCTTCGCGGCGTCCTTCCACCACCACTGAGCGCGACCGCACAGCAGTTCAATTTCACCGCCGGCGGCAAGATTGAGCATGTGCCGGTACTGGCGCACCGCCTCCAAACTGTGGGGATTGGCATTAAAGATGCCCGTGAACAGTTCTGCGTCCTCGGTAAGCATTTTCCGTGCCGCGTCCAGACGACGGCGGAAGGAGGGGGTAAGGAAGGGCAGAATATCCTTTCTGTCGGCCAACAGGGCAAAGTAGGCCAGTGTGGTGATAAAATTCATCCCCTGTATGCGGGCCATGGCGCTGTCGTGTTCCCCGGCTGTCGTCTCAAAAACGCGGCAGCCGAGCGCGCGGAAAAAATCTCCGACAAGCGTCTTTTCCCGCGGCCCTGCCTTGACTCCAGGCACGAGGGCCACGGACAACTTGTCGCCCGGCATCGGGCTGGGACCAAAAAGCGGATGCGTGCCCACCACGTATCCCGGCCAAACGGCTTCCATCTGGCGCAAGGGTTGTTCCTTGACCGAGGTGATGTCGCAAAGCACGGCATCTTGCGGCAAATGCGGGCACACGGCCGTGAGCGTCGTCTTGAACACGGCCGCCGGCACACAGACGATGGCCAGACGCGCCCCGGCGCAGGCCGGGGCCAACGTTTGCGGAACAAGGGGAATGTCCGCGCCGCTCGCGTTCAGACCGCGTTCCGCGGCGCGCCCAAGGAGCATACGGCCCATGCGGCCGCGCGCGCCCACAATGACTGTCTTGTTCTGTTTCCCGCCCAGGCGGCTCTTCTTCGGTGAAATCTCTGAAACGCCCATGGCCTCGCTCACAGTACCTTGCTCCAGACATTCCAGAAGTCGGGAAAGGATTTCGCCACCACATCCGGGTCGTCCAGCCAGGCGGCGGCGTTTGTGCGCCCGGGCAGGCCCAATAGAGCCAGGGACATGGCGATGCGGTGGTCGTTGTGGGCTGAAAAACGTGTTTCCGCGTCCGGATGCGGTTTTTCCGGGTACAGTCCGCGCACGACAAGTCCGTCCGGCCTGTCTTCCACGGAGACGCCCACCTTGCGCAGCTCAGCGGCGGGCGCCGCGATGCGGTCCGATTCCTTGACGCGCAGATGGGCCACATTGTGCAGACGGCTTGTCCCTTCGGCAAAAGCGGCCAATACAGCCAAAGTGGGTACAATGTCCGGACAGGCGCTCATGTCCGCCTCCACAGCTTTGAGTCGGGAGGGAAAAACTGTCGCCGCGCCGGTTCCGACGCCTTCTTCCACCTCAACTTTCGCGCCCATGGACCGGAGCAAATCCAGAATGGCCCTGTCCCCCTGCAAAGAGTCGAGGCGCAGGTCATCCACGCGTACGGGTCTGCGTCCAACAGCGCCGGCGGCCAGCAGGTAGGACGCGCCGGACCAATCTCCTTCCACGCTGTAGTCGCCGGCTTTGTAATGCGCCGGTTTCATACGCACGCGCAGGCATCCGGGTTTGGCCTCGCGCGGTTCGCGGCGGGGCCGCAAGACCGAGGCTTCCCATTCGGCTTCCGGGTGTTCGCGTGTTTCAAGGCATGGCTCAAGACCGAAATCTTCGAGGCATTGCAGGGTCAGCCCCACGTAAGGCCAGGAAACGGCTTTGTCACCCGCGACTTCCAGGACAAGAGGAGCGCGGGCCAGAGGAGCGGCCAACAACAGTCCGGAAAAATACTGGCTGGACACGTCCATGGGCACAGCGGCCGCTCCGCCGCACAGGGCGGGGTCAAGGCCGCGCGCCCGAAGCAGCAGAGGGGGGCAACCGGGTTGGCCTTCATAACGGATGTCGGCCCCCAGAGCGGACAAAATTCGGACAAGATCCCCCACTGGCCGTTCGTGCATGCGATCCGCTCCGTGGATACGGAAAAATCCCTGTCCGGCGGCCAACACAGCCGTGAGCAGACGGCACGTTGTGCCGGATTCATGCACATCACAGGAAAGCGCGCCGTCCGCGTCAGATCCACCCTGGGGCCGCGTCAGGCCGCGCACTTCCCATCCGTCCGCGTCGGCGAGAGGCCGCATAACCGCGCCGGCCGCGCAAAGAATAGCCCGAGTCCGCTCCAGGTCGCGGCTTTCCAGCACATGCCTCACCCGAGAAACGCCGGGAGCAAGCGCTGCCGCGATGATATAGCGGTGTGAGGCGGATTTTGAGGCGGGCGCCGTCAGACGGACCAGGTCGTCAGCCACGGTCGCCTCCCGGAACGTCGTTTTGGTCGGCCTCACGTTCTTCCTGTCCGTCTGCGTTGATGTGTTCCAGACGCGGCCCGGCCGCGTAGGCTCCCAGTATGCGAAAAGAGGTGCAGGTTTCCAGCAGTCGCTCACAGAGGGGAACATAGCGCCGTGCGGTGAGGTCGCTTTCCACATCGGCGAAAAACACATAGCGCCAGCACTGCCCGCGCAGGGGGCGCGATTCCAGCTTGCGCATGTTGATGCCCTCATCGGCCAACAGGCTGAGTACGCTTGAGAGAGCACCGGCCCTGTCCGGCAGTGTGAAAAGCAGAGATGTCTTGTCTCCGTCGCCGGCCGGTGCGACCGTTGCCCTGGGGCCGATGATCACGAAACGCGTCCAGTTGTCGCTCATATCTTCAATGCGGCGGGCCAGAATGCCTAAGCCCAGCATGTCGGCCAGTTTTCGGTGTCCTATGGCGGCCGCCCCCTGAACTCCGACCGCGCTCTGGGCTGCCGCCGCCGTGGATTCCACCGGCACAAGCTCCGCCTTGGACAGGTGGGCGCGCAGCCAACCGCCGCACTGGGCCAAGGGCTGTGGATGGGAATAGATTGTCCGCACGGCCGTCAGGGTTGGAGCGTTGCTCAGCAGACAATGGGAAATCCGCGAAAACAGCTCGGCCTGAATAAAGACCGCATGGTTTAAAAAGAGATCGAAACTCACGCCCACGGTACCTTGAAGGGAATTTTCCAGGGGCACGACGCCAAGGTCGCAGCGTCCGGACGACACTTCCTCGAAAATTTCGGCTATGGCGCCGCATGGTTGGAAACGGGCCGCATGGCCCAGATATTCCACGCCGGCAAAATAGGAAAAAGTGCCTTCCGGCCCCAGGTAGGCGACGCTCTGAGGGCGCTGCAGAGCGCGGGAGGAGGAAAATATCTCCCGCCACACGGCCCGCAGATGCTCGTCCGGCAGTGGACCCGGATTGCGGCGGAGCAGATTTTCCAACACGTCGCGTTCCCGCAGGGGCTTGAAGACGCCCGGCCCCAGCCCTTTTTTTATTTCGCCGACCTCAAGGCTCAGGGCGGACCGGCGATTGAGCAACTCCAACAGGGCGGCGTCCGCCGCGTCAATTTCCTTTCTGATGGCCTCCAGACGCCGAGTCTGGTCAGGACGGACGGAATCGGACATGATCAAGCCTCCCGGATGTCTTCACGCACACGCATGCCGAAATGACGGCCTGCCTCGTCAAGGCGGCAAAGTACGAGGTCGCCGGGCTTGAGGTCCACCACGCTCAAGGGGACGCCGTCAACCCCTGTCAAGCGTATGGTCTCGGCATTCTGCAAAAAAATTCCTCCCCGTTTTCTTCCGCCCTGCTGATCTTCGACTTCAGCCTCAATATAAAGCATGGGACGCGCCTCGATTTTGACGCGGCCTATAGTGGCCAGGCGCGCGCTGCCGTCCGCTCCGACAATGAGCGCTTCCGTGCCAGCCGCCAACTCGCCCAGATAGGTCGTCCTGTCGCCGGGCAAGCGCACATAAGCATGCACAGCCCCGGCATTGACCCTGAAAGGCCGCGCGGCCACATATTCATTGTGCTCGGTTTCGGCGTGGACAAGAAAGGTGAAGGCCGAGGAATTTCCCACCAGCATGCCTTCTCCGCGTTTGAGCAGGGAAAGCGTGTCCGCGCAAACGCGGTGGCCGAGACCGGCCTTCTCCACTCTGGTTATGGCGCAGGGCAAAAGGTTCTCCCGCGCCTGGGAGAATTTGCAGGCGGCCACGATTTCCTTGATTTCACCAGCGGCTTCAGGCGTCAGCACAATGTAGGCCACGCCGCGCTCCAGAACGCCGGCGGCGAGCCTGGCCTCGTCAAGGTCGCCCGCCTCCGCGGCAACGGCATCGCTGCCCGCCAGCAGGTTCTCCACGGGAATCACTTCCCAACCTCTGGTCAGTATCACGCGTTCCCCGCGCTTCAGACGATCCAGGACATCCTGCTCGTCCGCTTTGGCCCTGAGTGCCGCCCGCCGGACGCTGTCGTCGGCCCACACTTCAATTCTGGCCAGTTCCCGGGCCTGCCCGACCATGTCCTGAGGCACAATAAGGCCGTCCACGCCCGATTCCAGAGCCAGCGTCGCCAAAGACTTGTCCCAGGGCACACAACGGAAAAATATGCGGGACACGGCTCATTCTCCAACGATGTCCAGCGCTGCGTCCACGTCCGCGTCTTCGTGGACAATGGCGCGCAGAGCCTTGATAAGAGCCACACGGCGCGGATGCTGGAACACGTTGCGGCCGACGGAAATGCCGGCGCCGCCCGCGCGGATGGAATCATGCACCATTTGCAGGATGTCCCGGGTGGACTCCATACGCTCGCCGCCGGCTATGACAACAGGTACGCAACAGGCGGCCACCACGGCGGTGAAACTGTCCATGTCCCCCGTATAGGGCACCTTGACGATGTCCGCGCCCAGTTCCACTCCAACCCGGGCGCAGTGGGCCACAATTTCCGGCGCGTAACCGTTTTTCACCTGCGGGCCGCGCGCATAAACCATAGCCAGCAGCGGCATGCCCCAGTTGGCGCACGATTCCGCCACCTTGCCCATGTCGGCCAGCATGAGCCGCTCGTTGGGATCGCCCAGATTGACGTGCACGGAAACACAATCCGCTCCGTGCTTGATGCCCTCTTCCACAGTCCCCACCAGAGTTTTGGTGTTGCCGGCCGGCGACAGGGCTGTAGAGGCCGAAAGATGGACAATAAGCCCTATATCCTTGCCGGCGCTGCGATGAGAGCAACGCACCAGCCCTTTGTGCATGAGCACGGCGTCGGCTCCGCCCTTGGCCATGTCGTTGACGGCCAGGCGCATGTCAATGAGACCATCCACGGCTCCTATGGTGACGCCGTGGTCCATGGGCACAATGATGGCGCGCCCGTTTTCCCTGTTGATAATGCGTTCCAGACGCACTTTTTTGCCCAAGTACATGGCTCGCTCCTCCTGCCTTGGCTGTTTTTGGTTCCTGGTTTGCGCCGAGCGGCCATCATGAAAAAGGGGCCGCCGGCGTTGTGCCCGCGGCCCCTTGAACGTGCTGTGTTCGCAATTTTGCGTCAGCGCGGTCTCCGGCCACGGGCCCCGCTAAAGTACGCAAAAGAACGCCAGCCAAAGCTGACGGCGTAGGCGGAAAACATGGCGGAAACTGTAGGTTGCATGACGTAGAACTCCGTAGTTGAAGTCAGATATACCACCCTCAAATTTTTGTCAACAAAAAAATAAATTTTTGTCGCGAGCAAATGATATGACCGAATTAGGTAGCACATGAATTGACCGATGAGGAGTCTCAAAAAGGAGGCTCCATGTGTGCCACGGCACAACTTCATGAGGTAGCTGCCATGAGATT
>JAISTW010000017.1 GCA_031272405.1 Desulfovibrio sp. | reverse complement strand
CTTCAGGAAGCCGGGCAAGGGCGGGGATCATATAATGCCTGTCCGGTATACAGGGGCCGGCGACATTGAAGTATTTGGGCAAGGTGGGGTAGGCAATGGCCATGACGCGCTCCTTTCTGCCTCAATACACCATGCAACGGGGCAAGACAAGGTTGCCGCGCGGTGCCGACGGCCGACAGGCCGCTCAGCCTGTTTGCGGCGAAAAAGCCCTGTCGGCCAGGGCGTGATTGCCCCGCGCGGGAACTTGCTCAGACTCCGCCCAATGAGGACGGCACTTCTTCCAGTCTGTTATCTTCATCCCACAGGTAGTCAACGCAGGCCGTGGCGAACTCCTGCGCGCGGGGCACAACCCGTTCCCTGATGACGCGCTCGCGCTCCCGCGCTAAAAACGAATTCCGCCCATTGTCCTCGCTCATCCCGCCGCGTTCCATATAGCTTACAACAACAGGAATCCGCGCGACATTGTCACGAGTCAGGCAACGCGCGGCAAATTCGTAGTCGCCGGCTATTTTATATGATTCGTCAAATTGCTGTTTCTGCAGAAGACCGAGTCTGATAAAAGTGGCGGGAAACGGCAGGCTCATGTTGATAAAAAAATAACGGTAGGCTTCGCGCAGAGAGCGGTTCAGCAAGTGATCCACTTTACAATCAACGCCTTGCAGCATTGCGCCGAAGGCAAACTGTACCCGTGACGACAGCCGTTTGATGCGCAGATGACTTCTCACCAGAGCATCCTTGTTGGCAAACATGTCGTCAGCGCCAAGAAAAATGGCCCAATCGCCCGTGGCGCGCGCCACGGCCCTGT
Source organism: Desulfovibrio sp. (assembly GCA_031272405.1). GTDB lineage: Bacteria > Desulfobacterota > Desulfovibrionia > Desulfovibrionales > Desulfovibrionaceae > Desulfovibrio. The sequence goes on along the minus strand of JAISTW010000017.1, from coordinate 55,480 downwards.
TCCAGGCGTCGTAAATGCCTTTGTCCGGCTCCGAATTGACCTTGACGCGCACGTCAGGATACTTGTTTATGATTTCAAGCGTTCTGTCCGTGGACCCTCCGTCCTGCACCAGCCATTCAAAATTAGGATACGATTGTGACAAAAGAGCGGTGAGAGCGCGTTCAATAGAGGTTTCAGAATTATATGTCGCGGTGATGATGGAGTATTTCATGGAATGTTTCGCCTCGTTCCGGCACTCCGTTCCAATATGGCATCGTAAAGGCGCCGGCGGTTGCCGCCGTCGCACCGGGTGAAAGATCGCTCCGCCCGCTCTTCGTACACGGCCTCGCGCTTGCCGTCAAGAAAACCCTCTGTGCAGGTTCATAATGGCCTCGAAGGCGCGTTCGCAGCATCTGCCGTCGCGCGTGTCGAAGGCGCGCTCCATGCGTTCCAGGTACTTGGCGGCGGGGCGGCAGCCCGCGCGCAGGAGTTCGCGAAGATTGCCCAGAAGTTCTTCTTCCGTTCGGCAGACAGGGCCGAATCCGTCGCGTTCGAAGGAAAAGTAGCCGGGACGGCGGTTCTGCCCGGCCGCGAAGCCGGCCAGATCGTCAAACCGATAATAGACGACCGGGCGGAACATGAAGGCCATGTCAAAGGCGATGGAGGAATAATCCGTGACCAGCAGGGTGGAGCTTTTGAGCAGCGTCTGGATGGATTCGCCGGCCGGGGTACGTATATACTCCGGCGGAGAGAAGTCCTGCAGATAGTCCTCAAAGCCCGGATGCGGCCAGAACACTGTTTCATAGCCGAATGCCCGGCACAATTCCGCCAATGCCGGGGAACAGAGCAAAGACCGCCAGGCGCGGGCGAAGGGGGAAGACGAAAACTGGGGATTATGCTCCCGGCGCTGGCCCTTGCCGTCCCATTTGCCCGCAAGCCCGGCCCGCCAGGTGGGCATGACGAAAATGCGCTTTTCAGGCGCGGGCGCCGCAAGCAGGGCGTCGTGTCTGGGCAGTCCCGAACGGACGACCTCCTTTGCCGTCAACAGATAGCCCGTGCCGTCATCAACGATGGAACGGCATTCGTCCTCCGTGGTCGTCACAAAACAATCCATGTCCACGTCATTGAGCCAGGGCGACAAATCCACCAAGATCACCCCGTGTTGCAGGCTGGTGTACTTGAATTTCAGAAGGTCGCCGTAAAAGCGGTTCTCAAGCCAGGCGTATATGTAGGCGTCCATCTGGCTGGAGACCAGATTTTTCGCCTTCAGGAACAGGACATTGTGTTCCATGCCCCCGAAGGGGACAAGGCGGAAGCCTTCTTCCCGCAGCCGCGGCCAGTCGGGAGACTCCTCCCGCAGCACAAACCAGGCGTTGACTTCGGGACGGTTGCGCATGACCCAGCGATACAGATGTTCGGCGTTGTCGTCGGCCCTGGTGTCCCGGTCAATGAACATCCAGGCGTCCTTGAAGCGCTCCCGCATGGCCGGGGCCAGACGGCGCAGGGCGCGGACGTCTGGAGGAAAGGCGCTGTCGTTCAACGGCGCGGGGGTGAAAGCCCGGCGTATGTCCGCCGGGGAGTGGTCAAGCCCGGCGTTTTTGCCGCCGACAAGCAGGCTGAGTTTTTCCCCGCCGTCTTCCGGAATCGGCAGCCAGAGGATGCGCTCAAAGATAGTGTAGCCCGTGCCGTCGAACACCTTGCGGTTTTTGGCGAAGGCTGGTTCAAGGGCGGTCTCGCCGTAACAATACTGTTCCTCAGGAGGGCTGTCGCAAAAAAGATAGCGCGCCCGCAACAGGCTCCGCTCCGCGTCGTATTTGTCGAAACTGATTTCCTGTTTCCAACCGGCCTTGCGGATGGCCTCGTATTCGGCTTCCCGCGCCAGTCGGTACACGGCGTTCTGGGAATCGGCAAGGCGCAGGGCCGCGGACGGCCTGTCGCTGTTCAGGATATGCCAAAGACGGTACAGACCGGCCCAGCGGGACGGACTTTTCCGCAGGTCCGGCAGACAGCGGGACAAGACGCTGTGCCGTTCGGCAACGCCGGTCATCGCGGCCACAAGCTCCCGGGCGTCGGTTTCGCCGCTGGCGCCGTCACTGATCTGGCGCAGCAAATGGCTGGGGTAGGACAGGCAGTAGTCGTTGAAAAACATGTCCGCGAGGCGGGACTGACGGCGTTTTTCGGCTTCTTCGTAAAAAATGTCGCAGCAGCTGAAATAGTTCTGGTAGTGTTGCGGCGTGTACCGGGTGAAGGAGAGCGAGCCGGCGCGTTTGATCCAGCGGTAGACGGTATCCGGCAGCCAGACCAGACGGGAGATATGGAAAAACAGCCGGGCCAGCATGATGATGTCGTCGGCCGTGCGCATGTTTTCGCCGTGAAAAATGTTGTGGCGGCGCAACAGGGCCGTAGGCAAAAGCCATGTCCAGTGCGCGCAAAGAAAGGGATTGGGGCCCACGCGGGCGGCGGCCTCGCTTGGCCTGCACAGTTCCGGCAAACCTTCGGGTCGGGTCTCATGATGCAGGAGCCTGCCGTCGGCCGCGACTTCGTCGTGGCAGGCGCGCACAACGGCCTTGTGCTTCTTGTAGGCGGCGTAACGGACTTCCAGGGAATTTTCCGGCAACAGGTCGTCCGGGTCGGCAAAGCAAATGGTTTCGCCCCTGGCTTCGCGGATGCCCAGATTGCAGACGACGCCAAGGCCGCGGTTTTCTTCATGGCGCAACAGGCGGAAGCGCGGGTCAGCCGAGACGTGCCCCTCGACAAGGGCCGCGCTGTCGTCCGTGGAGGCGTCGTCTATGAACAGGGCCTCAAAATCGTGGAAGGTCTGCCGCTGAAGGGACTGTACGAAACGCGGCAGGTATTCCCGCACGTTGTACACGGCGACGACGACCGAAACGGCGGTCACGGGCGACCGCCCGCCGTAGTCAACGTAAGCGCGGGGGCGCGCTTCCCGGCTTCTTTCGTCATCCGGCCCTCCGTCCGCAAAAAATTTTCGACCGAAAAGACGATAGCAGATTTTTACGCCAACGTCATCAGGGCGTTTTCAACGGTCAACGGCCGCATTTTCCTGGAGATGGCGCAAGCAGCTTGCGGCGGAAGGAAATTGCGGCCGCATGTCGCGGAAATCCGGCACAGGGCAGGCGCGGCCCTCGTGATAGAGCACCAGCCCGGTGGCCAGCGCGTCCACGTCATCCGGGTCATGGGTGATGATGACGGCCGGAATGGTCAGGGTGGCCAGAATTTCCAGGAGTTCGCCGCGCAGACGCTCCCGCAGCAGCGTGTCGAGGGCGGAAAAGGGTTCGTCCAGCAGCAGGAGTTCCGGTTCGGCGTTGAGGGCGCGGGCCAGGGCCGCGCGCTGTCGCTGCCCGCCGGAGAGGGCGTTCGGGCGCACACCGGCCAAATGGCCGATGCCCAACCGTTCCAGCATGGCCCGGGCCTTGTCTTTTTCGTCACTGTTCAGCAGACGCGGCAGGAGGCCGCTTCGTGCATAGGCCACATTCTGCAGCACGCTCAAATGCGGAAACAGGGCGTAATCCTGGAACATGAGGCCGATGCGGCGGCGGCGGGCCGGCACGAAAATTTTGGACGCGCTGTCGTACAGTATCCGGCCCGCGAGGCTGACCTGGCCGCTGTCCGGTCGCACAAGGCCGGCCAGGCAGTGCAGGGTCAGACTTTTGCCCGAACCGGAAGGCCCGAAGAGCGCCAGACGCCGCTGTTCCGGGCCGACTGCGTAGTTCACGTCCAAAGTGAACGGTCTGCGCGCGTTGCGGAAGTGTTTGCGCAGGCGCAGGGAAATCATGAATCGCGCCCTGCGCCGATTTTGTCTGAAAGTAAAAATTCCGCCGCAGCCAGCAGACTGACGCACGCCAGCGAGGTGACCAGCGCAAGGCCGGTGGCCCGCAGGTCATTGCCCGCCTGAAAGGCATCATAAATGGCCAGGGCCAGTGTTTGCGTTTTTCCGGGTATATTGCCTGCTATCATGAGAGTGGCCCCGAATTCTCCCATGCCGCGGGCAAAAGCCAGCATAATCCCGGCAAAAACCCCCCGCCAGGCCAGTGGAAGCGAAACGCTGACGAAAACGCGCCACTCCGAAGCGCCCAAAGTGCGCGCGGCGTTTTCCAGATGCGGGTCAACCTGTTCCAGGGCCGCCCTGGCCGATTTGTACATGAGCGGGAAAACCACCACTGTGGCCGCCACCACAGCGCCCTGCCAGGAAAAAATGAGGTTTATGCCGACCTCGTGGAGCCACTGGCCCAGCAGGCCGCGCCGCCCCACCAGCAGAATCAGGTAATAGCCCAGCACCGTAGGCGGCAGTACCAGCGGCAGCGTGCAGCAGGCGTCCAGCAGAGCGGGCAGGGGGCTTTTCCTGCGGGCCAGCAACCAGGCGGCCGCCAGAGCCGCGGCAAGGGAAATCAGGGTGGCCAGACCGGCCACCCTGATGGAAAGCCCCAGAGGCGTCAGAACGGAGGACCAATCAAGATCCATGCTCTCGGGTTACGGTTTGGCGAAGCCGTGTTTGGCCAGAATGGCCTGTCCCTCGGACGAAAGCGCGTAATCAAGGAAGGCCTGCCCCATCTTCGGATTTTTGCCGGTCAGGGCCACGGCGATGGGGTAAAGCACGGGCGTGTGTCCCTCGGCCTTCATGACCACATCCACCTTGCCCGCCTGTTTTTTGGCGTCTGTGGCGTAGACGAAGCCGGCGTCCACCTCCCCGCGCGACACGTAGTCCAGAACCTGGCGCACGCTCGCGCCCAGAATCAGTTTCGGCTGCAAGTCATCCCAGAGTTTGGCCGCGGACAGGGCCTCCCTGGCGTAGCGTCCGGCCGGAACAGACTCGGGATTGCCCACGGCGACGCGCCCAAAGGACTTCAGATCAGCCAGTTTGGCGGGTTTTTTGCCACCTGCAGGAACGATGAGCACCAGGTCATTGAGAGCGAAATTTTTGCGCGTGGCCGAATCCACCACCTTGGAATCAACAGCCTTGTCCATGGTGGCCTGATCGGCCGAGGCGAAGACGTCCACCGGCGCGCCTTCCTGCATCTGCTTGAGCAGGGGGTTGGAAGCCGCGAAATTGACATGGGCCGTCAGGCCGGGGTGTTTTTTTTCAAAAGCGGTTTTCAGTTCGGTAAAGGCGTCTGTCAGACTGGCTGCGCCGGATATGGTCATTTCCGCCCCGGCGGTTTTGCCCGGCGTCGGGGTCAGGAGCGTGCCGAGCGCAAGGACGGCGGCGCACAGGACGCGCGCGACGCGGCTGTTCAGATTTTGGGACATATTTTCCTCCAGTGTTGAAATAGTATTGCTCCGGCCAAAATTATGTTTATTTTGACATAATGCCAAAAAGAATTCAAGTTCTTTGTTTCGGATTTCCCGGGCGATTCCCCGGCGGCCGGCGTCAGGCGGATTCCCGCCGCCTGCGCCGCAGTTGGGACGCAAGCACAATCCCCAGCACCAGCAGGCCGGGCGCGGCGAAGAGGTTTTTGTCCGGGCGTTCCGCCGGCATTTCTATGCCCAGAACCTTTGTGGGATCATCCATGTTGACGCCCAGTCTTTCGGTGCGGCTGTCCACCAGCACGTCCTCAACCACAAGGTTGCCGCCTTCCCTTCCGAGCACAAGGCCCGCGCTTTCCAAACGCTCTTCGGCCGTTGTCCCCGTGAAGGGCAGCACCAGCACCTGATCGACGACCCTGCCGTTCCCGAAATCCGTTTCCAGATACAGGCGCATGTTTTCGCCAGGCCCAAGGGATGCGACGCATTCATTGACCTTGTCCGGGGGAAAGAGGGCAAAGGGCGGATAGAGGCGGTCGTGAAGGATATCCGGCCTGAAGAGCAGAACGGCGGCCGCGAGCAGGAAGACGATCTCCCACAGACGCGCTTTGGTGAGCATGTAGGCCTGGGTGGCGAAGGCAAAGCAGGCGCAGGCTAGAACGGCCGTGAAGAGCACCCATGCAAGGTGCAGACCGCCCTGTATGTTCAGGAGCAGAATTTCAGGGTTGTACAGGAAAACAAAGGGAAGAATGGCTGTGCGCAGTTCGTAGTAAAAACCCTGCACGCCGGTAAGAAAGGGATTGCCGCCGGATATGCCAGAGGCGGCGAAGGCCGCCAGGGCCACAGGCGGCGTGGCATCCGCCATGACGCCGAAATACAGGCAGAAAAGATGCACCGCCAGCAGAGGAAGAGCCAGTCCGTGCGCGGCGGAGAGATTGTAGATGACCGGGGCCAGCAATGTAGACACAATAATGTAATTGGCTGTGGTCGGCAAGCCCATGCCCAGGATGATGGCGAGCAGGGCCGTCATGACGAGCACCAGGGGCAGATAGCCCATGGACAGGGTTTCCACAAGGGCGGCCAGCACCTGTCCGACGCCCGTCAGGCTGACGGCGCCCACCACAATGCCGGCCGAGGCCGTGGCCATGGCTATGCCCACCATATTTTTTCCGCCCTTGACCATGCTCCCTGCGAGCAGCGCCAGACTGTGGCGAAATTCGGGCCATGCCGGCTGTTTTCGCAGCAGGGCGGCAAGAGGCCGTTGGCTGAGCATAATGAAAGCCATGCTCAGACAGGCGTAAAAGGCCGACAGTCCGGGGGACATTTCCAGGGTCATGAGGCACCAGACCAGAATGCAGATGGGAAGAAGATAGTACATCCCTGAGAAAAAAATGAACCTGAACGGGGGAAGGCGCATGATGTCGTCGCCGGGTTTGGTTTGCGCGATCGGGTATTTTGTGGAGAGCAGAACCATGCCCGCGTAGCCGGCCAGAAGCAGCGCGCCGAAGACGAATTTGGCGTATTCGCCGAACAGCGCCGGAATCCAGGCCGTCAGCCAGTGGAGCAGACCCATGACGGCGATAAGGCCGGAAAGCCCCATGAGCCATCCCATAACCCTGTTTTTCAGGGAGCTTTTCACAGGCTGGGCCCGCAGTCCCAGTTTGCAGGCCTCCAGGTGCACGATGAGCAGGAGCGAACCGTAGGTGAGCAGGGCCGGCACCAGGGCGTGTTTGATGAGCTGGGAATAGGGCATATTGATGTATTCCACCATCAGAAACGCGGCGGCTCCCATGACAGGCGGCATGATCTGCCCGTTGGAGCCTGCGGCCACCTCGACGGCTCCGGCCTTTTCGGCGCTGAAGCCGGCCTTTTTCATGAGCATGATGGTGATCGGCCCGCAGGTCAGCACATTGGCGATGGAAGATCCTGAAATGAGCCCGTGCAGGCCCGAGGCCAAAACGGCCGCCTTGGCCGGCCCGCCGCGAAAACGCCCCAGCAGGGCAAAGGAAAGGGATGTCAGATAGTCCCCCGCGCCCGCTTTTTCCAGCAGCGCCCCGAAGAGAACGAAGAGGAAGACAAAACTGGAGGACACCCCCAGAGGCACGCCGAACACGCCTTCCTGGGTCAGCCAGAACTGGGACGCCGCGCGGGAGATGGACGCTCCCCGGTGGGCAAGCAGGTCCGGCGCGTAAGGGCCGAGAAAGACATAGGCAAGAAAAAGGCAGGCCACAATGGTCATGGGCAGGCCCATTACCCTGCGCGTGGCCTCCAGCAAAAGCAGCGTCCCGGCGCAGGCGGTGATGATGTCTTCACTGGTGGGAATTCCCGGGCGCGCCGACAACTCCTGTCGAAAAATGAAGAGGTAGGCGGCGCAGAACGCGGCCGCCAGAGCGAATATCCAGTCATGGAAGGGGATACGGTCGCGGGGGCTGTTTTTCAAGGCGGGAAAGCCCAAAAAAGCGATAAAAATGCCGAAGGCCAAATGGAGGGAACGAACGGCGGTGTCGTTGAACACACCCACCCCGAGGGCGTAGGGGACAGGAGAGGTGACCCAGAGTTGAAACAGAGACCAGACAAAGGGCGTCAGCAGAAGCAGAAGATGGGGAACGCCGGACGGTTTGCGCCCTCCCGTTTCCTTTTCTTCAAATTCGGCCACAAAGGATTCCAGGTTGACGTGCGCGTGTTCCGTCATGAAAACCTCATGAAATGTATTTCTTGTCTAACGACGACGCTTTCCCGGAAAGCGGATGCTCCCTCGGGAAAGCGCCGGTGGAAAACGGGTGAACGGGAACAGCTATTTGAGCAGTCCGGCTTCCTTGAAGTATTTCAGGGCGCCGGGATGAAAGGGCGCGGAATTGCCGTCAAGCATGTTTTGCGGCGTCAGTTCGGCCAGGGCCGGGTGGAGTTTTTTAAATTCCTCCAGATTGGTGAAAACGGCCTTGACGACGGCGTAAGCCACGTTGTCCGGAAGCGACGCGTTGGCGACCAGCGTCGCCCTGGGGCCGAAGGTCTTCACCGGCTTGTCCGTGCCCTTGTACATTCCACCGGGTATGACGGCTTCAGGATAGAAAGGGTATTTTTTCATGAAAGCTTCCACCTTGGGGCCGGTGACCGGCGCCACATGGGAACTGCACGTGGTGGCGGCTTCCTTGATGGAACCGTTGGGATGGCCCACCACATAGACATAGGCGTCGATTTTGTTGTCGCACAGCGCTCCGGCCATCTCCGCCGGCTTCAGGTCTGTGGCCAGTTTGAAGACGGCCGGCGTCCACTGGTATTCCTCCATAAGCAGTTCCAGCGTGCTGCGGTTGCCGGAACCGGGATCGCCAAGATTCATCCGTTTGCCTTTCAGGTCGTCAAAGGAATTGATGCCGGCATCGTCGCGCACGACCAGGGTAAAGGCCTCCGACTGCAGGGAAAACAGGGCGCGCAGACTTTTGTCGGCGCCGGCGTTGGCAAACTGGCCCCTGCCGTTTACCGCGTAGTTCTGGACGTCGGACTGCACAATGCCCATGGAAAGGTCGCCGGAACGCACGGCGTTGACATTAAAGACGGAAGCGCCGGTTGACTCGACCGTGCAACGGATGTTGTGCTCCTTGCGCGCCTTGTTCACCAGGCGGCAAATGGCGCCGCCGGCCGGGTAGTACACGCCGGTTATTCCTCCGGTCCCGATGGTCACAAAAGTTTCGGCCGCCGGGCAAGGGGAGGGGGAAAGTCCCAGCATGAGCGCTGATATGCAAAAACAGAAAATACGACCTATGTTGTTCATACAGTTTCCTCCTGAACGGTTTTTTACGAGTGTTCGTCAGTTTCGACCGCTTCGATATGGGCTGCCTGCCGCATCATGGGATTTTGTAGCATGGTCTCGACGGGCTTGTCAAAAATTTCCTGCCCTGTCGCGACGGCACATTTCGAGACAAAATGACATCTTTGTTGTTTTCCGCAATATATTAATACTTTTTTGTGGAATATCGTATGGTTGAATGGGCAAAAATCCTTCAAAGCCGCCAACGGCGCACACGTTTTCAGTGGCACAGATTTTGATAAGGTGTGTTTCTGTGCGCTTCTGCGCGGTGGGGATCATGTTTCAACAAATGATGAGGAGGTGCTGGTATGGCCAGTTACGGAGTCAGACAACTGTTAGCGTGTTTTTTCGGCATTTTTGTTTTTTTAGGCAACGCGCCGGCCTTTGCGGCTGAGGAAATCGCCATTGGAGTTCTTCAGCCTTTGTCCGGGCCGAACGCAAAATTTGGGGTGAGTTCCCTCCGCGGCAGTGAAATGGTCGTCGAGGCCGTCAATGCCGCCGGAGGCATAAAATCTTTGGGCGGGGCGAAAGTAAAAATTATCAGTGTGGATGTTCCTACCCCCAACACCGCGGCGGCGGCCACGCAGAGGCTGGTGTCAAAAAACAAGGTCAGCGGTATAGTCGGGGTTTTTGTTTCTTCGACCACGCTGGCGGTATCCGAGGTCACCGAACGGGTCGGCGTTCCGATTGTCACTTTTGCCTTTGCGGATCAAATCACCGAGCGGGGATACAAGTACAGCTTTCAGGTGACGCCCAAGGGAACAATTTTTGGCAACGCGCAACTTGAATACGCTCTGGACATAGCCAAGCAATATGGTGAAAGCGTCAAGAAAATCGCCATACTGTATGAAGATACCGCATACGGGACTTCGCAGGCCAAGGGCATCCGCGTTGCCGCAGGGAAAAACAACCTGGAAATCGTTGTGGATGAGGCCTACCCTCTCGGCATCACGGACGCGGCCCCATTAGTGAACAAACTGCGCGCCTCGGGAGCGGAAATTGTCTTTCCGGTTTCCTATTTGAATGATTCACTGCTCATCATCAGAACCATGCGGCAGCAAGGATTGACTATACCCGCAATCGGCGGCGCCGCCGGCTATATCATTCCCGATTTTAAAAAAGGCTTGGGAGAGCTGGCGGACGGGACGCTTTCCGTCGCTTCGGCCGCGGCAGACCAGATACCTGAAATAGCTCTCGAATATAAAAAGAAATACGGCAGCTTCATGACTCACGAGGCCATTTCCCATGCGGTCGCCACCGACGCGCTTATTAAAGCTGTTGAAAAAGCCGCGTCTTCCGATCCCGCGAAAGTTCGCGATGCGCTTGCGGGCCTTGAAACCTGCGAGGGCTTTGCTAGGGGCATTCCCGGCGGTTGCGTTAAATTCGACGCAAACGGGTATAACAGTGTAACTTTTCCGCTTATGGTTCAATGGCAAGGAGACGAGCCGGTCAGCGTCTATCCGAAATCAGTCGCCAAAGCTAAAGCCATCTGGCGCACACAGAAGTAGCTCTTGTCTTTAAACTTTCTTGCAAACCATACAGCATACATAACTGCATGACATATACATGTGAAATATTTGTATAACTTATATAGTTAGGGAATATTTTATGGCACTATTACAGTCAATAATTGATGGCTTATTGCTTGGTGGTGTATATGGAGTCATTGCAACTGGTCTTTCACTTGTGTTTGGTGTGCTTGGAATAGTAAATTTTGCTCAGGCACAGTTTCTTATGCTTGGAATGTATGCTGTATGGTTTACTTGGAGTATTTTCGAAATTGACCCTATTCTTGGGTCACCGCTGGCGTTTATTATCATATTTTTTGTTGGTTATGTAATCCAGAAGTTTTTTATCCATCATATCATGAAAGCTCCTGCCGCCGCGCAAATATTCTTGACTGTCGGCCTTATGGTTGTGCTGGAAAACATGGCGCTCATGGTTTTTGGTTCAGATTTTCGTTCCGTTGCCGTCACCTATCAAACAGAGAGCATCCACCTTGGGGAAATATTCATCAGCAAATCCTATTTGTACGCTTTTCTGGCCGCGCTCGTCATTACGGGCCTGCTTTGGACATTGCTCGCGACAAGCTGGATTGGCCGCGCCATACGCGCTGTCGCGCAAGACGCCATGATGGCCGAACTGGTAGGAGTGAACGCGACGACAACCTATAATATAGCTTTCGGGTTGGGGGTTGGTTTGACCGCCTTTGGAGGAGCCGTTATCCTGCCCTATATCAGCGTCAGTCCAACCATAGGTTCACATTTTTCCGTCCTGATGTTCACTGTTGTTGTGCTGGGCGGGCTGGGCAGCGTCGCCGGCGCGTTGGCCGGTGGAATCGTCGTTGGCGTCATACAGTCCCTGTCGTCGTTGGTCTTCCCCATTCATCTGCAGAATTTGATTCTTTTTATTATTTTTATTGCGGTTCTTGTCGTCCGTCCCAACGGTCTGCTCAAAGAAGGGTAATCCCATGTCGAAAAAGAGCCTTTTCATTTCAGCCGTCATAGTCGCAGCCGCGCTTGCGCCATTCGGGTTTGAGCCGAAGGGGCATTCCATACGGGTGTTATCGACAGCGCTGCTCTTTGCCGCCGCGGCCCAGTCATGGAATATAGTGGGGGGACTCGCGAATCAGATATCATTGGGACACGCGGCCTTTTTCGGCATTGGGGCCTACACGTCGACATTGCTCTATCTCAAGCTCGGGATCACGCCGTGGGCGGGCATGCTGGCGGGCGCATTTCTTGCCGTGATCGCGGCCATTATCTTGTGCATTCCAACGATGAAGCTCAAGGGACATTATTTTGCGCTCGCCACCCTTGCTTTCGCGGAAGTTTTGCGCGTCGTCGCCAACAGTTGGGAAACCGTAACCGGCGGTTCCGTGGGACTCTCGCTGCCGTATGTCAATCCCAGCTTCATAGATTTTCAGTTCGCATCAACATATTGGTACTATTGGATCATTCTTGTGACGCTTTGCGTTATTTCCTTTGTCTTCCATTACATCTCGGTCAGTTCGCTTGGATATAAGCTGCGGGCCATACGGGAAAATGAGGATGCGGCAGAAGTCTCCGGCGTCAATTCATTCGCTGTGAAAATGATCGCCGCCACAACTTCGGCGGCCTTTATGGCCGCTTGCGGTACGATTTTCGCTCAGTTCAACTACTTTTTTGACCCCGAATCCGTATTCAATCTGCCGGGAATATCCATCAGGGTGGCCATGATCGCCATAATTGGAGGAATAGGCACAGTAGCCGGTCCAATACTCGGCGCAATTTTTCTTATCCCTCTTGAGGAATATGCCACAGCGGCTTTTTCTTCAGTGGCTGGGCTTGCCCAGTTGGTGTTCGGCTGCATACTGATATTGGCCGTTCTTATACAACCTCGTGGATTTATGGCTTTCTGCTCGCGGAAGAAGAAAAAGCCGCAAAATTCTGATGTCGGCGCCGAGGTGGGGCAATGAGAACTCCAAGGCTTCTTGAGGCAAAAGACCTGAGTGTTGTCTTTGGCGGCGTCCACGCCCTGGATGGCGTGTCTTTCTCAGTTGGTTATGGGGAAATAGTAGGCGTCATAGGCCCGAATGGAGCCGGCAAAACGACTCTCTTCAACTCCCTGGTCGGACTTCAGCGGTTGTCATCCGGGAGCATATGCCTTGCCGGGGAAGCCGTCACCGGTTTGAAACCCCATCAGATCGCCAAAAAAGGAATGACGAAGACATTTCAAAACACCGCGCTGTTCCCGGACATGACGGTAAGACAAAATGTGATGACCGCGGCTCTGTCGCATTCGGTGCAGCAGGAAGCTTTCGAGGAAGCGGACGAAATCCTTTCCATGCTCAATTTGACCCCCATCGGCGATGCTGATGTAAACGATCTGACTTTCCCCCAAAAAGCGTTGGTGGAAATGGCGCGCGCCCTTGCCACCCGTCCGAAAATTCTCCTTCTGGACGAAGTGATGGCTGCACTCAATCCTGTGGAGATGGATGAAGTGATGCGCGTCATTCGATTTCTCATACAGACATGCGCCCTTTCCATTCTTGTTGTCGAGCATCACATGCGGGCGATTATGGCTTTGTGCGATCGTCTGCTGGTAATTTGCTTCGGGAGGTTGATCGCCGAAGGCACGCCGGCCGAGATCGCCAATAATCCCAAAGTGATTGAAGCTTATCTTGGTCAAGGCTCCGGCGATGCAGACAAGCGCGACAAGGTGAACCGCCATGCTCAAAATTGAAAACCTGTCAGGCGGCTACAGCGAGATCGACATCCTCCACGGAGTCGCCATCTCAATTGAACCAGGTGAAACCGTGACCATCATTGGGGCGAACACCGCCGGAAAAACTTCCATATTACGGGCTATTTCCGGTGTATTGCCGCGCGTGGTCGGGATGATTGTCCTTGATGGACAGGCGATCACACACAAGCCGGCGCATGAAATTCCCGCCCTGGGAATAGGCCATGTTCCCGAAGGCCGCCATGTTTTTCCCCGTATGACTGTCGAGGACAATCTGTTTATGGGGGCATATTCAGCCCGCAGAAAAGCAAAAATCTCATCTGCTCTTGAAGGCGTGTACAAATTGTTTCCCCGTCTGCTGGAGCGCAGGAAGCAAATGGCTGGAAGTCTTTCAGGGGGGGAGCAGCAGATGGTCGCCATAGGCAGGGCGCTTATGTGCAATCCGAAACTTCTTTTGCTTGACGAACCGAGTCTGGGCCTTGCCCCAATAGTCGTTGATGAGGTTCATGAGGCCATTCTTGCCATCAATGCATCGGGGGTTTCAGTGCTTCTTGTTGAACAAAATGCGTCATTGGCTTTGTCTGTAGCCAGTCGGGGCTATGTTCTTGAAGACGGCAGGGTTGTTTTGCAGGACACTGCCGAGGCGTTGCGGACAAATCCCGAGGTGCGGCGCGCATACCTTGGGATTTAACTCTCTGACAACATAAGCCGGGCATACGTTTCAGCGGCGTAGCCACGGGAAAACAAAAATGGAGGGGATCATGAAAATTAAAGCCAGCGTGGTGCAGATAGGCGCAATTCCTTTTGACCCCGAAGCAACCACGACGAAAATCGTTTCCTGGATGGAAAGAGCCGCCGATGAAGGCGGACGCCTCATTCTTTTCCCGGAAGCTGTTCTCTCCGCTTATCCCAAAGGCCTGGATTTCGGATGTTGCGTGGGCAAAAGGACTCCGGAAGGACGCGAAAGCTTTCGTCTTTACTATGACAGCGCGGTCATAGTGCCCGGCCCTGAAACAGCGCGTATCGCGAAAGCGGCGGCGGAAACAAAGACATTTGTGGTTGTCGGGGTTATTGAGCGGGATGGGGGGACACTGTACTGTACCGCTCTGTTCTTTTCCAGCGAAGGCGAATTGCTTGGAAAACACAGAAAACTTATGCCAACCAGTTCCGAACGCCTGGTATGGGGGTTTGGAGATGGTTCAACCCTGCCCGTGTATGACACGCCGGTAGGCAGAATCGGCGCGGTGATCTGTTGGGAAAATTATATGCCGATGCTCAGGATGACCATGTACAGCAAAAACGTCAGCGTCTACTGCGCCCCTACAGCGGATGACAGGGAAACCTGGTTGCCGTCCATGAGACATATCGCTCTTGAAGGCCGTTGTTTTGTGCTGACCAGTTGTCAGGTATTGCGAAGAAAAGACTTTCCGGTTGATTACGCATGCCGCATTGATGCCGAACCTGACGATTATTTGATGCGGGGCGGGGCTGCCATCATTGATCCGTTAGGGAAAGTGCTTGCCGGACCGGTTTTTGACGAGGAGACGACGCTTTCGGCGGAACTGGATTTCAGCCTTTTAGCCGGGGCAAAACTTGATTTTGACGTCGCTGGTCATTACGCGCGACCGGACGTGTTCAAGCTTTCGGTCAACGAAAGCCCGCAACAGGCGGTGATCAGCGTTACGGAAAGGTGAACAGGGGACGTGTCCGTGAATCACGTGATTCCCCACAGGCGTCCGCCGCCTGTGGGGAATTTCTCATTTGCCGGGGTTACAGCACAAGGCCGGACAGGATGAAGCCGAACAACACGGACAGGGCTATGGTCAGCACGCCTGGAATAATGAAGGGATGGTCGAAAACATACTTGCCGATGCGCGTGGAGCCTGTATCGTCCATTTCCACCGCGGCCAGCAGGGTGGGGTAGGTGGGCAACACGAACAGGGCCGAAACGGCGGCAAAGGAAGCCACGATGGAGCCGCCGGAAACCCCCAGGGCGATGGCGGTTGGGACAAGGGCTTTGGCGGTGGCCGCTTGGGAATACAGCAGCATGGAGGCGAAAAACAAGGCCACGGAGAGCAGCCACGGCTTGGACTGCAAAAGGCCGCCGGCGAACTCCTTGATTTCGGCCTCGTGGGCGGTGACAAAGGTTGTGCCGAGCCAGGCCACGCCCAGCACGCATATGCAGGCGCTCATGCCGGACTTGAAGGTGGAGGCGTTCAGCACCTTGCTGGGATTGAGCCGGCACGCCAGAACCATGAGAGAGGCCGCCGTGAGCATGAAGGACATGATGGCGCTGTCGCGTGAAAGCACGATATGCTCCTTGGCGATAAGCCCCACCTTGTCGCTGATCATGGTGGCGTACACCATGACCATGAGAATGGCGGCGGCGAAAATCCATACGGAGGTCTTGGCTCCGGGCAGAATTTCCGTCTGCATCGCGCCGTCCATTTTTATGTTGTCGGTTTTTCTCCGCTGGATGCCGTGGGCGAGACGTTCCTGGCATATTGGATCGTCCTTGAGCTCCTTGCCCAGGAAATTGGTCACAAAGGAGGCTATGATGACGGCGGCCAGGGATGTGGGCACACACACAAGCAGAATTTGCAAATAATCCACGTGCAGGGGTTCAAGCGCCGAGGACAGATACACCACCGCCGCAGAAATGGGGGAGGCGGTGATGGCCACCTGCGAGGCCACCACAGCTATGGAAAGAGGCCGCGAGGGACGTATGCCTTGCTCTTTGGCGACTTCGGCGATAACCGGCAGGGTGGAAAAGGCCGTGTGGCCGGTGCCGGCCATAAGCGTCATGCCGTAGGTGACAAGAGGCGCGTACATGGTGATCCGTTTGGGGTTTTTGCGCAAAAGACGTTCGGCGACGTTCACCAGAAATTTCAGGCCGCCGGCCACTTCCATTGTGGCGATGGCGGAAATGACCGACATGATGATGAGGATGACGTCAATGGGGATGGCGCCCGGTTTGACCCCCAGCAGGCCCAGCACCAGCACGCCCAGGCCGCCGGCGAACCCGATGCCGATGCTCCCCATCCGCGCCCCCAGAAAAATCGCCCCTAAAACAACGATGAGTTCAAGAAAGATCATACAGGAATCTCCTTCCATGTTTCACGCTACCGCGGGTTGCGGTAAAACGCGGGGAACACCACGGCATGGCGTTGGCCCATGCGCCTCTTGATTTGAACCGCCCAGGTGTTGACAGAGCCCCTGCCTGGGTGTAGTGTCGCGCGAGCGTATTTTTTCCAAGATAAATGAATGAAATAAGCCTTGTCAACAGGGGTCATAATAACTTTTTTAATCAAACCGGACGATTAAAAAGTTATTGAAATAATGTGAAGAGGACGTTTTTTTCAACAACCGGAGTACACCCTCAACAACGGAGTACGCGATGAAGACACGTAAGGAACATGATTTTCTTGGTGAACTGGAAATTCCGGACAACGTCTATTACGGCGTGCAGACCATGCGCGCCAAGCAGAATTTTCATATTTCCGGGCACACCATTTCCCAGTGCCCTGCCCTGATCCGCGCTTTCGCCCAGGTCAAAAAAGCCGCGGCCCTGGCCAACGCGGAGCTTGGCGAATTGCCGGCCGACATTTCCAAAGGCATCTGCGCCGCCTGCGACGACCTGCTGGCCGGCAAGCTGCACGACCAGTTCCCAATCGACACCTTTCAGGGCGGCGCTGGAACGTCGACCAACATGAACGCCAATGAAGTCATCGCCAACCGCGCCCTGGAAATCATGGGCTTCAAGAAGGGAGACTACGAACACTGCCACCCCAACAATCACGTCAACTGCTCGCAATCCACCAACGACGCTTATCCCACGGCCTTCCGGCTGGCTTTGTATGAAGACCTGACCAACCTCATGGAGCATATGAGGTTCATCCAGAGTTGCTTCGCCCAGAAGGGCGTGGAATTTGCCAATGTGGTCAAGATGGGCCGCACGCAGTTGCAGGACGCGGTGCCCATGACTCTGGGACAGGAATTCAGCGCCTATGCCACCACCATTGGCGAAGATGTTCTGCGTGTGGAAGAATGCCGCAAACTGTTGCTGGAGATCAACCTCGGCGCCACGGCCATCGGCACGGGCATCAACGCTCCTTCCGACTATTCGCGCGTCGTGTGCAATCACTTGCGCAATCTCACGGGGCTGCAGGTCGTCACTTCCGAAAACCTTGTCGAGGCGACCTGGGACAATGGCTGCTATGTGCAGATTTCCGGCGTACTCAAGCGTTTCGCCGTCAAGTTGTCCAAGATATGCAACGACCTGCGCCTGCTCTCCTCCGGTCCGCGCACGGGCATCAACGAGATCAACCTGCCCCGGCTCCAGCCCGGTTCCTCCATCATGCCCGGCAAGGTCAACCCGGTCATTCCCGAAGTGGTCAACCAGATTTGCTTCGACGTCATCGGCAAGGACGTGACCGTCACCATGGCCGCTGAAGCCGGTCAGCTTGAACTGAACGTCATGGAACCCGTGGTGGCCCATGTCCTTTTTGCCGCGGTGGCGCGCCTGGGCATCGGCTGCAGAACCCTCGGCGAAAAGTGCGTCAAGGGCATTACCGCCAACAAGGAACGCTGCCATGACCTTGTGCTCAACTCTATAGGCATCGTCACCAACCTTCTGCCTGTCATCGGCTACGAGAAATCCGCGGCCATCGCCAAGGAAGCGTTGGCCACAGGCAAATCCGTGCGGGAAGTGGCCCTTGCCCAGGGCGTGCTGACCAACGAGCAGCTCGACAAGCTTTTGAAACCGGAAAGCATGACGCATCCCAGCCGGGCGCATTTGTAGGCGCTGTTTCAGTCAATGTTTCAGGCCCCGGGCGTTCCTTGCTCGGGGCCTGAATGTGCCGCTCCCGCAGCGACTTCAATGGTTACCGGGCCGCGCGACACGCGGCCGACACCTTGCCGCCGCGCCCCACCGTGTATTGAATGCCGTGCCAGACAATATCCTTGGCCGTGACGCTGCGGGCGTACACATACGCGAACATGCCCACGGCGCAGAGAAATGCCCGCAACCAGGGCAGCAGGGGAACCGGCGCGGGAACAAGGCGTCTCCAACTGTTCATGACGGCCGTCAGCATTCCCAGATAGACCAGAACTCCCGCAACAGGCCAGCCCATGTCCGTGTTGACCAGGGCGGCGCAGAGGGTGACGGCGGCCCAGACGAGCGGCAAGGCCATGAGCGCACAGAGCGCCCCCAGCAAAAACCATTGCGACGGCACGCAGAATTTGAGGAAACGCACCTGCCTGTCCATCCAGGCCAGCCATACCGGCAGACGGTGAACGGCGGCCTCCGTGTTCAGCAACGCGCCGGGGCACAAACGCACACGCGCGCCCAGGCTGGGCAGAATGCCGGCCAGTGAGCAGTCGTCCACCACGTTGCCGGCCCAGATGTCCGCTATGTTCCAGCGCTCAAAGGCGGCGCGGCGTATAGCCATGGCTCCGCCCCAAGGCTGGGTGAAAGGGGCCAAAGCCTGAAGAAGGCGCATAAGCAAAACGCATACGGCGTAGGCCAGGGTGACCGGCCGCGCGTCGCGGGGCAGTACCTGATGGTATCCGGTGGTGAAGTCGGCCTCTCCCCTGGCGATGGGAGCCACGAGCGTCCGCACGAAGTCCGGCCGGGCCGGATGGGTGCTGTCGCAGAAAACAAACACGTCGGCCTGTCCGGCGGCCTTGACCCCGCAAAGGCTGTTGTGGTTTTTCTGGCCGCATCCTGCCTGTTGTCCGGCCGTCACGCGCCGCACTTGCGGGAACTGTTTCTGTAAACAGGCTGTGAGCGCGGCGGCGTCTTCCGTATCCGCAGCCGTGACGAAAATGGGCTCCAGGCAAGGATAGTTCTGCATGACGAGGCTTGTGAGAGCTTCCTCCATACGCGGATGGCTACCGGCCACAGGGACGATCAGGGCTACAGACGGAAAATCGGCGTCCGGCGTGGTCAGCGCGGCCGCCTCGTCGTCCGAGGCGCGGGCGGGCAGCGCGCGTCCGAGACGGGCCAGGACGAAAAGGAACAGACACTGAACAATACCCGTCAGCATGCCCGCCATGCACACAAAGGTCATTGCGCGCTCCCGCGCGACAGATTGCGCGCCGAACGCGTTTTACAGAAACCCCACACAGTGACAGCCGTAAGCACGAGCGCGCCCCCGGCCAGCGACCAGGCCGCCGGGCGTTCTCCTGTGCCGATAAACACCCAGACAGGATTGAGTATGGGCTCCAGGGTAGTGACGAGGGTCATCTCCAGGGCCGTGACGCCGCGGGAAGCCAGAGCGTAGAGATAATAGGACAAGCCGAACTGCACGGCGCCGAGAGTCGCCAGAAGAAACAGGTCGTGCGGGGTGGGCCAGGGCGGTCTGAAAACCCACAGCCCCAGGCAGGCCAGCAGGATATTGCCGAAGACAAGTCCCTGTGTTTTGTCGGCGCCCCCCACGCGGCGCAAAGCCAGGGCCAAGGCCGCGTACAGCGCCCCGCTGCCGATGGCCAGCGTGATGCCGGCCAAACCCTCCGTGGAAACGTCGTCCAGAAAAAACATGCCCATGCCGCAAAACACAAGTCCAATGAAGAGCCAGTCCAGACGGCGGGTCGGTTCTCCCAGCAGAACGGGGGCCAGAAGGGCCACCCAGATGGGCGCTGTGTATTGCAAAAAAATGGCGTTGGCCGCTGTGGTCAGTTTGGTCGCGAAAATAAAGGTCACGGAAATGCCGGCCAGCAACGCGCCTATCAGCAGTTGGGCCTTGTCCGGCCGTCTGGAGGCCAGAGCGCGGCGGTTGAGCAGAATAAGGGACAAAGCGGCGAAAAAGCTGCGGGCGGCCGCTATTCCCAAAGGGGGCCAGTCCACGCTCTTGATGAGGACGCCGCCCGTGCTCCACAGGGTGGAAGCGGCCACGAGCAGGAGCAGGCATTGCAGGTGAAAGCTCACTCCAGCGTGTCCCGCAGAAACGCCATGCTTTCGGGGTCGGTAAATTCAAAGCGCAACGGGGTGATGGTGATGTGCCCCTTGTTGAGCATGTCCTTGTCTGAACCGAAGTTGACCGTGTGGGGCGGAATTTCCCCTTCCAGCCACCAATAGCGCGCGCCGCGCGGGTCACGGCGCTCGGTGTACACATTTTTCCAGACAGCGCCCGTCTGGGGGCATATTTTGATATCGTCTGCATCCGAGAGAACGCCGGCAGGGTAATTGATATTGAGCACACGGCGTTTGGGCAGGCGGGACCAGTCCAGACGCAGGATGAGGTCCGCAAGATGGCGCGCTTGCGGCAAAAGGTCAATGCTCGCCTTGTGATCGTCGTGGGAGACGGCGACGGCGGGCAGTTCTTCCAGCGCCGCTTCGGTGGCGGCCGCCACGGTGCCGGAGTACAGAATGTCCGGGCCTACATTGGGGCCGGCGTTGATGCCGGAAACGACAATGTCGGGCATTTTCGGCAACAGGCTGCCAAGGGCCAGTTTAACGCAGTCCGTAGGGGTTCCGTACACGCCCAGCCCATGAAAGCCGTCTTCGTCAATCTCCACGGCCCGCACGGGTTCAAACACCGTGAGCGAATGTCCGACGCCGGACTGCTGGCGCATGGGGGCCACCACATGCACCTTGTTTCCCGCCTGCGTCAGGGCCGAGTACAGCGCTCTGATGCCCCTGGCCCTGATGCCGTCATCGTTGGTCAACAGTATATCCATTGGCGATATCCCGAAATCCGTTTGACAACAGTGTGAAAAAAGTCAATAAATATAACCTGCGTTATTAACGAAAAAATCCGTGATTGTCCATTTTTTCGGACGCGGTTTGCCAACAGCGGAATATATTGGAACATATTGATGGAAAAGGGATATTACGTCAGGGATATTGCGCCCGGCCAGGAAGTGGTCGGGATTTTCGTCGTCTCTCAGGCAAGCCAGGGCAGCGCCCGCAACGGACTTTACTGGCGTCTGGAGCTTCAGGACGCCAGCGGCTGTATGGAAGCCAAAATATGGCATCCCCTGAGCGCCGAGTTCGGCGATATACCCCCGGGCGCTTTGGTGGAGGCCGCCGGCAGGGGCGAATCCTGGCGCGGCCAGACACAGCTTAACGTAACGCGCTTGCGTCTGCTCGACGCCGAGGAGAGCGCGGCTTTCGACCAAACAACATTGCTGCCCCAAGGGCCGTATGACCCGCAGACGATGTGGGAGGAACTCACGGCCTTGGCGGAACGGGAGTTTCGTCACGCCCCTTGGCGCGCTTTGGTTTTTTCTGTCCTGGGGAAAGCGGACGTCCGCGCGGCCTTTTTACTCTGGCCAGCGGCCAAAAGCGTGCACCACGCTTACACGGGCGGCCTTCTGGAACACACACTGGGCGTATTCAATCTGTGCCGACGCCTGGCTGACCTGTATCCGCACCTGGACCGTCAAACACTGCTGGCCGGCGCCCTGTTTCACGATATCGGGAAAACAGAGGAGTTTTCCGGCGGCATCGCCAACGACTACACCACCAGCGGGCGTCTGCTGGGCCATCTGGAACTGGGGCTGGAAATGCTGGCGCCGCATCTTGCGGCCTCCGGCCTGGAGGAATATCTGCAGCGCCATCTAAAACATCTTATTCTGAGTCATCATGGGGAGCCTGACTTCGGAGCGGCCCGCCTTCCCCAGACGGCGGAAGCCTTCGCTCTGCATTACGCGGACAATCTGGACGCGAAAATGGCCCAATGCCGCGGCCTCTTCGATCAATTGACGGAAGACGGCCAGGAGTGGACGTCCTGGCAGCCGACATTGGGTCGCCACCTGTACAGATCGCCGCGCACGCCGGAAGAACCGGCCGCGTCCGCGGACAAATCCGTCGAAACAGGGGCCGACGGGGATCCGTCGGCGGACGAGGCCGCGATGCAAAAAAAACGCAGGGAGCAGCTGTCCTTTTTCTGAGCATTGAGCTGGAGCGGGAATTTGCGCCGCGCTTTACAGGAGCCGAATTCTAAGGTACACCTGTAACAAGGTGTCCGCATGAAGAACAGTCGTATCCACAGCTTTGTCGTGCTTCCCCTTTTTTTCGGATCAGCGCTCGTGGTGCTGATTGTTTGCATCTATAACGTCATTCTGATGAATGGGGCCGCCGCTTTTTTGCGCGCCAGCATAGAATCGCGCCTGCTGGCCGCCAGCCGCGCGGCCGTCAACCTCGTCACTCCGGCGGAACTGGCCCTCCTGGCAGGCCCTGAAGACATGCGATCCCCGCTTTTCAACGATGTCAGAAGACGCCTCATAGATTTCGGCAAGGAATTCGGCCTGCTCTACGTGTATTACATGCGGCCGGCCCTGGAACCGGACATGATGCAGTTCATCGTGGACAACGACACCTCCGAGAACTCGTCCAATTTGGCCAGTGATCCCGTGGCTTCGGAACCGGCCACGCAAAAAGCCATGACCGGAGTGGCGGCATGTTCCCTCATCGGCGATTACTCCGAGGGATACGACGGCCTTTTGTCAGCGTTCACGCCTGTCTTTGACGAGAGCGGACGCGTTGTGGCCCTGGCCGGCGTGGATATAACGGACGCCCAGGTCATCTTCATGCGCAACCGCCTTTACATCCTGTCGGCACTGCTCTTTTTCTCCATGGTGGCCTCGCTTGCCAGCGGTTACTGGGGATTTCGCCTGTACAGAAAAAAAGCCGACCAGGCCGAAGCGGCCAATGTCTCCAAAAGTCTTTTCCTCGCCAACATGAGCCATGAAATGCGCACTCCCATGAATGCCATTGTGGGTATGACCAACATCGGCAAGGGAACCTCCGACGCCGCGCAGAAAAACTATTGTCTCGGCAAGATAGAGGACGCGTCCGCCCATCTGCTCGGCGTGATCAACGACATCTTGGACATGTCGAAAATTGAGGCCGGAAAGTTTGAGCTTGCTTTCGCTGAATTCAATTTTGAAAAAATGCTCCAGCGTGTGGTCAACGTCGTCAACTTCAAGGTCGAAGAGAAACGGCAGGATTTTTTTGTACATATCGACAAGAATATCCCGCCTTCCTTGATTGGCGATGAACAGCGTCTGGCGCAGGTTATCGCCAATCTGCTTTCCAATGCGGCCAAGTTCACGCCCAGGAAAGGGAAAATCCGGCTCAAGGCGCGTCTGCTCAAAAAGGAAGAGGAAAACTGCATTCTGGAAGTCGCCGTCAGCGACACGGGCATAGGCATCAGCCAGGAACAGAAAGGACGTCTTTTCAACGTCTTTGTTCAGGCGGACAGTTCCATTTCCCGCCGCTTTGGCGGCACGGGCCTGGGTCTGGTCATTTCCAGGCGCATTGTGGAGATGATGGGCGGCAGCCTTGATTTTGAATCCGTTTACGGACAGGGAACAACTTTCACGTTCAACATAGCGGCTCGGGAGGGAAGCGAGGCGCCCCGGCGGATCGCCCCGGGCGAGGACTGCTCGTCGTCCCTGCTTGTTCTGGACGCATCGGCCGAAGTGCGGGAATATTTCCAGGATATCGCGGCTCGGCTCGGGCTTTCCTGCGAGACGGCCGCCAACGGGGAACAGGCGCTGAAACTGCTGGAGAATCAGGAAGCCCCGAAGGTATGCTTCATAGACAGATTTGTTCCCGGCATGAAAGATATGGGGCTAGCCCGCCGCATCAAGGAGCTTTGCCCCTCCGCGTTCATCGTTCTGATGGCTTCCGATGAAGAGTGGAACCAGTTGGAACCCCAGGCCAGAGAGGCCGGCATCGCCTCCTGTTTGCCCAAACCGGTCTTTCCTTCCGGCGTGGCGGACAGGGTTCTTACGGGGCTGCTGGGAGAAGACGCCGACGCAATCGCGCCTTCGAGAATCGGGGATGCCGGATGCTTTGCCGAACGGCGCATGTTGCTGGTTGAAGATGTGGAAATCAACCGCGAAATCATGATTGAACTGCTCAAGCCCACATCCCTTGAAATTGAGTGCGCCGAAAATGGAATGGAAGCCGTCGACATGTTCAAAAGTTGGCCGGATCGTTATGACATGATTCTGATGGATGTTCAGATGCCGGTGTTGGACGGTTACGAGGCCACGCGCCGCATCCGGGCCCTGGAGTCGGGAGAGCGGCGCACCCCCGTCATTGCCATGACAGCCAACGTCTTTCGGGAAGATGTTCAAAAATGCCTTGAGGCAGGCATGGACGGACATCTGGGCAAACCCGTCAATCTGGGAGAAGTGCTGGCGATTTTGCACAAATATCTGTAGCCGATCGAGAGAGGCACGCATTCTTTTTTATCAGTGAATGTGGAAATGGGAGAGCGACATGAGTGACGAAATTATTATGGTGGTGGATGACGACATTTTGAACCTGAGGGTTGCGAAAAACGCCCTCTCCGACGGCTATGAAGTTTTTACCGCCCCTTCAGCGGCGAAGATGTTCGATCTTCTGACGCGCAATACGCCCAGGCTGATTCTGCTGGACATTGCCATGCCGGACATGGATGGTTATGAGGCCGCGAGACGGCTGAAGGACAATCCCGCGACCAAGGATATCCCGATTGTTTTCCTGACCGCCTTGCATGATCCGGAGAACGAGGTCGTGGGACTTTCCATCGGCGCCATAGATTATATCAAAAAACCCTTTATGCCCCAGCTCCTGCGCAAACGCGTCGAGTTGCACATCATGGTGGAGGATCAGAAAAGACAACTTGAGGCTCAGACGAAAACCCTGCATACCCAACAGGCGGAATTGCGGCATCTCAACGACAACCTGTTGAGCATGGTCGAGGAAAAAACCCGGGAAATCGTGACGCTGCAGGAAGCCATCCTCATGACTGTGGCCAATCTCGTGGAAAACAGGGACAAGTTCACCGGCGGGCATATAACCCGCACGCAACACTGCCTCAAGGTGGTGTTTAAGGCGTTGACGGAATTCGGCCTGTACAGGGACGAGATCAGGAAATGGGACACGCATCTTCTGCTGCAGTCGGCACAGCTTCACGATGTGGGCAAGATATCCATTGCCGACTGCATATTGAACAAACAGGGACCTCTTACCGACAAAGAATTCACAGAGATGAAAAGGCACGTCGAGCTGGGCATCAAAATCGTGAGCGGCCTTGAGGCGATCGTGCCCGGAAACGATTTTCTGAGATACGCCAAGGTGCTTGTCGAGACGCATCATGAAAAATGGGACGGGTCCGGTTATCCCAAGGGTCTGGTCGGCGAGGCCATTCCTGTTGTCGGACGCCTCATGGCGATTGTCGACGTCTACGACGCCCTGATCTCCGAACGCCCGTACAAGAAGCCCCTTTCTCCCGAGCAGGCTTTGGGCATTATCGCGGAGGGGCGAGGGAAACACTTCGACCCTGTGATCACGGATGTGTTCATGCAGTCGGCCGACCGTCTGTCGTTCTGACAGCAATCCGGTTTCGACGCCGCGCGGAAATCGTCTTATTTTTGCTGAGGCGCTGTATGTTTCATTTTTTCGATGACGATATGCCTCTCAAAAAAAATTCAGGTTCTTTTCCGGCCTTGTTTTTATAGCTCTGGCGTTGCCGGGAATAGCGCTTTACCTGTACTCCATGGAGGAGGCCGGATACGGAACGGTGCGAAACAGACTGATCTTCGCGGCGGAGAGAATCCGCGCGAATTTGGTTTTTGAAATAGACAGCGAGATAACGCTGCTCAAGAGAATGGCCAATTCCGCAATAATACGGGGCCATCTTGCCGATCCTAGCGACGCGCAATTGAAGAAGGAAGCTTTTGCGGAATTTTCGGAATACCGTAAACGCTTTGAAAGCAAAAGTGTGGGCTGGGTCAGCGATGCCGACAAAAAAGTCTATATGAACGACTATGAACCCTATGTCCTGAACCCCGTTCTTCCCCACAACTACTGGTACTATTTGACGTTATACGAAACGGAGAATTACAATTTCAACGTCAACGAAAATCCGGTTTTGGGGATTTCCTGCCTCTGGCTCAATGCCCCGGTCTGGACTTGGGTGGCAGGAAATAGACATGGCAAGCCGCTCGGCATGGTCACCACCCCCATCAATCTTCCGGAAATCGTCGCCAAGGTGTTCAGTTACGCCGATTTTGACTGGAGCGACGAGAGATTCTTCAGCCATCCCTATAAATACTTCGATTCGGCGGTGAAGTTCTATTTCATCAACTCCCTCCATGAAATCGTCATGTCCAAGGACCTTGCTCTGGTCAATGACAAGGCAAAATTGAATTCTGTCCTTGTCAAGGATGTCGATCTGGTCATATCCGCCACCCAGAGGCTGTGGAGCAACAACTCAATCATTATGTCGCACGGCGGTTTTATGTACGTCATATGCCGCGTCCCCAACCTGGACTGGTTTTTGGTAGGCTGCATCGAGCTTTCAGCAGGCATTCTGTTCAACCCAACAGTTGCATTTCTGTTTTTCGCCGCCTTGGCAGTGATTTTGAGCATTCTCGTGGCGTTCAACGTCTTTGTCTCACATATGGGCGACAAAATGGAAGAAAAAAACCACTATCTCAACCAGGCCCTGAAGGAAAAAAATGTTTTTTTGGCGCGCATAAGCCACGAGATACGCACTCCCATGAATGTCGTCATAGGTATGGGCGAACTGGCGTCCATAAATTACGGCAAGCCCATCGGGCTGGAATATATCGCCGGCATCAGGGAGGCTGGAAAGGAGCTTCTCGCCATCATCAATGATATTCTGGATTTTTCCAAAATCAAGGCGGGAGGTCTGCAACTCAATCCTGCCCCCTATGAAATGGGCTCTCTGCTCCATGACGTATTGAACATCGTTCGCTCCCAGATTGCGGGAAAGCCCATCAAACTGGAGACCAAAATAAAAGCGTCCTTTCCCACCGTGCTGCAAGGAGATCACGTCCGCGTCCGTCAAATACTCATGAATCTCCTGGGAAACGCGGCAAAATATACCGACGAGGGCCGTATTACGCTTTCCATCGACTGGGAACAGATGGGGGAAAATGTATTGCGTTTGACCATTTCCGTCGCTGACACCGGCATCGGCATAAAGCAGGAGGACATACCAAAGTTGTTCGGAGATTTCGTCCGCATCCCCGAAAAACGCAACCGCGAGGTTGAGGGTACCGGTCTCGGCCTTGCGATTACCCGGAACCTCTGCCAATTCATGGACGGAGACATATCTGTGTCAAGCGAATACGGCAAGGGATCCGTTTTTGTCGCCAGTCTGATGCAGACCGTCCTGGACTGGCGGCCTGCGGACAAACTGGGCGGCAAGGCCGCGCATCATTTCTACAAGCGGCATCCCAAGTTCACAGCCCCGGATTTCCATGTGCTTGTAGTGGATGACGTAGCCACCAATCTGAAGGTGGTAACCGGACTTCTCGCCCCTTACCAAGTGCCGGTGGATTCCGCTCTGAGCGGGGAAGAAGCCCTGCGTCTTGTCCAGGAAAAACACTACGATCTTGTCTTCATGGACCATATGATGCCGGATATGGACGGCATTGAGACGACGGCGGCCATTCGGGCGCTGGGCGGAGATTTTTTGAATTTGCCCATCGTGGCCCTTACCGGCAACGCTGTTTCCGGCATGCGGGAACTATTCCTGGAGAGCGGCTTCAACGATTTTCTCTCCAAGCCGGTGGAAATGAAGGAATTCATCAGGCTCATGCGGCGTTGGGTGCCCGTCGAAAAACGGCGTGAGTCAGCCGCGCGGAGGAGAGATGAAATTGTGGAAAGCTTGCTGTGTTCAATTCACGGGCTGGATTGCAGGAAGGGCCTCCTGTTGACCGGCGGCGAAGATGCGAATTACCGGAGTCTGCTTGAGACGTATTGTGACGACATGACAGCCAGAGTGGAATTCCTCAGCCTGGCCCAGGCTGAAGCCGACCTGACGTGTTTTGTCACGCAGGCGCATGCCGTCAAGACCGCTTCGGCCAATGTCGGCGCTCAGGAATTGGCGATTGAAGCGTCAATTCTGGAGGATGCCGGACGGCGCGGAGATATGTCGGCAATCCGGAAGCGGGTCGAACTCTCCCGCAAAAAACTGACCGAGCTTGTCGAACACATACGCGTGGCCTTGCAGAGGTTTAGCGACTCGGTCGACAGTTCCCTTCCCTCGACTCCGCCGGAAGGCTTCGCGTCTCGTCTGCGTCTCCTCGAGTCGGCGCTGGACGCCGAAAATGTGAACGAAGCGGACAAATTGATCTCCGAACTCGGCGCCTTGCGGCCTAGCGCCGAGATTGTGAAATTTCTTGTCCAGATTTCCGATCTTATTCTTGTGGCGGAATTCGGCGAGGCCACGGCCCTCACGGGGAAACTTGCCGCCGTCTGCGAGGCGAGGCAGTCGCTGAAGGCCGAGACGTAACCGACGTTTGCGGAGAAGAATTTTCAGTGCCCGTGCGGTTCGTTGCCCAGGGGGTGCGCGTGCGAATGCGCGTGGGCAAAGGACGGCGAGAAACGATTGAGCCTGCCTTGCTCAATGGTCAGGTATTCCCCGGCCACCTGAGCGAGAAAATCCCAGTCATGGGAAATGACGACGCGCGCTGTGTCAAGGCCGCGCAGTATTTCCGTCAGGCGACCTCTGGCCGCGTTGTCCAGAACATTGGTCGGTTCATCCAGCAGCAAGGCCTCCGGCCGCATGGCCAGCACCCCGGCCAAGGAAACCAGTTTTTTCTCGCCGCCGGAGAGCTGATGGACGAGTCTGTTTTCAAAACCTTTCAAATCAAGATCGGCCAGAGTGTTCAGCGCCCGTTCCCGCGCTTCGTCTGGGGCAAGGCCCAGGTTGAGAGGGCCAAACGCCACGTCTTCCAGCACGGTTGGAAAAAAGAGCTGATCGTCCGCCTGCTGCAAGACAAAGCCAACCTTGCGCCGCAGGGCGGTAAAATCCTTTTCCGTTTGCAGGGGAATGCCGTGAAAACATATTGCGCCCCTTTGCGGGCGTACAAGACCTGTGATGCAACGAAAAAGCGTGGTTTTGCCGCTGCCGTTGGGTCCGTACAGGGCAACGCGTTGCCCCGGAAACAGAGATAGATTGACGTCGCGCAACACTTCGCGTTTGTCCTGTCCGTGTCCATAGGTCACGCAGACGCGGTCCAGGGTGAAAACGGCCTCAGCGCGCGCCTCAGGCATGGATCGCCTCCACCCATAGCACGGCGGCCAGAAATGCAACCATGCCGACAGCCAAAAAAACGTCGGCATAACCGGCCCGAAAACGCGTCACCGTGGTGAAATTGCCGGTGAAGGCCCTGAGGCGCATGGCTTCGCAGGCGCGTTGAGAACGATCGTATCCGCGTACCAGCAAAAGGCCAAGCAGACAGGCCATAGTGCGCCAGCCGTGCAGCCCGGCTTTCGGAGTGAAGGCGCGCAACTTCGCGGCATCCATAAGTGCTTGCCACTCCGCCGCCAGCACATGGATATAACGGCCCGCGACCAAAAAAAGAAAGGCCAGTTTGGGCGGACATCCGAGGCTCTTCAGGGCGCAGCCGGCCTCGGAAGGCGACATTGCGCCGACCAGAGCCTGAAAAACGCAAAAAATCGCGTTGGCTTTGAGCGTTACAAGCAAAGCCAGACGCAGGCCGGCGCTGCTGAGATTCAGAGCGCCCAGAGCAACGCTTTCTCCCTGTACGGTGAAAGGCAACGCGCACCAGAGAAAGAACGTGAAAATATTGACCGCCGCCAGACGGCGCCGCAAATGCTCCGGCCTGGGCCGCACTAGGCCCAGCAGAGCCATGCCCAGGGCAAGACCGAGCAGGCTTGAGGGAATCTGCCGCAACAAGGCCAGACACAAGGAAGCCAGAGCGGCCGCCAAAAGGCGCACACGAGGGTCAAGGCCCAATTTCATGATTTGTTCCGACTTTTATAGAAACAGAACAAACCAGCCAAACCGACAAGCCAGCCCACGCCCCCGACTATTTCCCTGAGTCCGGGTTCAGGGTTGGCCAACGAAGCAAGGTAGCGCCGTAAAGGCGCGAGTTCGGCATTCACAACTTCGGTCACAATACGGCGTGTCTGCTCGCCCGTAAGCGCCGATTCCGGCCTTGTTTCCGGCATCCCGGCCGGAACTTGCGCGGCTGCGGCATCTTCGGCATATCGCGCGGGCGCGCCGTCCGGATTTTGCCGGATTGACGGACTCCTGTTTTCGGCAAATTCCGCGGCTTCCATAGTCCATTCGTTGACATGCCCACTGCCCGCGTTCACCCGGATGCGCAGGCCGCTCTTGCGGGCCTGTTGCGGCACGGCAAAGCCGAAATCGCCTTCGCTGTCCGTCATCCCGCGGAGCAGTTCCCCTCCCCCATCCTTTGCAAGGACGGTTATTTGACCGCCCCTGACCGGAGAACCGCGACTGAAATCGCAACGCACCTTCACAGTGGAACCTTCAAGCCAGGCAAAAATATTGACGCGGTGAGCCAGGGCAGGGGCATCCGTCAGAAGCGCGGCCACAAAGCAGATTGCGAGCACCGGACGAAGAAATGCGCCTGCACTGTTTGTTCTGTTCGCCGTCATTCCGATATCTCCAGCATTTCCGGGCGGGCCTTGGCTATAAAGGCGACAGTGAAAAGGGTCATGACGCCTTCCAGAAGCATGACGGGCAAATGCGCCAGCAGGAGAAGTTCGGCCGCCGTCAGAAAGCTCTCATCGCTGAAAGTCATGGCCGCAGCCGTGAAAAGTCCGGCCAGGGCCACGCCCAGAGCGCCGCCGCAGAAGGCCGCCGCCCTGAGCAGACCCCGCCCCGATATTCGTATAATTGTTTTGTAGACCCAGGCGGCAAGCACTCCGCCAAAGGCCATAGTGAAGGTGTTGACGCCAAGCGCCGTCAGTCCGCCGTATTGGAAGAGCAGCGCCTGGAGAGCCAGGGCCGCGAGAATGGCCGGAAACGCGGCCCAGCCCAGGAGTACGCCGAGCAAGCCGTTGAGAACAAGGTGAACGCTTCCCACGCCGACAGGTATGTGGACAAGAGAGCCCACAAAAAAGGCGGCCGAGAGCAAGGCCACAGTCATGATCCTGTCGTAGTCAAGGCGACGCAAACCCACAGCCGTGCCCAGGGCTGTCAGCGCGGCCCCGGCCCCGAGCACGGCGGGAGAAAGCACGCCTTCTGAAATGTGCATGCCGGCCTATTTGCCCAAGACAGTTTTGGGCGCGGCCCAGTGCGTCCACAACACGGCCCCGATTTCAACCGGCTTGGGCTCGCCCTTGTGATCCAGCTTGTTCCCGCTCTCGCTCAAGGCCGCGAAACCCCACCATCCGTCCCAGGGTATGCCGAAGGCAAAGACGCCGCTGGCGTCGGTTCTGACTGCCTGCGTCACAAAATACGGATTGGGCGCCGAGCGTTTGCCCTGGACGTTGTAGTATTCCACTTCCACATCAATGTTGGGAGCCGGTTTTCCATCCACAAGCACAAGCCCCCGGAACACGTTGCCGGCGTAGTTGGCGAAGGGACGCGTGAGGGGCACTATTTCGGACGGCAGACCGATGGGCTCGCTCCAGCCTTCTTCCCCGCCAAGGGCGGCCACCACGGTTTTGGCGTAATGGATGATCCAGACATCCTCGGCCGGTTCAAAATAGGGTTCAGGCGTCACGGCAAACTGGTAGACGCCGGGACGGGACACACTGTATTGCGCCCGCCATGCCTTGTGATTCATGATGGACGCGGGCTTGAGCAGGCCTGAGATATCTTGTGTCTGCCCCCCGCGGGTCAGGGTAAAGGCCCTGGGCCTGGCCATATCCATTCCTTCCCGCTCCATAGGATGGGCAAAGGCTATGTCGAGTGTGAGCGACGCCTCCTTTTTGTCCGCCACAGTCGGCGTTGAGGGGATGATCATTCCAAAATGCGCCTCGCTCCGGCCGACGAAAAAGAAAAACAACGCCAAAATCAGGCAGGATTTTTTCCACATATAAAACTCCCTCAAAAAATTGTGTTGGTAATTGCAGGTTTCATTGCCTTCTTGCTTCGCGATCGCAGGAGGAATGTTAGAACAGAGCTGATGCCGGCGCAAGCATTTTTTTATTATTTTTTTAAAATTCGTATTACTCTTTTGTCCGCCCTTTGGGTTCCGTCGAGAGAAACCCCTCGGAACGATTGTCACGATAACATGTTGAAATTTTTAATATTTTAAATAAGGGCAACCCGCCAGGAATTTGGCTGGAATTTGATCCGGACGCGACCGGCGCCGCTATTTGGGAGCACCGCCGGGCATATATTCCCGCAGGTCCCGCGAAACTTCAAAGGTATGCAGCTCGCTGGCGGCGGCCTTACCGAAGGGCGTGTCGGGAAAACGCTTGACTATGTTTTCCAGCAAGGCCTTGGCTCGCGTGCTGTCGCCGAGCTTGCGGTAAAGCCGCGCCTCGCGGAAGCGCAAACCGGGGTATTCCGGAGAATTTTCTGAAGCATAGGCATTGAATTTGGCAAGCCAGTCAAGGGCTTCCGGCACGCGGTTGTCCACCTCGCAGATATCCATCAGGGAGGAAATAGCCTCTTTGATGCGTTCCGGGTCAGCTTTGTCGGACCGTTCGTCCTGAAGCTGCTCAAACAGGTCGATGACTTCACGATTGCGCTCGTAAGCCTCGCGAATGTCTTTGCGCTGTTCCGCGTCGCGGGCCAGAAAAAATGTGGCATACGCCCGCTGGTAGAGCGGAATGTCGTTCCGGGCGGCCAGTTTTTTCCACATGGCCAGAGCGGGTCCGGCCAAGTTGAGATTTTGCGCTGAAAGAGCCAGGGCATAGTCAAGCTGATTGCGCAACTGGGGACTGAGCGGCCAGTTGGCCACCAGATTTCCCAGATCCAGGATGCCGTTCCAGTTGCCGGCCTGCAGGTAGCGATTAAAGAACTCGGTGAAGGCCGCCTCGCCGAACTGCGCATCCATGGGGCCCTGAAGAAAGACCGCCAGAAGTTCCAGAGCCTTTTCGTCATTTCCGCGCCTGAGCCAACCCTGGGCAAGGGCGAAACGCAAACGTGAATCTAGGGGACCGTAGCGTTCTCTCACCATGGGGAAGCCGTTCCACAGGGTGAGAATACGATCATAATTCTGCTCCGTCAGGGAGTTGGTCAGTTCCTTTTGAAACGCCTCCCAGATAATGTCCCGTGCGCCGGGGACTCCGGGATTCTCCGGATAGGCGTCTATAAACTCGGCGGCTTTCCCCATGGCTTCGGCGTAGTCCTTGTTCCAGTACAGCCAGAACGCCAGCTTGAGCCGCGCGAGCACCGACGGGGATTCTGTTTTGGACAGTCCGGCCAATTCAGCGTATATTTGGCGCAGGGACGGTTCGCTTTCCTGGGCGAACACACGCGTCATTTGCTGATAGGTCGCGGGAGATTCATAGATGCCTTTTTCCGCCAGACGCAAGCGTGAAATCGCGGCGGCGTAGCTCCCGGAGAAACGGCGCTCAATCTCGCGGTACAAAAAGAAGGCCGCCTTTGCGTTCCCTCCCCGGAAATACATATCCGCCATCTTCAACATAAGGCTGTCATTGCCCTCACGTTCCGGATTCAGGTTGATGAAGAGCCAGTAATGCTCCAAAGCTGAAGGCGTATTGCCCAATTTTTCCGCGTTTTCCGCATGGAGAAGCACAATGCCGGGATCGGCGAGATACGCGCGCGGCCAACGTTTGCCCAGAAAATCCAGGATGACGTCGGCCTGCTTGTATTTATTCTGGGCAAAAAGCGCTCGGGCCAGACCCAGGGTGGCGTTTTCGAGGGAGGAAGATTCAGGGTATTTGTCAAGAACCACGGAAAAACTTTTCTCTGCGGCCGGATAGCGTTTTTGCTTGAACTGTTCAATGCCGAGGGCGGTAAAGGCTGTGGCTACGCCGGGGTAGTCGGGATAACGTCTCTGAAGGGCAAGAGTGTACCCTTCCGCATCGCCTAGATTGCCCACGTTGACGTTGGCAAGGGCAAGACGCAAAAGCGCGTCGGGAACCCGTGGAGAACGCAGGTTTGCGTTCATGGCTTCGCTGGCGCTTGAAACAATTGCTTCGAAGCCCGCCAAAGGAGCATCCAAATAC
This sequence comes from Desulfovibrio sp., assembly GCA_031272405.1. Classification (GTDB taxonomy): domain Bacteria; phylum Desulfobacterota; class Desulfovibrionia; order Desulfovibrionales; family Desulfovibrionaceae; genus Desulfovibrio. Next base: position 21,314 of record JAISTW010000017.1, on the reverse strand, counting down.
TTGTTCCAAACGCAATCACTGATCAGATAAAGCACCTCTTCCCGCATGGCGGGCTCTATGTCGGGAATGGCACGGATTTTTTCCAATTCGGCCAGGGCATCATCCGTTTTACGGGCATCCATCAAGGATTTCGCGTCGGCAAGCATCTTGTCCGGTTCAGGAGGCTTGGATACCGGATTGCCCTTTTCATCCACGTATATGACTTCGCGCGGTTTTTCGCCGGAAGCTTTCTTTTCCCCTTCGCTTTTGGCGGGAAGGGGCATGCCGAGAACTTTTTTGTCAACGGCGTCCTCTGTTTTTGCCCCCACATCTTTGACCGACGGGACCGGAGCGGCGCCGGCCTTGATATTCGCCGTTGTTTTGCCCGCAACGCGCTCGGAAGCCGTGCCTGAAGGCGGCATTGCGGGAGCCTGCCTGCCGGCCGACGGCGGGGAGGATGGCGCTTGAGCCTGAGTCGCCGTATTGATGGCCGATGTTTCAGGCCAGTTCTCCGGACCGCCGCCATTGACGCTTGAGCGTATATCCTGAGGCGTCAGAATTTGATGCGTGGCGGCGGAAGCGTCAGCAGCGACGCATGGCGTCAGACCTGACCAGAAAAGCCAGAGCGAAAAAGCGAGTTTGGAGCACGGACGCAGCAACACGGTACCCATATTTATTTTTTAGATACAGCAATACAGGGGCGAAAAAGCATTCCGAAGACGATATGCAAAATATGTGCCTTAACTCAGGCCACGTTTCTTGAGCTTTTCAATCAATGTCGTACGCTTGATGCCCAGCAACTCAGCGGCCAGATTCTTTACGTTGTCCGCTTTGGCAAGGGCTTCATTCATCAGCCGCATCTCCAGTGTGTCCAGGAACGCCTTCAGGTCAAGCCCCATGCTCTGCATATCCGCAAGCACAGGCCATGAAAACCCGCTTGAGGAATGTTGCGCCGGTTCGGGCGAAGCGGGGGACGCGGCGGCATCTTCAGAAAATACGGCGACATCGTCGTTGGTCGAAATTTCCGCGACTTCGACCGTTTCCCCCACCTTGTCCAAAATTTTCGCAGGCAAATCGGCAGGTTGCACAACATCGCCATCGGCAAGAATGCTCAACCGTTCCATGACGTTTTCGAGTTCACGCACATTGCCCGGCCAATCGTAGACGACGAGAATTTTTTCCGTTTTTGAAGAGAGTTTCAGGAGCGGACGGGATTTCTTGGCGCAAAACCGCTCCAGAAAATAGCGGGCCAACAGGAGCACATCCGCCCCTCGTTCGCGCAACGGAGGCAGATGGAGGGGAATCACGTTCAAACGGTAATAAAGGTCTTCCCGGAAATGCCCCGAGGCGACTTCTGTTTCCAGATCGCGGTTGGTGGCCGCGACTATGCGGACATCCACCTTTTTAACGCCGTTGCCCCCAACGCGTTCTATTTCTTTTTCCTGCAGAACGCGCAAAATTTTAACCTGGAGGCTCAAATCCATCTCGCCGATTTCATCCAGAAAAACAGTGCCGCCGTCGGCCAGTTCGAAACGACCCGGACGGGAGCGGATCGCGTGGGTGAAGGCTCCTTTTTCATGCCCGAAGAGTTCGCTTTCCAAAAGTTCTTTGGGGATGGCGCCGCAGTTGATAGGCACAAACGGCCTGTCCGACCGGTTGCTGTTGGCGTGCAGAGCGCGAACCAGCAATTCTTTGCCCGTTCCGGATTCCCCGGTGACAAGCACGGTGCTGTCTGTGGGGGCCACCTTGCCCAACATTCTGAACACAGAGGCCAAGGAAGTGCTTTGGCCTATGATCCCGCCGGTATTCAACTCCATGAGGTATCCTCGCGCGTGTCGTCCCTGTGTCAATACACTGACAGGGAAAGAATGGCAAGAAGAAGGCTCCGAATTCCGGGGTAGACGCATTATTGACAGCGGCGCGAGTTTTTGCCATGTTGTCCCGGAATATTTTCAGGAGGTTGTATGGCGAAGGAAGGCGCTATTGAAGTTGACGGCGTGGTGCAGGAAGCTCTGCCCAACGCGATGTTCCAGGTCGAACTGGAAAACGGCTACCAGGTGTTGGCCCATATTTCTGGCAAAATGCGCAAGTTTTACATACGGATTCTGCCGGGCGACAAAGTCAAGGTGGAACTTTCCCCCTACGACCTCACACGTGGGCGCATAACCTATCGCATGAAATGATGTTGCGGAGGAAGCCGGCCGGCATTCCGGTCACACAAGACCGACAGAGCGCAGGCCGCCAAGGCAGAGCAACGCCCAGAGGGCGGCCAGGACATCATCCAGCATGATTCCAAATCCGCTTGGCAGCCAGTTTTCAGAAGCCCGCACCGGCCAGGGTTTGCAAATATCGAAGAGTCGAAACAGCACGAAAGCCGCGGCCATTATCATGACACTCGGTTTTTCAAAGGGGGCCAGGGTGATCCACACGCCCAGCAATTCATCTATCACCACCTCGCCGGGATCCTTGCGCCCAAGCAGTTGTTCGGCCCGGCTCGCGGCCAGGGAACCAAGCACGAAAATCAGGATCAGCGTGAAAATGCGCCAGATTGGGGGCTGGGGCAGAAAAACGAAGGGCGCAAGCAGACAGGCCGCAAGGCTGCCCCAGGTGCCTGGCGCGCGGGGGGCAAGGCCCGCCGGGCCAAGGCGGCAAAAGACAAGGACAATGTTGTCGAGCATTGATACGCCGTTTGGCGGGGTCAGGGATTTTCGGCTGTTCATGGTTCCTGACATAGCCCCAAAAAATATCGAATGCAAGCGGGATGCGCCGCCATGTGGGCGCTGACGTGCCGATTTTTCTCATCGGGCCGCGCGGGAGCGGCAAAAGCACCGTGGGACGACTTTTGGCTGGACGACTGAACCTGCCCTTCGAGGACACGGACGACTGCCTGCAAAAGGAAGCGGGCGGCACCGTTTCCCAAATTGTCGAGAGGAACGGATGGGAATACTTCCGGCAACGCGAAGGCGCCGTCCTGCGCGCGGCGACGGCGCGAATCGGAGTTGGCGTGATAGCCACAGGCGGGGGGATGGTGCTTGACCCGGCAAACCGAACCTTCATGCGGGCGACAGGTTGCGTTTTTTATCTTCGCGCGCCGGCGCGGGAGCTGGCCGTCCGTTTGTCCGAAGACCCACGCGAGACCCTGCGGCCATGTCTGACCGGTCTGCCGCTTGCGGCTGAAGTCGCCAAGGTTGCGGCCGAGCGGGACCCCCTGTACAGGGAAACGGCGCACCATGTTTTTGACGCGACCCTGCCGCCGGGAGAGGTGTGCGAAAAAATCGTCGAGATTTTACCGGACGGCCTTCGCCGGAGAAAATGACAATGTTTGTGAAAAAAATTCAGAAAACCTTTGACAACTAGCTTGAGATTGGTGTAAACATTTTTTGCTTAACTGCAATACTTTTGAGTTTGGTTGCGGGAGGAAACGGATGCTTGATCTCAATATCACACTGCTTTTCCAACTGGCGAATTTTTTCATTGCCGTATTTGTTCTCAACCTCCTTCTTGTCCGTCCTGTTCGGGACATCATTAAAAAGCGCAAAGGCATCATCAGTGATCTTGTGGGAGAATCCGACAATTTTGAAGCCGAAGCGGCGCGCCGTCTGGCTTCCTATGAAGAAGAACTGACAAAGGCGCGTCAGGCCGCGGCGCTGACGCGCAAGGACGGCCACGCGCAAGGACTTGCGGAGCAGCAGGATATCATCGGCAACGCGCAAAAAAGCGCCCATACTATTATTGATGACGCGCGGCGCGTGGTGCAGGCGGAAGCCGCGGGAGCGCTTAAGGAGTTGCGGGGCCGCGCCAAGGCGATTTCCGCGAGTTTGGCCGATCGCCTGCTCGAAGGTTGAAGCGTATACGTGTTGCAAGGGGGTGGATCTTGACTGGATTGACCGGTAAAAAAATCAATAAACGCGTAAAGCGGGAATTGCTTCCGGCAGCGTTTGTCGTCGCGCTTGCTCTGGCTGGTCTGTGCGTGCTTGACGCGCTGAACGCGCCCGTTGTCCTGGCTGAGGATGGGCACGGCGCCCTCCGCTGGGGTGATTTTGGTTGGCGCGTGCTGAATTTTATCCTCTTTGCGGGCATACTGTGGTATTTTATCGGCGGATTGGCCGTAAAATACTTTCGCGGCCGCAAACAGGGCATCAAGGACGAGTTGGACAACCTGGAAACCCGCCGCCGCAAGGCTTCTGACGATTTGGCCGATGTTGAAAAACGCATCGCCAACCTGAATCAGGAACGTGAGGCCATCCTTCAGGAAAGCCGAGAGCAGGCCCAAGCCCTCAAGGCGGGCATCGTGGCCGACGCGCAGCGTCAGGCTGTCCAAATAATCGCTCAGGCCAAATCCACAGCGGAAAATGAAGGCCGGGCCGTGCTTGCCGAAGTGCGCGCCGTCATTGCCGACGAGATCGTAAAAGCTGCGGAAAAAGCGCTGAGCGCCCGCCTCGACGGCGCGGCGCATGAAAAGCTTATCGACAATTCTCTCAACAAGGTGGTGCTCCAATGACAGCCACTGTAGTTGCCCGCAGATACGCCAACGCCATCTTCGCGTTGGGGCAGGAGGAAGGGGACAAGGCCCTGACGCGGCACGGCGCCTGTTTGGCCGCGTTGGGAAAAATGATTGACGCATCCGACGGGCTGGCTCAGACGCTGAAAAGCCCGGTGGTGAGCATTGAAGAAAAAAAGGCCATTGTGGGCAAATTTTTGGTCAAGGTGAAAGCTGACGCCATAATGCGCAATTTTTGTTTTCTCTTGGCAGACAAGGGTCGTCTGGCCTTTTTAAGAGAGATAGCGGCTTGCTACGGCAGGCTGCTGGACACGGCAAAGGGCGTGTTGCGCGGCAAGCTCACAACCGCTGTGCCGCTTTCCGGTGAAAAACAGGAGGCCATCAAGGCGGATCTGAAAAGGAAAAGTGGCAGGGCCATAGAGCTGACATTCGCTGTGGACAAGGACATTCTTGGTGGTGTGGTGCTCAATATGGGCGACCGGGTGCTGGACGCAAGTCTGCGCGCGCAGTTGGAGATCCTGCGGGATACTTTCAAGAGGGGTGAATAAGCACATGCAGATCAAAGCGGAAGAGATTAGCAAGATCATTGAGGATCAAATCCGAAACTATGAGCAACGCGTGGAAATGAGCGAAACCGGCACAGTGCTCTATGTCGGTGACGGCATTGCCCGCGTCTATGGTGTTCAAAACGCAATGTCCATGGAATTGCTGGAATTTCCCGGCGGAGTCATGGGTATGGTGCTGAACCTGGAAGAGGATAACGTCGGCGTTGCCCTGCTGGGCTCTGACGTGGGCATCAAGGAGGGCGATCCGGTCAAACGCACCGGTAAGATTTTCTCCGTGCCCGTTGGCGACAAGGTTATGGGACGTGTGCTGAACCCACTGGGGCAGCCCATTGACGGCCTGGGGCCAATTGAATCCACAGACATTCGTCCTGTGGAAATCAAGGCCCCGGGCATTGTGGCGCGCAAAAGCGTACACGAACCCATGCCCACCGGTCTCAAGGCCATTGACGCCATGACGCCCATAGGGCGCGGCCAGCGCGAACTCATCATCGGCGACCGACAGACCGGCAAAACGGCTGTCTGCATTGACGCCATCCTGGCCCAAAAGGAAACGGATATCCACTGCTTCTATGTGGCCATCGGCCAGAAAAAGGCCTCTGTGGCTCTGGTGGCCGATACCCTGCGGCGTTACGGAGCCCTGGAATACACTACCATCATTTCGGCCACGGCCTCCGACCCTGCGCCTTTGCAGTATATAGCGGCCTACACGGGTTGCACCATGGCGGAGCACTATCGTGACAACGGCAAACACGCGCTCATCATATACGACGACCTTTCCAAGCAGGCCGTAGCCTACAGACAGATGTCCCTCCTGCTCCGCCGCCCGCCCGGACGCGAAGCCTTCCCCGGCGACGTGTTCTATCTGCACTCCCGCTTGCTGGAGCGCGCGGCCAAACTCAACGACAAACTCGGCGGCGGTTCCCTGACGGCTCTGCCCATCATCGAAACCCAGGCCGGAGACGTTTCCGCGTACATCCCCACCAACGTGATTTCCATCACCGACGGTCAGGTTTACCTGGAACCGAATCTTTTCAACGCCGGCGTGCGACCGGCCATCAACGTGGGCCTCTCCGTGTCCCGTGTGGGCGGGGCGGCGCAGATCAAGGCCATGAAGCAGGTTGCGGGCACCATGCGTCTTGATCTTGCCCAATACCGCGAACTGGCCGCTTTCGCCCAATTTGGCTCCGATCTGGACAAAGCCACCAGAGCCAAGCTGGATCGCGGCGCCCGCCTTGTGGAATTGCTCAAGCAGCCCCAGTACCAACCCATGCCGGCCCACGAGCAGGTGGCTTCCATTTATGCCGCTACCCGCGGGCACATGGATGATGTGCCGGTTGACCAGATACGTCGCTTCGAGGCTGAAATGCTCGCCTTTATGCGTGATGCCCGCAAGGATGCGCTTGCAGCCCTCAAGGACAAAAAAGTTATTGACGAGGCAGTGGAAAAAGCGCTTGTCGAGGCGATCACCGCCTTCAAACAGGGCTGGCGGGCTTAAGGCGACAGACCCAGGAGACAGGCATGCCTTCACTAAAAGACGTTAAAATGAAAATCGTCGGGGTCGGCAAGACCAAGCAGATCACCAAGGCCATGAATATGGTGGCCTCTGCAAAGCTGCGCGGCGCTCAGGCGCGGATAGAACGCTTTCGGCCCTATGCGACGAAATACCGGCAGGTGCTGGCGGATCTGGCGCGCAAGGTGGAGGGCAATGCCCATCCTCTGCTTGCCGAACACGAGGAAAAGAAAAACTGCGCCGTGGTCATGGTCACTTCCGACCGCGGCCTGTGCGGCAGCTTTAACGGCAATATTATAACGCAGGCCCTTAAACTGGCCAAAGAAAAGACAGACGCCGGAATGAGCGTGAGTTTCGCCTGCGTGGGACGCAAAGGCCGCGACGCGGCACGCAAGGCCGGCTACAACATGCTGACCTGCTACGCTGATCGCATGGGCAGCATAGATTTCGCTTTGGCCGGTTCCGTGGCCGACGAAGTCATCAACGGTTATGAAACTCTGGCTTTCGACGAAGTATGGCTTGTTTACGGCGAGTTTGTTTCCATGGGGCATCAACCTCCCCGTTCCCTCTGTCTTCTGCCGCTCAAGGCGCTGGAAGACGTTGATGGCGACGGTGGCGCGGCTGACGCGCCGCGGGAAGGGAACGGCCCCCATTGCGAATATGTGTACGAGCCAAAGGAAGAAAAACTGCTTGCCGAGCTGCTTCCTCGTTACGTCAGGGTGCAGGTGTACCGCGGTCTGCTTGACACATCCGCCAGCGAACACGCGGCCCGTATGGCGGCAATGGACAATGCCACGCGCAATTGCAACGAGCTGATCAACTCCCTGACTCTGCTCTACAACAAGACGCGGCAGGCGGCCATCACCAGCGAACTCATAGATATCGTCGGCGGCGCGGAAGCGCTGAACGGTTAAGGAGCCAAATATGAGCAAAAACATCGGAAAAGTCGTTCAGGTTATCGGCGCTGTGGTGGACGTTGAATTCAGCGACGGCAATTTGCCCGATATCCTCACGGCGCTTGAAATCAAAAATCCGAACAACACGGATGCCCCCAGTCTGGTTTGCGAAGTGGCCCAACATCTTGGCGACAACGTCGTCAGAACCATCGCCATGGATGCCACGGAAGGCCTGGTACGCGGCATGGAGGCCGTGGATACCGGCTCTCCGATCATGGTGCCGGTGGGCAAGGCCTCGGTGGGCCGCATTCTCAACGTCATCGGCCGCCCCGTGGACGAACTGGGCCCGGTCAAGGCGGAAAAATACTACCCCATCCACCGTCCGGCGCCTGCCTTCACTGACCAGAACACCAAGGTCGAATTGCTGGAAACGGGCATCAAGGTCGTCGACCTGCTGGTTCCCTTCCCCAAGGGCGGAAAAATGGGCCTCTTTGGCGGCGCCGGCGTGGGCAAGACCGTTATTCTGATGGAAATGATCAACAATATCGCCAAGCAGCACGGCGGTTCATCGGTTTTTGCCGGTGTGGGCGAACGCACCCGTGAAGGCAACGACCTGTACTTCGAATTGAAGGAAGCCGGTGTTCTGGAGCGCGCCACGCTTGTCTATGGGCAGATGAACGAACCCCCGGGGGCGCGCGCCCGCGTCGCTCTGACAGCTTTGGCCTGCGCTGAGTATTTCCGCGATGAAGAGCGCCAGGACGTGTTGCTCTTTATTGACAACATCTTCCGCTTCACCCAAGCCGGTTCCGAGGTGTCCGCCCTGCTTGGCCGCATGCCCTCGGCCGTGGGATATCAGCCCACACTGGGCACGGACCTGGGCGCCCTGCAGGAGCGCATCACATCCACCACACAAGGATCCATTACCTCGGTTCAGGCTGTGTACGTGCCTGCCGACGACCTCACGGATCCGGCCCCGGCGACCACATTCTCGCATCTGGACGGCACCCTGGTGCTTTCCCGTCAGATTGCGGAACTGGGCATTTATCCGGCGGTGGATCCCTTGGATTCCACCTCGCGCATCCTTGACCCGCGCGTCGTGGGCGATGATCATTACAGCGTGGCCCGCCGCGTTCAGATGGTTTTGCAGAAGTACAAGGAACTGCAAGACATTATCGCCATCCTTGGCATGGACGAACTCTCCGACGAAGACAAGCTCACCGTCGCTCGAGCGCGTCGCATACAGCGCTTCCTCTCCCAGCCTTTCCATGTGGCCGAAACCTTTACAGGCACCCCGGGCCAGTATGTCAAACTGGAAGACACCATCAAGGGCTTCAAGGGCATTCTCGACGGCGAGTACGATCACCTGGCGGAAGGCGACTTTTATATGCTCGGCGATATTGAGCAGGCTGTGGCCAAGTACGAGCAGCGAAGCAAGAAGGAAGCCGGCTAGGCCGAAGGAGTTTGTATGGGCACCCTGCAACTCGAAGTGGTCACCCCGGACAAGACTGTTGTCAGCTCTGAAACGGAAATGGTTGTCTGTCCCGGTGTGGAAGGCGAATTCGGAGTGTTGCCGCAGCACGTATCTCTGCTTTCCGCTCTGAAAATCGGCGCCCTGCGCTACAGAGTCGGAGGAAAGGATGAATATTTGTTTATCTCCGGCGGCTTCGCGGACGTGAACAACAATATCATGACGGTATTGGCCGAATCCGCCGAGCGTGCGGCGGACATAGACACCGCGCGGGCGCAGGCCGCAAAGGAAAGGGCCGAGAAGCGTTTGACGGCCCACGACGAAGCTGTGGACATGGCGCGCGCCGAGGCGTCGTTGACAAGAGCCGTCAGCCGTTTGCACGTTGCCGCCCTGCGCTGACGTCTCCCCCTTTTGAAAGATGTTGCTGACAGAGTCCTCGTTCGCAAGAGCGAGGACTCTGTCGTCTTGAAATCACGCTTATAAAAATTTTTCTCCCGGATTTCCTCTCAGATAGGAATACACCAGCCGGACCAGCACTTCCGCGGCAGGGGCCAGGCCAGATTCGTCAAAGTCAAAATGGCTGTTGTGATGCCCGGCTTTTCTGTCGACCCCCACCTGGATATACACGCCGAGGCCGCCGTTTTCCTGAACCACTGTCATCATATGGGAATAGTCCTCGCTGGCGCCAAAATCTTTCATGCCCACAATGCTGGTGAAGACGGGCATGGCCCGGGCTATTTCAGCCACCCGTTCCACCATGGCCGGACTGCTTTCCCCGCTTTTGGTCCCGCCCATGACCGTGATCTCATGGCTGCAATCCCACATTGCGCAGGCAGCCCCGATGACGCGGGCAGTCTCGCGGGTCATGTAGTCGTCCAGCTCGCTGGTCGCGCCTCTAGTTTCCAGAGCCATAAACGCGTTGGGGGGGATGACGTTGCGGCCCTGCCCCCCCTCAAGCCTGCCTACGGTGACGCGGGTCGCGCCCGCGCCGTGACGGGCGATGGCGTGCAGGTTTGTCGTGGCGGCGCAGGCCGCGAGTAAGGCATTTTTGCCCTCCTGCGGCGCGGCGCCCGCATGGGCGGCTTTGCCGATGATGCGCACATCCCATTTGGTTGTGGCGAGAAAGCCCTTGGCCCCACACACTATCTCGCCGCTTCGTCCGGCCTGGAATCCAAGATGCATGCCCGCGATGAGGTCCACGCCCCGCACGCAACCGGCTTCCACCATAGGAGCGGCCCCTCGACACCCCTCCTCGCCCGGTTGAAAAATGAACCGCACCGCTCCTCTGAGTTCGTCTTTCATGCCGGCCAGAATTTCGGCGACAGCCAGGTTGACGGCCACATGCCCGTCGTGGCCGCAGGCATGCATGCATCCCCTGTTGACGGAACAAAAGCCCTCCCTGTTTGGCTGGTGCCCGGGGTCGTCTGTTTCCTCCACATCATTGCAGTCAAGGTCGCAGCGGACAGCAAAGCGAGGACCGGGGCCGCCGTCGAAATCCAGGTCGGCCCAGAACCCGGTGAGGCCGCCGTCCATTTTCGCCGTCAGCGAGGGATCAGCGCCCTGACGGACGGCCCTCTTGACTTCCTCTTTCAGAAAGGCTTCGTCCGGCACGCCCATCATGGCCTTTTTCGCCACGGCGTCCGCGCCCAAGGTCAACTTGTAACCGAGCTCCCGCAATCGCCCGGCGGCCAGGGACGCCGTGCGAAATTCCCTCCAGGCCGGTTCCGCGTGTTTGTGCAAATCCCTCCGGCACGCGATCATGGCGGGGAGCAGTTCCGCCACCTTATTCCTGACGGCATCATTCATGGCGACTCCTGATGTGCCGACGGCACACGGTCAAAATGTCTTTCTCTGACTTTGAAAATCATGCGCAGGAGCAATTGTCCTCTCTGGTTTTTTCACCTGGAAAGCAGAACATCCAGCTTTTTCTCGCGGGGCGCGGCTTTTACAGCGTATTCAAGGCGGCAGGCGCCGCTTTTGTCGTCACATGCCCTGGACGCCAGAAGCTTCACCGGACGGCGCGTCCGGGTATATTTCGCGCCTCCCGGCAACAGGCCGTTGTGCTGTTCCAGACGTCGCGCCATGTCTGTGGCGGCTCCGCAATAATATGTCCCGTCCGCACATTCCAGGAGATAGACGTGCCAGCTCTGGTCGTTGCCTGTCTTCGCCATAAAAATGTTTCCTCGATATCGGCGAGAATATCCGCAACGCGTCAAGAATTCAAGCAAAGTCCATGAACAGGATGTCGTCAACCATGCAACAATTCTCGCAGATATCCGATAAGGCCGACGTATGCCCTCCGGATAAAAAATATCCGCCATGCCTTGACGGACAGGGTTTTGCCGTAGAAACTACGTCTGAAAAATCTGTCCTGAAGGCCGGCCAGTCGGCCGGGCATGGTCTCGGACATATCCCAGCGCAGGCGCAGATCATTGCCGACATCGTCCACAAAGGCCCCGAGATCGAGGGCCAGCCGCCGCTTGTCGCCCGTGTAGCTCTCGAAATACTGGCTGAACCCCTCCAGCAGCGCACGCGGCCAGCTTGAGCCATGCACGCGCATGTTCATGGCCTTGTTGGGAAGATCCGCTATGGCCGAAATCGTCGCGAAGCCCAGCTTGCTCATGCTCTGGACGGCTCGGGCCATCGCCGTGTAGCGCGCAATGCCCAGGTTCGTCGGCCAGTTGGCCTCGCCGGTCAGCTCTTTCCACCACGCGGCGACCTGGCTGTTGCCCTTCAGGTCTTGCGCCTCCTGAAGTCTTTTCAAGGCCTGCATTTCCCGCCGCCCTATGTCCCCGCCGGCCGTGGCTTCCCGCAGTTCCCGCGTCTCGCCGGCTATGATGGACTTGAGCATCGTTTCAGGGTTCGTGCCCAGGGTTTCCAGTAGCGCCGTGGATCGGGCCGCCGTGTCCAGATGCGTCAGCACGCCTGTCAGCGCGCCGCCTCTGCCGTACTCGGCATGGTAGGCCAGGAAGGCGTCCGCGTCCTTGAAATGCAGCACACGATGCCGGGCAAGTTTGTTGGCAAGATTCGGCGCGCCTGTCCTTTCCCCGCGTTCCACAGCCGTCGGGCCAATGTCACGGCCCAGGGTGATGTTGTCGTATATGGCCGACAGGATGCGGGTCACTTCCGCCGCGCCTTCCGGCGTGGCCGCCTCTGCCGCGTCCATGCCGAAGGTCTTCGCGGGGTCGAGCCTGTCCCGTATCCCCTCGATCCAGCCCTGCCGCGCGCTCCTGCCGTCGCGCTGGCCGGCCGTCAGCTTCCAGGCGTCGTGGCTTTGGGGAATGTAGCCGTCCAGTTTCCCTATGCTGGCCCCGGCCTCGTTCATCCGCAGCCGGGCCTTCTCCATGTGCCGCGACATGACCTCGGCCACACGCCGGGCCTCGGCGTTGTTTGTGCCGCCGGGTGAAATGATTTCCCGCACGACATCGGCGGAAAAGCCCTCGTCCCTGAATAGGTTTTGTATAGGGGTGTTTGTGGCTTCAAGGTCATTGAACAGACCGCCCAGAAAGTCTTTCTTCAGGGCCATGCGAGCCGCGTCAATGCTGTTTCGCGCACCCGTGAAACGCCGGTTGCTGCCCACAAGCAGGGCCTCGATGGCGTCCATGCCCGTAAAGCCTTCCGCCTTGATCACCGATATCCGTTCTTCCAGAGCCTGACGGCGAAGGATGTTCACCGCCGCCTGCTTGCGGGCCACGGCCGCGGCGGCACGGGCTTCATCCATGCGCACAGCCCAGGCTTGCGCCATCGCCTTTTCCTCATTGACCACGGCCCCCTCGGCCTTGGCCATGCGTACCCGCGCTTTGTCCTCGAACATGGCATCAACGGCCAGCCGCGCTTCCTCCTTGGAAAGACCGCCCTTCATCGCGGCCGCTATGCAGTCAGCCCTGGTGGCCATCAGTCGCCCCCCTGGATCAGGAAATAGAAGTACGCCAGCAGGGCCAGACAGCCCACGATCTCAAGCAGCACCGTCATTCGCTTGCCCCCAAAACACACGACAACATGGAATAGCCCTGTTCCTCAATTTTCTGGCGGGAGGCTTCGGCCTCCCGCGCCTCATTTAGGGCCGCCGTCTCTTCCGCAAGGGATGGGCGCAGGAGGGAGGCGTCCCGGTTCAGCGTCTCGTTGACCATGATTTCTTCCACGGAAAGCCCCGTGTCCGGGTTGATGCCCTGGTCGCGCAAGTAAGTATAGGTTGAACTGTCAGCCGTTTTCAGATTGGGAGCCGGGGTAAATGTTTCCGGCTGGGCCGGGGAAAAGTCAGGCGCAGCGTGATTTTCACCAGGTGAAACACTGTTACGCGCTTTGGCAATGGCCTCCGGCAATCCGGCAACCTGGCTCACATCCACGTCACGCCCGGCGGCAAGGTCGCCGGCCGCCAGTTCCATGCCGTTGAGCAATGCCTGCCGCGCGTCGCCGTGAACGTTCATGCGGGCGGCGTCAAACGCGCCTTCAGGGCGGATGGCCACAGACGCATCAAGCGCAGCTATGCCGGATACGTCAAAGTAGTTGCCGAGCTTGGGTTCATAGATGTTTACGGCTCCGGAATACTTCGCCAGCAGCCGCGCCATTTCCTTGCCCGCCTTGGTCTTGGGAAGTTTTTCAAGGGCGGTGTTTACCGAATGCCCACTCCCGCCCTTGTCATGCGCGTATTGCAGGGCCGCGTGAAGCGCGTTACCCTTGGGGTCGAAGCCGGAGATAATCTCGCCGTCCACAACGGCAAGGGGTTTCAGAAACGCCTTTGTGAACGCCTGGGCAGGGCTGCCGTCCTTGCGGGATACCATCGTCCCTTGCCCCTTGTTTTCCCTTTCCACCAGTCTGGCGAACAGCTCAAAGCGAGCCTGATTTTCCTTCTGGGTGCCCTTGTCCAGCAGAAGCGCCAAAGCCTGCACGGCCGGATTGTGCTTGGCCGGATCAACCTGAACAAGGTCAAGCTGTCCGAACCACGAATCAATGGGCATGCCCCGGCTTTGGGCCTGGTTGAGTTGCCGCAGGGCGGCCGTTACCGTGCCGGACAAGTCCCAGCCTTCCCCCCGTGCTTTCAGACGTGTAAGCGCGGGCACGGCCTTGTCCAGTTTTTTCAGCGCCGATGCCGGGGCGGACGCCAGCGTGTCGTAGTCGGACACCACAATGCCGCGCAGAGCGTTTTCAACAAGCGTCTTGCCTTCCTCGTTCAGCTTGCCGCTTGTCTCAATAATCCGGTCAAGCTGCGTCTGTTCAAGTACGCCGTCTTTTTCCAGGGCGGCTACAAGCTTACGGGAACTTGTCGAACCGAGATATTCCCGCAGGCTGTCGAAATCTTCCATGCCTTTGGTAAAAACCGCCAGCGTTTCAGGGCTGATAAGCCGCGCCTTGCTCACGCCTTCCGCTATGGCCTGCAAAGCCTGCGTCTGGCTTTGGTTGTACAGCCGGGACTTGACGGCCATTTCTTCAGGCGTCAGGCTGTGTTCCAGCACGCGCACCAGTATCGGCCGCTCCATGCCCGCAACGGCAGCGCCGTCTATCCCCAGCTTTCCTGCCTCGCGTATCAGCCTTTCCTTGTATTCCGCCGCCTTTTGCGGAACGGCGTCATAGACAAGGCCGAGCGTCATTGTCCGGGAATTGCCCCCCAGAACAACGCCGTCGCTCGTGATGACGGGCGGCCCGTTGCTGGCGTCGGGATTGTTGGTCAGAAGATACATCGGCCGGAACTCGCGGGCGTTTCGGCGCACCTTGTCCTGCTCGCCCGTGACGGAATGGTAGGGCCGCTCCTGGGCAATGGCCGGATAATCCTCACGTCTGGCAAAGCCGTTGTTCGGATCGTGCGAGGGTATGACTTCCTCAAGTTCCCGCACTTCGTAGTACGCGGCGTCTTCTCCCTCGCTCGTATAAATTTCAACTTTTTCACCCGAAAGTCTGCCCGACGTATTGACTTCCCCGGAATCAGGCTTTATCTTTGACCTGTCTGAAGGAGGTTCCTCCATGTTTTCCAAGCCATTTATTGCCCGGTTCATGGATGGGCGCGACGCTGGGACTGGTGGCGCTTCATGGGAAGCGTCAGGGCCTAACGAGCCTATATTCGTTGATAACTTTCTCGACTGGGAAGGGATGCCGTATGTTGATTCTGAGGACGGCAGAATTTTCCGTATGCGTTCCAGCAACGGCGCTGCTTCGCGGTACACTTTAGAGCCTGCCAGCAGGCTAATGTACGCCTCTATACGGCGGGACAGCTCCGTTATATCAGAAGACGAGGCCGTCGCGTTGCTCTGTTCTCCCGTCGAATCGTAAAAAGCCTTGCTTGCGCCTTCCAGCCATTTTGAAATACGATTGGCGTCCAGTATATCTTCCGGAGTCGCGTTCGGATCATTCGCAATTCTGTCTATAGCATCCACTGCTTCATAGATGGCATGCCCAACGCCGTTCTTGGCTTCGGTCATGGCCCGCGTATTCAGCAGCAGTTCGACAGTAAAGCCGTTCGGGTAGCGGTAATTAAGCTGATAATCCCTGTACCCGTCTCCAGCTGTTTTCTCAAAACGGTTTTTATCCCTGTTTACGACGCCGCCGGCGGCTTCAACGCGCTCCTTGATTCGACTCGCCGCCGCTTCTACTTGCGCTCTGGTATCGTAAATAATTGTCCCGCCGAGGATGTCTACAACTCTTGCGG
The DNA here is from genome assembly GCA_031272405.1 of Desulfovibrio sp. GTDB lineage: Bacteria > Desulfobacterota > Desulfovibrionia > Desulfovibrionales > Desulfovibrionaceae > Desulfovibrio. Next base: position 5,754 of record JAISTW010000017.1, on the reverse strand, counting down.
GATCGCCGTTGTATTCAGGCAGTTCCCTTTCAGCGCGTTTCCTGTTTTTGAGGGAACGCAGGCCGCTTTCTCCGTCCGTACGGAAAAGAGCCTCGCCGCCTGTTTCATTCGCCCATGATTCAACGTCAGAGTAAAAGCGTTCCTGCGTTTGTTCAGCCAGAGCGTAAACGTCATCCATTGTCTCGACATTCAGGTGTCGCAAGGCGGGCCGCGCCTCATCGGCAGCGGCCGCAGTTCTTTCCCAAGGCGTCGTCCAGTTTGCCGAGGAATCCTGGAAGACATCAAAAAATCCGTCCGGCACAGCGTCAAAAGCGGCTTTGCTGGCGTCAGCAAAATGATCCGTCCTGTTTGCGCGCCGCGCCGAAAGCCATCCGCCCGCGCCGCCAAGAAATCCGCCCAGCGCCGCGCCGAAAGCCAGGTCCAAAGCCACGTCGGCAAAGCCGAGTTCCTCGCCCCGGCTCTGCAAGTCCTTCATAACCAGGGCGTCAACAACCACATTTACCGCCGCGCCCTCCAGCGCCCCGGCACGAGCTCCGGCAAGAAAGCCCTTTCCCCTGGCAAGCCCGCCGCCGAAGGGGATCAGGTTTACAGGATCGGGCAGGCTGCCCAGCATGCCCGCAAAGAAGCCCGGCAGGGTTCCGCGCGCAAAGCCGTACTGTTCCTGTCCCACGCCCAGCAGCTTTTTGCGGTCTTCGCTTTCGTCAAAGCCCTCGGCGTAAATCCGCGCCCGTTCTTCCGTCATTCCCTCGCGCCATTCCACGCCCTTGCGGAAAAACGGATTGCTCTCGTTCCAGTCTTCTTTGGAGATATAGACAGGGGCCTTGCCCGTCGGTCGTGTGAAAAAGTCGGAAAAGCCGGCCTCGCCGGTTTCCATCCGTTCCTGAAAGCCAGGGGCGTTTTGCCCATAGGCTTTCTCTTCCGCCGCCAGGACGCGGCTTTCAGTGAGCAGCGCGTCCGTGCTGGTGCGGGTAAAAGCCTCGGAAGCGGACGCGCCCATGTACCCACCCCAGCCGACGGTCGGAACGTTAGCTTTGGCCGCTTCTTCCGGGGTGGCCGAGTATTTGTCGAACAGGCCGGGAATAAGCATTATTCCCCCGTTCCAAAATAGAGGGCGCTGGAGTCGTCGTCTTTGCCGGCGTCCAGGATCTCGGCCAGGCTCTTCCTGGTTACGGCTAGCCCGGTGGCGGCGTCCACAAAGGCGAAGCCGCCCGCGCCGTCGTACAGCCAGCAGCCATTGGCGTACACCGTGCGCATCTGAGCGGAGAGGTCACCTTTCTTCACGCCTGCCTGAAGAATCCGCGTGGCGGCGTTCAGGCCGGCTTCAAGGCCGGGGGCGTCCATGCTCTTGGGCGCGAGCACCTTCAGGTTGCCGTCGTTGATGATCAGGAAATTCTTTTCAAGTTCGACGATGTCCCCGCCCAGACGGGCATAGTTTCCCCAGGCTTTGGCCGTTTGTGCCGCAAAGTCCCTGGCCTCGGATGACCGGTACATAAGGCCGGATATATCCCGCGCCGCCTGTAAAAATTCGCTGTTTTCGAGAGACGATTTCACCTGCTCGTCCGATTTCGGCAAATCGGCGTCTTTGGCTGTGGCGGCGGCAATCATGGTCGCCGTCTGTCGCGGCGTCATGTCTCCGGCTATGGGCGCGACGGCGACCAGCGCCGGCGGCAGCTTGGCCTGCGCCAGCGCCTGCGGGAGATGCTTCCCGTAGCTCTGCCGTAACTCCTGTAGCAGCGCGGCCTGCTTGCCCGCGTCCGGCTCCGCGAACCACTGCCTGTTCAGGGTATCGGCCTGCGCCTTTGTCATCGGCTGCGGGGTAAAGCCTGGTACGCCCTTGCCGATGGCCCGCTGTTTCGCCATAAGCCGGCTTACTCCTTCCGGGGTGATTTGTTCCGGCTGCTCGCCGATCATGGCCGCCTGCATGGGATCGGCCGCGATCTGGTTGGCGCGGGCCGCGTAAATCTTGCGTCGAATGTCCATTTCCGCGTTCAGCTTTTCCAGCCGCCGGGCATCGGCAGCCGCCCCCTCGGCCTGTAAGCCCAATATATCCTTGTCCAGCCTGGCTATGCTCTCTTGCAATTCGGGCATGGACGCGGCCTGACTTTCTTTGATGGCGGCGAAATTGTTCTGGAAGACGTTGATTTTCCGGTCTATGCGTTCCGCAGTCTTGACGTCGCCCAGCTTGCGCAAGGCCTCCGCCGCCTTTGCCGCCTCGCTCGTGTCGCCTGTGAGCTGGGCCACTTCCAGAATGTCCGGCAGGGCAGAGGCAAGTTCCGCCTTTTTTTCCGCGTTAGCCGCCCTGGCCTGCGCCGCATCGGCCCGGCTATCCGCCTGAAAGCGTTTCCTCGCCTTGGCCTGCTGCGCCGGCGACATGCCGAAAGCGGCCATGCTGTTTATGGCTTCGCCCCGGTTCATGGCGTACAGATTGTCAAAAGCCGTCAGGCCCAGTTTTTCCCGCGCGTCGTGCAGCCGCGCCTTGGCTTCCTCCGCCCGGAAAAGCCCTTGCCCCACGCCCAGCGTAAAGGCTTCTTCAAGCTGCCCCACCGCGTCCCCGTAGGCGCGCGGGTTCTGCTCAAGCTGATCGGTTATGCCCTGCAAACGCTGGGTGAACAGGTCTTTGCTGTGCGCCAGCAGCTGCCCGTGCTCAAAGCGCGCGGCGTCCGCCCCACCCGCGGTCTTGCGGCCCGCGGCCCAATTCCCGAAAGCCCTTTCTGTGTTGCCGGAGCCGCCGTTGTCCTTCAACCAGCCCAGCACATCGGCCTGCGTCGTGTCCGCCGTGCCGGCGTAGTCTTTGGTGAAGCCCCGTGCGTGCGCGCCCGTGCGCGTCTGTTCTGCGCCCAGGGAAAACTCAGTCATCGCTCTGGTATAGCGGTTCTGCGCTTCCACCAGCAGATCGTGATCGCGTTGCTCCTGTATGTGGCCGGCTATGGCGGCAAGCCTGTCCATGCCCCTGGCAATGATGTTGAAGGCTTCCCCGCTGCCGACGGCCGAAGCCCCGGCGTTCCGCGCGTCCGGCAGATTGGTCGCCAACCAGGCATACGGGCGATCTGGTATGCGCACCATGTTACCGCACCGGGCTGTTGTTGCCGCGCCCGTACTGCGTCAGATAGGGCGTGTAGTTGTTGGCCCCGGAACTGGTGACGTTGCCTGCCGACGGCTGCGTTGAGGAGAACTTGCTTGCCGTTTCGGCCATGCCGGTCAGGCCGGACATGATGCCGCCCAGCAGCGCGGAATTGGCCCGGCTTTCAGATTGCGCCCTGATCATGGCCGCCCGCTGCCGCGCGTTCCAGTTCTCCAGCTCGCCGGAGTACAGGAGCTGCATGGCGGAAACAGCGCCTTCGGCGTCAGTGTCGGCCAGCACGTCCAGGGCGCTGCCCTGGTTCACGTCAATGCCGGACGCGCCCAGATTCGCCCGCTGGCTTGCCGCCAGCCGCCGGTACTTGTCCTTTTCCTGCGCGGCCTGATTTTTGGCCACCGCCAGCGCCGCCGCACCCTGCTGCTTGTATGCGGCTTCCTGCGCCTCGCCGAAGGCCCGTTCCTCGTTGCTTTGGGCAATGCCGCCGAGCAGCGCCATACCGGCTGAAACTCCCTGCATGATCGATGACGCTATTGCCATCCCTGCCATACGTCCTCCTTTTCACCTTGTGTAACAAGGTTTCAATTGTTTACTGTGGCCGTGGGGATCATCATGGTGACCGTGGCCGGAATCCCTAATTTGTGATTTTTTCTTGACATTATACGCAATACTGGTATGTTTTCTCCATGACCCAGACGCAAGACACTCTCTGGGCTGTGGGGTTCAGCGGGAAAGCAGGGAAGCAAAAAGAAAAGCTGCCTCAAAGCATCCGCGATCGTCTGGCAACCTTGGTGAAGGAACTCATTCTGGAAGGCCCGGTGCAGCGCGAATGGCTTAACTACGACAAATTGAAAGGGGAGAAGGGCGAATATCACCACTGTCACTTGCATGGAGGGCATCCGTGGCTGTTTGGCAGGTGATTGATCGTCGGTTGTGCATCATGGAAATCCGGTATGCCGGAACCCACGAAAATGTTGATTACGACAGATTTAAGTGAATGGAGGAATGACATGCATGCTGAAATGACGCTCCATACTCTCGACAATAACCGAGCCGTAATAAATTTGGAGCTTCCCGCTGAAGTTGCCGCCCGAACTGCGGAAGCGATACGGCATCTGCTCGCCTTCGGCGGCCAGGAAGTGCAGTGGCTGGATGAAGAAGGTGAACCTTTCCTCAGTGTAGAGGAAGTCTTCCCTGAAATGTGTCCGGCGATGGTTTTGCGCGGTTTTCGCGGCAAGAACGACATGACGCAGGCTGAATTTGCCGAGCGCGTCGGCATTACGCAACACCATGTATCGGAAATGGAAAACGGCAAGCGGAGCATTACCATTGACATGGCCAAGCGCATCGGCCAGGCCTTCAACGTATCGTACAAGCTCTTCCTGTAGTCCCTACCGGTCATGGGCCAGCCTCCTCCGGTTGGAGGCGACGTCCTCGCTGCTTTGGGCAATGCCGCCGAGCAGCGCCATACCGGCTGAAACTCCCTGCATGATCGATGACGCTATTGCCATCCCTGCCATACGTCCTCCTTTTCACCTTAAAAAACGTCATTGCGAGCAAAGCGAAGCAATCCAGCCAGGAAAGTTTGGAACGCGGCCTCTCTGGATTGCTTCGTCGCTTCGCTCCTCGCAATGACGGTTAATCTGTTGACTCCTGTCATGGCTTTGCGTATTGTTTTCCCAAGGCGTGTGCGACACGGTGATGAATCTGCCTGCCGCAGCACAAGGCCGCAAGGCTTTCGGAGCGCATTGCGGGGTAGCCGGGAAACCGGAGGGCAGCGCCACACGCCCTGGTTGAAAACTGGTTGAAAAACGGATGCGACACGGTGACATACTCCCGGCCGTAGCACGGGCGAAAGCCCGGAGCGCCATGCAGGGTTGCCGCTTTTAGCGGGGGGAGGCCCTGCCGTACGTTTTTCTTCCTTGGGCGATGCAAACCCAAGGGGTTGATTCTGACGGCATAAGAAAGCCTCCCTTCCCCGTTTTTATGCCGGAAAAGGGAGGCGCTTGCAGGAAAGGACGCGGAAGTGTGCTGGCTTTTTAGGTCATTGCTGTGGCAATGCTCAAAATGCCATTGTAGCCGGCCAGCGTTTTGAGCCACGGCGCGGGAATGCCGGCAAGGCCGTAGGCAAGCCCGGCAAGAGCGCCGGTCACTGCCGCCGTTGTGTCGGTATCTTCACCAAGGTTGACGGCTTTCAAAACGGCGTCCCGGTAATTTTCCGTGGTCAGAAAGCACCACAGGGCGGCTTCCAGGGTATGCACAACAAAGCCGCCGCTCTTGATCGCCTGTTCCGGCAAAGCGGTTATATCCTCGTGCAAAATCCGGGCGAATTTTTCAAGCGCCGTCGCGTCAATGTAAGGGCAACCCGCCTGAAAATCGTTTCGTAATGCGGCATATGCGGCCTTCTTCTCCATGCCGCCGAGCAGATTGCGCAAGTATTCAAGATACAGGAAACACGCCGCCACAGACCATGTGTGGGCATGAGTAATGGACGAAACGGCCTTTGTTGCCTTGAAACGCTCGGCTTCCGGCTTGCCGGATGTATAGAACACAAGCGGCGCTAGAGCAATTTAACTTTCATTTTATATAGAAAAAATCTATACTCAGCCGCATGAAAACCGCATCTCCTGAAATACGGACTCTTGTTGTAAAGGCATATGCATCGGGAACTGCCACGA
>JAISTW010000012.1 GCA_031272405.1 Desulfovibrio sp. | reverse complement strand
TCGTGGCAGTTCCCGATGCATATGCCTTTACAACAAGAGTCCGTATTTCAGGAGATGCGGTTTTCATGCGGCTGAGTATAGATTTTTTCTATATAAAATGAAAGTTAAATTGCTCTAGCTGTTTGACGGCCTGTTGACCAAGGGCCAGGACACGCGCGGACGCGTTTACCCTGACGCGGATTTTTTATGCTTGGTCTTCTTGGGCGCCGGTTTGGCTTCGGGCCTGGAAACATTTGTCCCCTGTTCTCGCAGCAGCGCCTTGGCATTGGGATCGCCGTTCTGCGCGGCCAGTTTGTACCATCGGTTGGCTTCGCCCAGATTGCGCGTTACGCCTGTGCCCTGCTCGTACATGACGCCGAGGCTGTATTGGGCTGCGGCCTCGTTTTTTTCGGCCGACTTGCGGTAGTATTCCACAGCCTTGTTGTAGTCCTGTGGCACGCCGCGTCCCTGTTCATACATGAGGCCGAGATTGTACATGGCCTCAGCCGAACCGCGATCGGCGGCGCGGTTGTACCATTGTACGGCCTTGGCCGCGTCTTGAGGGAACCCTCGGCCTTCGGCATACATATAAGCCAGATTGTTTTGAGCCTTGACGTGATCCTGGTCGGCGGCCCGGCTAAACCAGTGGGCGGCCTTGGCATCATCCTGATTCTCGCCCTTGCTGTTCAGATAGAGCCATCCCAGGGAATATTGGGCCTCGGCCAACCCCTGATTGGCCGCCCGGCCATACCAGTCCATTGCCGTGTCCTCATTTTTGCCCACACCACGTCCATAAGCGTAAAGATACCCCAGACTGTACTGGGCTTGAGCATGTCCCTGTTCCGCTGCCTTGGTCAGCCAGCGGACGGCATCTCTGTAATTGCGGCGTACGCCGGTACCCGAAGCCAAGGCGGCTCCGTAGGCGTACTGGGCGCTGATGTCGCCCTTTTCCGCCGCCTGGCGGAAAAGCTGCGCGGCCCGCGTTTTGTCCTGCTTGACACCCTTACCCTCCAGCATCAACACACCGAGCGCGTACATGGCTTCAGCGTTGCCGGCTGCTGCGGCCTTGTCAAGCAGGGAGGCCGCTTTGGCATAATCCTGCCGATCAATGGCCGTCTGGATTTCGGACAGATCCTTTTCTTCCGCAGCCAGACAGTTGTCGACGCAAGGAGCCGACAGGAAGAAGAGAGCGGCAATCAAGACAAGTATCAGCTTCATGACGAATCGCCTTAGAGGTTTCCAAGCGTCCTGACCCAGAGCCGGTTTCCGTCGTCCGGCGTGGTCATGGCGTATTTGTCGGCATAGCGCCGACAAGCCGTTCGTACGGGCGCGCTCCGCCACCAGGCGACGGGATCGGCAAAAACGCGCCCCACAGCCAGCGCCGCCTGTTCAGGCGTGGAATGCCATATACCCGCCGCTGCCAATTCGTCAAGCATATTTTCACTCTCCGGGGTCATGGGCCAGGCCGGCCGCGCCCAGTAGAGCAGCATGGGCACATTGGCGGCCAAAGCTTCCTGCATGGTGGTGCCTGGGTGATCCAGCACAAGCAGGCGGCAGGAAAGCATGTGTCCATTCAGAGGGCCGGAACAAAGACGCAGTTGCGGGAATTGAGGCAAGAGCCAGTCGGCGTCGGCCAAAGTTCCCGGCACGGGGAAGTAGGGCCGGTACAAACATGCCGCGCGTATGTCATCGGGCAAGGCCGCGAAAAAACGGGCCTTGGCTTGCCGGTAGTCCACAACCTGCAAGGGCGTGGGCCAGGCGTCCAGCCGATATGGGAAAAGCGGCATTTCCGTGCCCACAAAAAGCACATCCTTGCCAGACTGGTGTTTGTTCGCCACGCGGGCCAACTGCGGGTAAGGCAGAGGGATGAAATTTCCGCGCAGCCCTTTGTGCCCGCGCCAGCCCCAGGTAATGAAGGCGTGCTGGCTGTATTCTACAGCGGCGAACAAACAGAGAGTCAGGCTTTGGCCGTAGCCTGCGCCGTGCTGCACGTATGCAAGTCTGTGTCCCCCTCCTCGCCAAACGGCGAGCCGGCGACGGTATATCTCGTCTTCGTAAGCCTGTATGCCGGCGACACGCACTCGAGGAAAACGTTTTGTTCTGATGCGGCGGGGATGTTTGAGCGCGCGCAGGCTTTGGGGCAGCGCGGCCATAAACATGGGCAGGACGGGCAAAGGCAGGCAGGGAGCGGGCGTCGCCTCCTCAAAAATGTCCGTCGGAGAACAGGAGCGATCCTTGCCTCGACTTGTGTGCAACAGAGCCAGGGAAAAGCGCAGACTCTGGAACAGGGACACGCCTTTGAGCGGAGGAAAGGGCAATCGCAGGGCCAGGCGGCGCGCGCTCAGCCGCGCGCGCTCCAGCAAAGGCGGTTTGACGGCGCTGCCGTGGCTTTCCCTGACCGGCGGCAACATTTCCTTATGCCAGGCCTTGGGCCAGGCGGCTTCCAACAGGCGAGAGAGGAGCCAGTGGTTGAAGTTCGTTCCCAGCGCGCCGTACAGGGTGAAATCGTGCTCGCTGGCAAAGCTGAAAGAGCAGTCCGCCGGAAGGACGGGAACGAGTAAAGGCATTGCGTGCCACTGACTCAACATGGCCTGAATCCGCATCCAGCGTTCGACCGTCTGCCGGGCCACATCCACGCCCCAGGGCGTGAGCAGGGTTTCCCAATAGGCTGGGGGCAGGCTGTGGCCAGGGCTGAGTTCTTCAGCCAAAGCCGGCAGAACCTCGCCGTAGAGAAGCAGCGCCTGTCCCGCGCAGTGCCGCAGGCAGGCCGGGTCCTGCAAAGGCTCAGGAGCGAAAGTGAAGCGGCGTTCCCAGTCGGGAAAAAGCGCTTCCCGGCCGATGAAACACCAGGGGCCGGCCGCAAAACAGTTTTCCGGCCGCGCCCCTTCAGGCATGGCCCCCAGTATCAAAACCTTTTCCATACAGCGTCAGGAGTTGTCCAGATCAGACCAAACAAGCACCTTGTCTTCCGGCAGGTCGCACCGAGCCGTCATGGTCAGCACTTCGTCGTAGTCGCGGGGGGAAATGCCGTGGGCTGGACGCTTCCAGGTCAGGTCTTCCGGCTGAAGCCTCCGTCCTTCCTTGACGGGACGCGCCGTCACCAAGGAGCGGCGCGCGTGGGCACGTGCCGGAGCTTCTTCCGGCAGAGCGCGCAGTTCAAAGGGACCGATGGAGGCCAAGGTCAACCTGATGCGTTTCAGAAAGAGCTTCAGGTCTTCCTTGTCCATGGCATGGTAATGATCGTTGCCGGGCAGGTTTTTGTCGTGAGTAAAGTGTTTTTCCAGAATACGCGCGCCCAGGAGCGTGGCTGTTTCCAGAATGCGCATATCACGGGGCAGCGTATGGTCGGAATAACCGATGACATGCCGCGAGAAATGGCGTTTGAGAGCCGGAATCATGCCAAGAGCGGCGTTTTCGTCAGCAGTGGGATAATTGAGCACACAATGCAACAAGGCCAATTTGTTGCCTTCAGCTTCAATCCATTCCACGGCTTCGGCGATTTCATGCAGACAGGACGCTCCGGTGGAGAGCAGGACAGGTTTTTTGAAGCCGCAGAGTGTCCGGATAAAGGGCTTGTTGGTGATGTCCGAAGAGGAAATTTTGAAAACGTCCATAAGGTCGTTGAGAAAATGGGCGCTCTCCACATCGAATGGGGTGGAAAGAAAGGTGACGCCCTCTGCGTCGCAACACTTCTTCAGATCCTCGAATTCGTTTTTCCAGAAGGAGTCGTGTTTGCGAAAGAGCTCGTACTGGCTCCGAGTGGGCTCCTTGCTCGTGTCCCAGTAGGCCGGGGAGTCTTTGGAGGCCAGGGTGGCCGCCCTGTACGTCTGGAATTTGATGGCGTCGGCCCCTCCTTCAGCGGCTTCAGCCACCAGGCGTTTGGCGGTGTCCATGCTGCCTTCGTGATTCACTCCAGCCTCGGCAATGACGCAGGGCATGGGAATAATATTTTCGATGCCGGTTGGCGGGCAGGCAAAAAGTTCGGCAAGTTTCATGGCGTACCTCTGCCGATAGTGTACGGCAAGGTCTGCGTTGGGTCAATGGGAAAGAGATTTCTTGTCACGGCAAACTCTCTAATCGTATATCCGTTCGTTCATTGCCCCGAAGCGGCAAAGTATTTCGTAGGGGATGGTTCCCAGCTTGTCAGCCAACTCCTGGGCCGTCACAGGCGCAACGCCGTCTTCAGCCGGGCCACCAAGCAGCCAGACCACATCTGCCGAGCTCAACCCCGGCAAGGAACTCGCGTCCACCATGAGCATCCCCATGCACACGCGGCCGATTTGCGGCACGCGCCGACCGCGTGCGAGAACCTCCAACCTGCCGGACAGCGAACGGGGCACTCCTGTGGCGTAGCCGGCCGCGACCACAGCCACGGTCATATCGGCAGGGGCAGTAAACATATGCCCGTAGGAAACGCTCTGGCCAGCCCGCAGGGACCGTATGCCTATCACCGGCGTGCTGAGGCTCATGACCCATTCCAGCCCCGCCCCAAGCGTTTCCCGTTCCGTTCCGGCAAAGGGATTGCCGCCGTAGAGGGCGATGCCCGGCCGGCTCAGGTCAAAATGGGCCGCGGGAAGGCCCAGCAGGGCTGCGGAATTGGCCAGGGAGCGCTCCATATTCGGCCATACGGCCAGCAGGCGTTCACTGACAGCTGCAAATGCGCGGAGTTGGCTTTGAGAGCAGGCGTCTTTCTCCGGCATGTCGGCGCAGGCCAGATGTGAAAGCGCCAGCACGGGTTCCAGGGCAGGATTCGCGCGCAGGTACTCCACCAGTTCCGGTACATCTTCTTGACCAAAGCCAAGGCGGTTCATGCCGGTTTCAAACTTGACGCCCACGCGAAAGGGCCTGTCATGTCGAACACAGGCCTTGGCCTTGCGCAAATCTTCGCCATCGGCCAAAAGCGGCGTCAAAAAATGAGCCGCGCAAGCGCGCCAGTCTTCCTGGCTCATGCCGCCCAAAAGCGGCACGATTCCCTGTTTGAAGCCGGCCTGACGCAGGGCGATCCCTTCCGACGGCGTTCCCACAGCGAAGCGTCGCGCGCCGGCTTTGGCGAGAGCGCGGGCGACCGGCAGCAAACCGTGTCCGTAGGCGTCGTTTTTGATGACGGGCATGAGGGTCGCGGGATCCCCCAGGCGGGCGAAATTGCGTTGCAGGGCGGCGAGGGAGATATGGCAGCGCGTCGGGGCGAATGTCGTGTCGTTCATAATTTGGGTCTTCGATGGTTTTGAACGTTTCTTTGTTTATGTTTTCCGGTTCTTGCGCAACTGCCTTAAAAAATATACATATACCCGGTCATGTCAATATTTGCCCTTGAGCGCGTTGACGGCGCGGCCCGCGCCGGTTTGCTGCGCACGGCCCACGGACTGATCAAGACCCCGATATTCATGCCCGTGGGCACGGTCGGCTCGGTCAAGGCCCTGGCTCCGGACGATCTGGCGGCCCTCGGCGCGTCTGTCATCCTCGGCAACACCTATCATCTTTACTTGCGTCCCGGAGATGAGCTTGTGGCGCGCCGAGGCGGTCTGCGCCGTTTCGCCGCCTGGCCCGGCGCAGTATTGACGGACAGCGGAGGATTTCAGGTTTTCAGCCTCAATTCCTTGCGCGACATACGGGAAGAGGGCGTGGAGTTTCGTTCTCATCTGGACGGTTCGCGGCATCTGTTCACTCCGGAAAAAGTGATCGCCATACAACGCAACCTGGATTCCGATATTATGATGGCTCTGGACGAATGCGTTCCCTACGGCGCGGATTACGCCTATACCGAGCAATCCTTGTCTCTTACCACACGTTGGGCGAAACGCGCCAGAGCGGCCTGGCCCGCCGGATCAGGGAAAAACCTGCTTTTCGGCATTGTGCAGGGCGGTTTTTTCAAGGATCTGCGCCGTCGCTCCGCAGAGGAAATCAGCGTTCTCGGTTTTGACGGGTTGGCTGTGGGCGGGCTGTCCGTTGGAGAAAGCAAGACCGAAATGCACGCCATGCTCCGTCACACCGCCCCCCTGTTGCCCGTCGGCAAGCCGCGTTACCTGATGGGCGTGGGCACGCCGCTGGACATCGCCCACGGCATCCTGGCCGGCATTGATATGTTCGACTGCGTGCTTCCTACGCGCAACGCCCGCAACGGAACGCTGTACACGTCTCTGGGCAAGGTCAACATCAAACGACGTGAGTACGCCGAGGATGACGGGCCGTTGGATCCGGCGTGTTCCTGTTATACCTGTCGCTCCTTTTCCCGCGCCTATCTGCGGCATCTTTTCGTAAGCGGAGAGTTGTTGGCCTTCCGTCTCAATTCTCTGCACAACCTCGCCTATTACCTGGAGCTTGCACGCGAAGCCAGACAGGCCGTCATAGAAGGGCGCACGGCGGCTTTTGTGGCCCACATGGAGACATTGTACCCTGACGAAGCCGCCCTGATGCCGGATATGACCTGATTCTCCCGGCGACGTGGCGGATCACGCGCCTTGCTCCAGTGGGGAAGAGCAATTCTCCCGGCGGCGCAGAAGCCAGAAAACCAGCAGGGCCCCGGCTATTTTGCTGGCTGTCATGGCGAGGAAGGAGAGCGGCGCGGCCAGGCCGGTGAGCCACAAAAAAACAATGGTGTCCAGCGGCGCGGAAACGAAGCTGGAGAACAGGATGCGGCTGGAAAACGGCTTGCGCGTGATGGTGTAGATCATCCAGTCCGAAAGTTCGCTGACGGCAAAAGCCGCGGCGCTGGCCAAGGCCAGCTCCGGACTGGCCATCTTCCAGCTCAGGGCGCATCCGGCCAGCATTCCCCAGAGAACATGGTGACCCACGCGGCGCTGGGCGACATCCCGCACCACAAAGACAAAGCCCACAATCAGAGAAATCGGCGCCCAGACTTCGCCGTTGGGCAACGGCAGCACGGGCAACACGCTGAAGGCCCAATTGACCCCCGCGATGAGCAGAATATAGGCGGCTAACGAGATCATAGAGGTAGAATATGCCCTGTTGGCTCTGCGGTCAATATGCCCCCGGATTTTTCAAAAAAGTCTGATATCCAGATAAATATAACGTTCGGCCAGGCGTTGCTCCGTCAGGGAGAGGGAAATGCGGGTCAGATCCGCCGCGTTGAAACCAGCCAGCCATGTCGCGACGGCCCTGCCCATGTCCGCCCACAGGACAAGCGGGGAAAACAGCGCCGCAGGGCAGATTTTGTACAGGTACAGCCCGCCGTTGGCCGGAACCAGAGGAAAAAGGGAGCAGGTTACCGGACGTTTCGCCTGTTCCAGGCGGCAGCCGAACGGGCCGACGGCTTTGCAGCCCCGGGCGCCGATATAAGCGGTATCGCCTGACAGGAGATAAAAATCTTCAGCCAGATCAGAACGTATTTGGCCCGGCAGCAGGGCCATGGGAAACGGTTCCGGGTCGTCCTGGGGCCCGCAGCAATAGCGGCAGTCCTTGCAGTAACCGTTGAACAGCCGTCCCTCGGCCCAACGGATTTTTCTGGGCCGTGGGAAGATTTCCCGCCACGCGGCGAGGTAATCGTGGAAATTCCGTTGCATGGGCCCGACTTACCCATCTTTCGCCGTCCTGTCAACGCAGGAAGCCAGCCCCGAACGCGGAGAATGCCGCGGGCCGGCTAAAGCGCGCTTTGCCCTTACGACGGTATTGTTTGTCAAAAGCGCTTTCAGCCCGATGAACCAAAAATTTTTTTCGCAAACCCCTTGACAAGGCTTCAGGTTGGCGCAAATAGTAAATCCGTGAACATCCGCGGCAAACAACTTTCTGTCCGCGCCGTTGACGGCTTGATCGGGGCAGAGCAAACTTGCGCACGGGAGGCGGGCCATGCAAAATATAACAATCAGTCCACCTCAAAATCAGGAAACGGGACGCGTCGTCATCACGGCCCCGTCCGAAGCCAGGTACATTCTTGATTTCCCCGCCGATCAGGCCACAATAGATAGGCCCGACGGCTCGGACAGTCTCGTCTTCACCTTCCCGGACGGCGGCGTGGTGGAGATAGAGGGCTTTTACGAGCAATATACCAAGGACAATCTGCCCGACTTTGAAGTGGACGGGCAGCGCGTGGCCGGCACGGACTTTTTCGAGGCCTTCGCGCCGGACATAGAGCCGGCCGCGGGCGTGGGCGTCGGGGCCAAGGGTGGCCGCTATTCAAGCTACGGCGACGCGGATCTCATGAATGGCCTGGGCCGCTTGAACGGCCTGGACGACGGTTTTGAACTGAATTATCCCGACCAGATCCAGAGCCTGGAGCCGCTGGCCTTCGCAGCGACGGCGGCCGCCGAAAACGGCGCGGAAACGCTCCATGCCGCGCCGGCCGCGCCGCCGCACGTGGACGTCTCCGGCGTTCCGGATAAGCCGTATGTCCCGCCCACGCCTCCGCCGTCGGAACCTCCCACGCCTCCTCCACCTCCGCCGCCGGGGCCTCCCACGCCTCCGCCGCCGGATGACCCGCTCTCCCTGAACGAGACGGAAACCAGCGGGCTGCGCGCGCACCGCGACCCGGTGCTCGTATCCAACCCAGGCTACAGCGCCGGTTCCTCCTATCTTACGCCCAAAGCCGACTACACCTATTCGGTGTCCTCCACTGTCACGGCCAACGGCGAATGGGCCGCAAGCGGCGAGCAGCCCGACGCCAGCGTTACGGCGGTCGGCAGCGACGTCGGGATCAGGGCCGGCTACGTCAACGCGGGCACGGACGAGCATCCGGTCTGGGAGGGCGTTGCGCCTGTCGTGGAGGGCGGCGCCCAACAGGGGCGCGTCAGCGCCGTCTACGCGACGGCCGGCGGAAACGCCTCCGTGACGGCCGACAACGTGCGTGTGGACGCGGCGGCCTCCGGCTATGACGGCGCCGCCAAAGCCGCGGTCATCACCGGCGCGCGCGCCGACAATTCGCCGGACGTCTCAAGCGGAACAGTCGTCGCCCCCTCCGGAACGGCGACCGTCACCCTGACGGCAGCGGACGAGGTTTCTGTCGGCGTCCACATCACGGGCGACGCCGACGCCCAGGATTTCTCCGGCAACGTCTACGCGTCCGTAGCGGCCACGGAACAGGGTATGGTCGTTGTCAGCGGCGAAACCGTCAACATCACGGTCAACAGCGAGGCCGAAGGCAATGTCCTGAACGCGGCCGGGGCGCACGGCATCTTTTCCGGCTACGGACTCGGCCCGGACGACATGAACGTCACGCAACCCGGCGGCGGTGCGTATGACGTTTATCGATACGGGATGACCAGCGCATACTGGAATCAGACATCCGCCCACAGCCAGAGCGAGGTGAATATAAACGCCGGGGGAAACGTCAACGTCGGCGTCAACCTCGGCGACGCGGACTACGACGGCATTGCCTCGGGCGTCACCACATCCTACGGGGACGTGAACATCAAGGCGGGCGGGGACATCAGCGTGTCCGTCGCCTCGGCGGGAAAACATCAGGGCGATCCGGAGCACATGCTCACGGCCATGACCCTGCACGACGGCAGGGCAACGCTGGAGGCCGAGGGAGACGTCAACCTTGAGCTCAGGGCCAACGGCAGCGGTCTCGCCGTCATCCTTGCCGACCATTACGGAAAAGGCATGAGCTATTCCGATCCCCTTTCCCGGATCACGGCCGGAGAGCAGATCAGGATCACGGGCGTGGCCGGAGAGAACGGCGAGCCGGGAGACAACAGCATAACCGGCATAGTCGCGGGAATAGGGCAAAGCCTCGTCAAGGGCGAAGGGCTGATTCTGGACGCGGACGAGAGCGTCACCCTGGCTGTGACCGCGAAAGACACCGGCGGCGCGACGACGGCCACCGGCATCCTGTACGACGGCAGCGACATTGACCGATCCGGCAGCTACGGCAGCTATGAAAAGTTTGGTCTGCACATCGGCGCCGTCACGCCCAAACTCACGGTCAACGCGACCGTGGAGAACGGCGGCGACGGGAACGACAAGGCCGTGGGAATAGCCGTGCGGGACGGCCTGCTGACCCTGACCGGCGGCGAGTACCAGGATCCGGACACGGTTTACTCCCTGGGCGCAGGGGCGCGCTACAACAATCCCATTGAATCCCTTGAGGTCAACGTCGGCGGCGGCAACTACAACGTCGGGCTGGAATC
This sequence comes from Desulfovibrio sp., assembly GCA_031272405.1. Classification (GTDB taxonomy): domain Bacteria; phylum Desulfobacterota; class Desulfovibrionia; order Desulfovibrionales; family Desulfovibrionaceae; genus Desulfovibrio. The sequence goes on along the minus strand of JAISTW010000012.1, from coordinate 9,294 downwards.
CGCGCGGGAACACGCCAACAGCACATATTGGGCCGGTTCCGCGGGCGCGGGCATGGTCGTCAGGGCGGAAAATCTGGACATCAGCGTTTCCGGCGCGGCGACGAGCGTCAATACCGTATCCCGCGGCATAAACGCGGAATCCCAGGTGAACGGGTACCAGAGTACCACCGGGGCGTCCATCCAGACCGATCACCTGACCGTGAACGTGACCGACAACGCGGAAGCCGTGGGGTTGCGCGCCGACAACGCCTTTCTCTGGGTAAGGGGGACGGACGGCGAATCCTCGAACAGCGCTCCCCTGACAGTGGAAATCACCTGCGCCAGGGGAGGGGCGGCGACGGCGAACTGGCAGGGAATAGCCGTCGAGGCCGTCGAGGCCGGCAAGGTCTATATCGGAGTCCGCAGCGACTATTACACCGCCGAGTACCTGCCGATCACCAACAGCGCCGACGATGTCGTTGTCCTCAAGGGCGACGTCACGGCGTCCGGGACCGACTCAAAAGTGATCGTCGCCCTTGACGGCGGCGACGATCTCATTTCCGTTTCCGGCAAGATCGCTGCCTCGGACGGCGGCGCGGTGCGGTTTGACGCGGGAGCCGGGGATGATGTTCTCAACCTCGGCGGGATTGAAGCCTCAAACAACGGGAAAGTGACGGTTGACGTGGGCGAGGGGAACGATTACCTCAGCCTTGGCGGCGTTGAGGCCTCATCCGGAGGAAAGGTGACGTTCGACGCCGCCAGCTACGGCTACGGGAACGTCGCCCTGAACTTCAGCGACGACGTGAAGGCGACGGGCTCAGGCTCATCCGTTGATATTGACTTCGACTACAAGGACCACGCCGAGATCAGCTTCGCCAAGGGGCTGGAGGCGGCAAACGGCGGAGAAGTGACTCTTTCTGCCCTGAAAAACGCCGGAGTGACCCTCGGCGGCGGGGTCAAGGCGAGCGGCGCTGGTTCGCAGGTCAATATCCAGCTTGACTACGGCGATGACACCATTGTCCTCGGGGGCAAAATCGAGGCGACGGGCGGAGGCGCCGTCAACATTGACGCCGGCGGCGGCTACGACACGCTTGTGCTTGAAGCCCCGGACCTGAACACGTTCAACGACTGGTACCAGGGGTGGCTGGGCGCTTCCGGCACGCTGGACAGCCTGCACTGCGAAGGCATCATCGTCAAGGGGGTGGACAACCACGCGGACCCGGCTTTCAGCTGGTTCACATCAATGGTCGCCAGCTACAACGCCACAGCCGGACAACACATTGACATCCAGTTTGTTGACTCCGGCGTCAATCTCAGAATGCTGGCGGACACGTCCCTGCTGGACGAAAACTTCAGCTTCGCGGGCACGGACGGGCAGGACATGCTATATGTCCAGTTGAACGATCCGTTGTCGCTGGACACGTTCAGGGACAATCTGACCGAGGCGGTGGACGCGAACCGGATAAGCAAACTGGACACGCTGGTTCTGGACATGGCCCACGACAGCATGGACGGCGGCGGCGGCGATTATCTGGATGAGGATCAAATCGCCAGCCTGCTCGAAGTGGCCAAAAGCAGCAACGCCGATGTCATCGTGAAACTGGACAAGAACGACACGTTGGCGGGATCCGACTCGAACAGCAGGTGGACGGCCGGAACGGCCGTGGACGACACGGCCGCCAATACAAGAACCACGGTTTACACCAGCGTGGACGACGCGAGCGTGCAAATCACCGTGCAGCAGGAAATCTTGGGCGGCGGGGGGTAGGCTGGAGCGTTCGCTCCTTGACGGACTGAAACAAGTCATGCTGACCGATGCCGAAATCCGAGACCTGCTGCGACAGGCTCTGGAAGTCGTTTTTGAGATGACTTCGGGGGAAAACGACTCAAAACCGGCGTTCAGCGCCGGGCTGCCCCTCACTGGGCCGGGAGCGGCGCTGGACTCCTACGAAATGATGCTCTTTCTCGTGCAGGTGGACAAAACCCTCAACGAAAAAGCCGGGCTGGACATGGTCATTGACCCCGCCTTGCGGGGAGAAGACGCCCCCCTGCGCACCATGGGCGCGCTTGCCGCCTATATCGGTGAAATCCAGCGACGTCGGGAAGAAGAAAAAGCATGATCAGCGCCGAGGAGGCGGGCGACTTCATCATCCGCTGCATACGCGCTGAAAGGGGGGAACAAAAAGATTGTCCGCCTCTGACAGGCCAAAGCCCCCTGCTGGGACGGGACGCTGTGCTGACTTCCCTTGAGCTGGTGCGTCTGCTCCTGCTGCTGGAGGATTGGTGCGCGGAAAAAGGGGCGTCTTTCAACTGGACGAGCGACGCCGCCATGTCCGGGAACCGCAGCGCCTGGCGCACGGTGGAAAGTCTTGCTCGACACTTGGCACTTGCCCAAAAAGACGGCCGAAAGGACGAACGATGAAGCTCATCGCCGTTACCGGGGCGGGAGCGGGACTGGGACGGCACATAGCCCAAAGGGCCCTGGAACAGGGCTACGAAGTGGCTGGTTTTTCCCGCAGCAAACCCGGGAAAGACCCCGGTTTTCCCCTGACTGTGGGCGACGTGACCGACCATGCGGCTGTGGCCGCCTTTTTCGCGAGCCTGCGCAAAAAGGGAGCATCCTGCCAGAAAGAATCCGGAAAGGAAGGCCTCTGGGGCATCGTCAACGCCGCCGGCATAGCCTCCATGAATCTGCTGCCCGCGACGCCGCCGGCCACAATGGCCGACGTGCTCAAGGTCAACCTGCTCGGCGTCATGCACTGTTGCGCCGAAGGCGCCAAACTGCTGCTGCGCGACAGCGGCCGCAAGGGCGGGCGCGTCGTCAATTTTTCCAGCATCGCGGCGCCTCTGGCCCTGGCCGGTGAAAGCGTCTACGCTGCCTCCAAGGCCGGCGTGGAAACCTTTACCCGCTGTCTGGCGCGAGAGTTGGCTCCTTTCAACATAACAGCCAACGTCGTCGCGCCCGGGCCCATCGCCACGGGCATACTCAGGGGCCTCAGCCAGGAACAGATTGACGCCGTCGTCCAGCGGCAGGTGGTGCGCCGCATGGCCGAGCCGGAAGACGTGTGGAATCTGGTGCGCTTTTTGCTGGACGAACGCTCTTCCATGATCTCCGGGGAAATTATTCATCTGGGGGGCGTCTGATGACGCTCATGGCGGAGCTTGCCGCGCGCGCCGACGGACGCCCCTTTCTCCTGTCCCGTTCCGGGACCCTGAGCCTTGACGACGTGTTGCGGACGAAACCGGATTTTTCCGGGCTGCGGGCAGGGGACGTCGTGGTTCTGGAGGGCGGCTTTGACCCCGTGTCCATAGCCACGTTGCTGCGTCTGCTGGACGAAGGCATGATCGTCGCGCCCATCACGCCGGACACCGCTGTCCTGCACGAACAGTTTTTCCGCGCGGCCCGCGCCGACGCCCTTGTCTACCAGGGCCGCGTCACGCGTCTGCCCTGCGGAGACAGGCGCGACCCGCTGCTCAAGCAACTGCGCGACGCCGGGGAGGGGGGCCTGATCCTGTTCACATCCGGCACCACCGGCGTTCCCAAGGCCATTCTCCACGGGGCGAAAAAATTCCTGGCCAGATTCCGCACGCCCCGCCCCGCCCTGCGCGCCCTGGCCTTTTTGCGCTTTGATCACATCGGCGGCCTCAATACCCTGCTGCACACCCTCTTCAACGGCGGAGAAACGGTGACGCCGGACAGCCTCAGGCCCGAGGACGTATGGCGGGATATCCGGGATTTTTCCGTGCGGCTTCTCCCGGCCAGCCCGACCTTTTTACGCCTGTCGCTGCTGAGCGGGTTCGCCGCGTCAGTTCCGCCTTCGCTCGAACTGGTCACTTACGGGACAGAACGCATGGACCAGGGCACGCTGGAGGCCCTGTGCGAGGCCCTGCCGGACGTGGATTTCCGCCAGACCTACGGCATGAGCGAACTGGGCATTCTGCGCGTCAAAAGCTGGGCCAGGAACAGTCTCTGGATGCGGGTCGGCGGAGAAGGCGTGGAGACGAAAATTGAAGACGGCTGTCTGCATATCAGGTCCGAAAACCGCATGCTCGGCTACCTCAACGCGCCGTGGCCTTTTGACGGGCAAGGCTGGTACGACACGCAGGACATGGTGGAAACGGAACGGGACGCGGGGGGAGATGCCGCCCCCCCCTGGCTGCGCATCATCGGCAGACGCGGCGACGGCGTCAACGTGGGAGGGCTCAAGGTCATGCCCGCGGAGGTGGAGCGGGCCGCCCTTTCCCTGCCGGGGGTGCGGCTGGCCAAAGCCTTCGGCGCGTCCAATCCCCTTACGGGGCAACATGTGGAGCTGCTCTGCGAAGTCGCCGTCCCACCCGAAACGCCGGACAAGGCGCGTGAGGCCGCCCGGGCGCTGACTGCGAAACTGGAGGAGTTGCTCCCGCCCCACGCCGTTCCCCGGAGGATACGTTTTCAGAATATTCCCGTCAGCCACAGGATGAAACAGCAATGACGGCGCAAACCGGAACGGACAGGGTCGCCTTTTTTGAAGGCGTGCGCGTCGCCGCCGTCATTGCCGTTCTTCCGGCGGACGAAATTGTTTTTGAGCGGGAAATGCTCGCGCGCGGTTTTTCCGCCGGGGAAGCCCGCAAGGCCGCCCGCCTGAGCGGCCTGGAACGACGGCGCGTTGCCCCGACCGGAGTGACGGCAGCGGATATCTGCGCCGTCGCGGCAAAAACCCTTCTGGACGACCCGCGAGAAAACGGAAACGCCGGTTCCGAAAATCCGGAGGATGCCGTTGACGCGCTGTTCTTCGTCAGCCAGAGTCCGGACTGTCTTCTGCCCGCTACATCTTCCATCCTCCACGGACGGCTCGGGCTGCCGGCCGCCTGCGCGTGCATGGACCTGAATTCCGGCTGCGCCGGCTACGTCATGGGCCTGCTGGCCTGCGCCTCGCTTGTCGCCTGCGGCGCGGCAAGGCGCGCGCTGTTGCTGACGGGCGACACGCAGGCCCGTTTCCTGAACCCGGACAACCGGGTGACGGCCCCCCTGTTCGGAGACGCGGGCACGGCGACGCTGCTGGAAAAAGGCGGAAAAGACGAAACAATGAGCTTTCTCTGGGGCGGTGACGGCGCACGATACGAGAGTTTGATCATACCCGGCGGCGGCGCCAGAATTCCCCCCCAGGCCGGCGAAGGACCGGACGCCCCCTTCAACGCCGTGATCACCGACGGCCTGGGCAACCCCTGGACGCTGGGGGAATACGGCCAGCTCTGGATGGACGGCCTGGCCGTCTTCAGCTTCGGGGTCAGCACGGTTCCCGCCCATATTCGGCGGCATCTGGATTTGCTCGGCATCGGCCCGCAAGAATTGGACAGGCTCGCGCTGCATCAGGCCAACCGGCTCATGCTGGAAACCATCGCCCAAAAATGCGGCCTGCCTCTGGACAAGGTTCCCATGAACACCCTGTCCCGTTACGGCAATCTTGGCGCGGCATCCATCCCTGTCCTGCTCTGCGACGAATTCGCGGCCGCAAACATCCCCCTCCGAAAGGTTATGCTCTGCGGCTTCGGAGCGGGACTGTCATGGGCGTCGTGTGTGCTCGGGCTGGAAAAAACACGCTTTTCGCCGCCCTTGACCCTGACGGAGGCGGACTTCGGCGAAGACCGGCAAACAGCCATTCGGCGCTGGCATGAACGTTTCGCTTCCGCCTAGCGCGGCGGCGGTCGAGGAGCGGATATTGACCTTTACAGAATTTTCCGGCGTAACTCTGGCGGCCCTGCAGGCTGTGGTTCCGGCAAAAAGCGTGTCCCTCAAGGATGAGCTGTTCTGGTTCGACGGCGATCCGGAAAAAGCCCGCCGCCTGACCGAAATAAGCGGTCTTGAAACGCGGCGAGTCGCCCCGGACGGGGTGACGGCCGTTGATTTGTGCGCCTGCGCCGCCGAACAGCTCTTGCGGGAGAACGCCGTCAACCGGGATGATATCGGCATGATCCTCTTTGCCAGCCACAGTCCGGATTACCTGCTCCCGGCCTCGGCGTCCATCCTTCAGCACAGGCTCGGTCTTTCCACCCGCTGCGGAGCCATAGACGCCAACGGCGGCTGCACAAGCTTTCTCAACGGGCTCTGGCTGCTGGCCGCCCTGCTTGCCTCGGGCGCGCTCAAGGCGGCGCTGCTTCTGGTGGGGGATACGCCCGCCCGTTTCGCCGATCCCGGCAACCGCGTTGTGGCTCCTGTTTTCGGCGACGCGGGCACGGCCGCGCTGCTGCGGGCGGCGCCCGGGAAAAGCATGAGTTTTTCTCTGGCTGGCGACGGAAAAAAACACGACGCACTGACCATACCCGGCGGCGGCAGCCGCATCCCCTTCTCGGCTAGGGACGGTTTGGAGGGGGATGGGGGACGCGACGGCATTGTCCGCGACCGCAAAAACACGCCCTGGTCCCTGGGCGGCTATTGCCGCATCTGGATGGACGGAATGGCCATCTATTCCTTCGGCGTTTCAGCCGTTCCCAGGCACATCAGGTCCCATCTGGACAAGGCCGGTTTGACGCCGCAGTCCATACGGCGTATATTTCTGCACCAGGCCAATAAGATCATGGTGGAAGGCATTGCCAGGAAATCCGGATTTGCCCCGCGACAGGCGCCTTTTGACGCCCTGGGTCTTTACGGCAATCTCGGCTCGTCTTCCATCCCTGTCCAGGTGTGTCGGCATTTCGCCGACGGCGCGCGCGACGGGGAACGCGACAGGCTTATGTTGTGCGCCTTTGGGGCGGGTCTTTCCGTCGCGTCCTGCATTCTTTCCCTGGATGACGCGAAAATCGGGCCGGTATCGGACTATTTTCCTCCGGAAGGAATGCTCCGGCGCGAAGGGCACATACATCGTTGGCACAGGACGTTCAGTGGGAAATGAAGACAACGTGCATCAGACATAAAAAGGGAGCTTGTCATGATCATTGACCCCATTCCTCTTTCCGGTCCATCCATCGGCCATCGGGAAATCGAGCTGGCCGCCGAGGCCGGCGGCGTAGGCTGGAACACCCGCGCCAGCCAGCATGTCCGGATTTTCGAGAGACTGATGGCCGACCTGGCCCACCAAAGCCACGCCCTGGCCCTCAACAGCGCCCATGCCGCGACGCGTCTGGCCTTTGCCTGTCTCGGCCTTCAGCCGGACGACGAAGTGCTGCTCCCGGAAATCGCCGATCCCTTTCTGGCATCCGCCGTTGTGCACAGCGGCATGACGCCGGTGTTCTGCGATGTGGACCCCGTGACGCTCACCATGGCGCCGAGCGCCGTGGAATCGCGTATCGGCCCCCGCAGCCGCTGCATGATCCCCACTCATCTGTACGGCCAGCCCTGCGACATGAATCCGCTTATCCAACTGGCGCATGAACACGGCATTTTTGTCATAGAAAACGCCACACAAGGCATGTGCGGCCTCTATCACGGGCGACCGGTCGGCTCCATGGGGAATTTTTCCATCTTCGCCTTTGAACCGGACGCTCCCGTAACAGCGGGCGGCGGCGCCGTTCTGCTGACCTCGGACGACCGCCTCGCCGCGACAGCCCGAAAATTGGCCGGCAACGGCTCCAGCGCTGCGAACCCCATGGTTATTGACGCGGCCGGGCACAACTGCCACCTCTCCAACCTTCAGGCGGCCGTCGGCATAGCTCAGTTGGAGCGCATCAAGGAAATCTTCAAACAGAAAAGGACAATCTTCAACTGGTACAAGGAAGAGCTGAAGTATACGGACGGCATCCGCCTCAACGCGACCGTCACCCATACGCTCAGCAGCCGCTGGATGACGGTGCTTTTTCTGGAAAATCCGGAACTGGACAGGCCGGACATCATGAAACGCCTGCTGGCGAGCAAGGTTCATTGCGCGCCGGTATTCTATCCACTTTCGCACATGCCGCTCTTCCAGCAACAGGACAACCCCGTGGCCTACAGCGTCGGCACAAGAGCGATCGTTCTGCCCAGCGGGCACAACCGCAACAAGGACGAAATCGCCTATGTGGGTTCCGTGCTCAGGCAGATCCTGGCCGATCCCGATCTGCCCGCCGCCACAGTGATGCCGAGGGGCTCGCTCAAGTACAAGTCCGACACTCTGGAACTGCTAGCCTCGATAAAACGGGAAGGCCCCCGCATCCCCTTCGTCCATGCCGGCAAGGAATACGCCCTGCGCGTCGTCACGCCCAAAGTCGCCGTCGACAAGGCCTTTATTGATGAAATATTGGCTTTGCGAACAGCTCACCCCGAAGCCTACCTGACCAATGTCCCCATCAGCCGGGAGGAGTTGACGGCAATAATGCACGGCTATGAGAGGAGCCGGGACTTCCTGCTCTTTGTCATTGCCGACGAACACAGAAATTGGGGGTCTTTCGCCCTGGTCGGCTTTGACTTCAAAACGAGGGAATGCAAAACAGAGGCCCTGCTGATGCACGACGACGCCCCCAAGGGACTCGCGGCCGCCGCCTCCATCAAGCGGGACGAGTGGTGCGGGGAAACTTTCGGCCTGGAAGGCGTGTACAACCACATTCTCGGCAGCAACCGCAAATCGCGCCTGCTCAGTTCCGCCATCGGCTATTCCTTCCTGAACGACGTCTGTCTGTACAAAGCCGATATTCCGGGTGGCTGGACATACCGGCCCATGCACATCGCGGGCAAGGGCAAGGCGGAAGATATCCTGATTGTTTCCGGCAAGAGGTTCGGCGGCGAAAAAAAGGAGACAGGCCATGAATGACCGGGATGTGCTTGATCTTTTGCGGCAGGCCCTGGACGAAATACAAAAGGGAGGCAAAAAAACCGCGGAGTTTTCCCCCTCGCTTCTCCTGTCCGGCCCGGACAGCGCGCTGGATTCCCTGGACACCATGCTTTTCCTGGACAGTGTGGAGGAACTTGTTAGAAAAAAGGCCGGATGGGATGTGCCCGTCATTGACGACGCCCTTTACGCCCAGGAGCGCAATCACTTCGCCACCGTGCAGTCCCTGGCCGATCACATCGCGGGACTTCTCGCCGCGGATCCGCATCAGACATGAACAGCATCTTTGCAGCCGTAGGCCATTCATTTTTGGACGTAGGGCTGTTCGTTCTTTTTTATGCAGCCTGACGGTTTCGCCAGCGCGACATTCTCTTCAAAGCGCGCAATGATCCGCTGAAAATCAAGATGATTTTTTGTTCTCTCGCGGCCCGGTTTCCCGCTGAAACAGGGTATGCAGGTACTGCCGGACAAAAAAAGTAGGGAGACGGAATTTGCCGCGTCCGTCTCCCCGTGCGCATGATGTTCGGGAGAATACATCAATGCGCGGGGACGGAACGCGCCGTCACCCCCGACCCGCGTTCCGTCCTGATTTTTGCTA
>JAISTW010000011.1 GCA_031272405.1 Desulfovibrio sp. | reverse complement strand
CGGGGTTTTTCAGTTCAAAGATAACAAGCGGGATGCCGTTTACAAATAGTAGCACATCAGGGCGCTTGTTGTTATTGTTCTGGACAATCGTGTACTGATTGACCACGAGGAACTCGTTGCTCAAAGGGTTCTCGAAATCTACGACCCGAACATAGTCGCCCTTGATGTCGCCGCCCTTGCGATACTCCACGGGAACGCCATCCACAAGCATACGGTGGAATTCCTCGTTGTCGGCGAGCATATTTGAGGTAGCTATCCGCGACAGCTTCCGCGCGGCGCCTTGGATGATATCGGCAGGGATGGTCGGGTTAAGCACGGACATTGCAGCCTGTACCCGCCCCATAAGAAGAACATCCCCATAACTGTTGCGTTCGGGGTTCGGTGCGTCCGGCGCGAGGTCAACACCGGCTATGTAAGTATAGCCGAGGCTCTGCAGTTCCTCGATAGCCATTTCTTCAACTGCGGATTCGCACAGTTTAGCCATGTCGTTTCCTCCTATTGCCTCACCCTCACTTCTCCACTTATCAGCTTCGGCAGAAGCGTGTCACGGAGTTTTTGAAGGGTTAGAATTTGTGCACTATTTCGTTCTATTTTTTTGTCAATTATGAAGAATCTGTTTTCAAATTGTTTTATCAATGCTTCGGAAGGCAACGGAATTTGTAGCCCATTTAGTCCTTCTTTGGAAATTGAACCAAATATTGTGCCTTCTCCATTAAAAATATCTAATTGGTCGCCTTGTGACTTAATAGCATATAGAGTAAAAGTATGATATTGACTGCGGATAGCAGCCAAACCACGTCCAATACAACAATCTGTTTCCGCAACATTAATATCGCCAACGGGAGCTCTTACGCTCATAAGAATATCGCCTTTATGAGCCATTTGTTGAGGTGCGGTTGTGTACAAACGTATCGTTGGATAACGCCAGCCGAACTCTCCACGTCCTTGAAAAAAAACTGTTCCGTTTCCGTCCTCATTATAACTTTCGCCTTTTGGAGATTGCCCCATTGTAATGTCAGCAATAGAGTCAAGACGCCCCATCTCTGTGTTGTTCTCGACAAACCACTCCTGAAAATACGTCTGTGTCAAGGATTCAAGCGTAGCGTTTTGTCGGGTCAAAAGACCTACTTTGTCGTCAAGCGAGGTAAGCACTTCAGCAATTGCTTTTTGTGTATCAAGGTTAGGGCAACTGACCTCAAGGTTTTCCAACATTTCCTTTGTGAGTGCTCGCCTTGTAGCACCAATTTCAGCGATAGATAGTAGTTGCTCTTTCATTGCCAGAAGCATATATTTCGCAAAAGTATTGTCAAGTTGCACGCCATCTGCTCTCACAATTGCGACGTGCTGATTAACGCGCGCAGGTAAAATATTGTCAGGCACGGAACAAACGCGGGCTACTGAATCACCTGTAATGTTTACAAGAGTGTCGTTTGCAACGATGGATACGTTGTTTAGTCTGCGAGCTTGTTCGTCATCAATGTGAGCAAGACCATTGTATAGAAAAACAAAGTCCTCAACATTCTGGCTACGGATTAAAGAGATACCTTCGGTTCTATAGCTCTCCTTACCTCCTGTCGGGGTTGCTCCACTTCCTATTTTGGTACACATTGAACCGAGGGATTTGGTCGTCCATTCAGACATCGCCGCTTACCTCTATCTTCGCAAGATTCGAGCGTATGCGGTCGTCTAACTTTATACACTCCAGCATTTCTGCATCAAGTTGTGATGTAAGCGTTCTTACTCGTTCAGTAAAATCAAATTCTTCAACATCATCAGGCAATCCAATATAGCGCCCCGGTGTAAGAACGTAGTCCATATCGACCACTTCCGAAACGGTCGATGACTTACAGAACCCAGGCACATCCTCATAGCCAATATCAGTCTTCCAAGCGTGGTAGGTATCTGCTATAGTGCGAATAACGTCAGAATTCAATTCACTATTTTTCCTACTAATGGACGTTCCCATATTCCGTGCATCAATAAATAGAATTTTATCTCTCCGTAGATGATTTGAGTCGCTTTCCTTGGCACGTGATAAAAACCATAGACATGCTGGTATTGGAGTATTTAGAAATAATTTCGTAGGTAGATTAACGATACAATCCACCAGCCCAGCATCCACAAGAGCCTTACGGATTTTATCCTCGCCGTTTGTCTTTGAAGATAAGCTCCCTTTTGCCAACACAAACCCAGCTACTCCTTTTGGGTTCAGGTGATAAACGAAGTGCTGTATCCAAGCATAGTTTGCGTTACCCGTAGGCGGCGGAGTCTCGCGACTATACTGCCAGCGTCCGTCCGTCCGCAGCAACTCGCCGCTCCAGTCGCTGTCGTTAAACGGCGGATTGGCAATGACAAAATCAGCCTTGAGGTCGGGATGTGCGTCGTTCAGGAACGACCCCTCGTTGTTCCATTTCACGTTTGACGAGTCGATGCCGCGCAGGGCAAGGTTCATCTTGCACAGCCGCCAAGTGGTCTGGTTGCTTTCCTGACCGTAGACGGAAACAACGCTCTCGAACAGCTTGTCGATTTCCTTTGCCTTGCCGTTGTAGCGGTCGGCGTGTGCTTCGATGAATTTCTCACTTTGCACGAACATCCCACCGGAACCACAGCAGGGATCCAATACGCGGCCTTCGTAGGGTTCGAGCATTTCGACAAGCAACTGAACCACGCAGCGCGGCGTATAGAACTGACCGCCCTTCTTACCTTCCGCAAGGGCGAACTGACCGAGGAAGTATTCGTAAACCCTGCCCAACACGTCGTTGGAGCGGGAAACGCTGTCTCCGAGGGCGATGGTGCTGATAATGTCTATCAAGCCGCCGAGGGATTGCTTGTCCAGCTTTTCCTTGGCGTACTCTTTCGGGAGGACGCCTTTGAGAGACGGATTGTCCTTTTCGATGGCGTCCATCGCGTCGTCAACGTCCTTGCCGATGGTGGCGAGTTTCGCCCGACCTTGCAGATAGTCCCACCGAGCCTGCGGCGGCACGAAAAAGACATTCTCGGCGCGGTACTCGTAAGGGTCGTTCGGGTCGGCGCCGGCAAAGTCGCCATCGCCTGCTTCCAGCTTGTGATACAACTCGTAAAAATTGTCTGAGATGTATTTCAGGAAGATAAGCCCAAGGACGATGTGCTTATACTCGGCGGCGTCCATATTTTTACGCAGCTTATCGGCAGATGCCCAAAGCACCTGCTCAACAGGCTGTTCTTTTGTCTCTTTTTTAGCCTTCGCCATTGTCTTGCCCTCCGTTGGTATCGGACTTTTTCTTATATCTCGAATTATTCCGGGTCATTTTCGGGCCTCCGCAGAGTTTGTCAAAGTCAACATTTTCGCGGTTAAACTCCATTATGTCACTGGTGTCGCATTCAAGAGTATAGCATGCGCGAGAATGTCGGTCTGTATGTTCTCACCCTTCGTCAGTTTCGCTATGCTCACTGAACTGATGCCCGCAACGTGTTGTAAATCGGTCTTGGTCATATCTTTATCGATTAGTAGTTTCCAGAGTTTCTTGTAAACCATTCCCATAGCAGCCCTCCGTGCAAGTATTTCTGACTAACTGTCTCTTATTATAGCACATTTCGAGCTATTTGTAAAGTCGTAATTTGCATTTGCAAGTGAAAGGCTGCAAGAATTATCACCAAAAAACGAAATGCTGCACATTGATGAAAGATATTGCCGCACCGCCGAAGATTATTTTTCCCGTTCGTGAAAAGTCCTTGACAAAACAAATGGTCAAGCGCCTGATTTTCAACAAAACGTGCAGGTTTTAATACGCTTGATATGGGGACGTTACAACTCGGTTTTTTCAGCCTGTTCTGCAAAAATTTCTTGACAAGGCCGTGGATTCGGAAATCGCGTTTTCAGGCGATTTCGACCCGGCGGACTTCAAGGACGGCATCAACCTGGCCAATATCGGCATGACTATTGAAAACGACAAGGTCAACATAGACAATACCTGGACCACAAACGGCCAGGTGGACGAGAAGGGGTTCCAGACATTCACCCGTACCGACGCCGCCACCGGAAACGTCATCACGGCGACGGTGGATGTCGCTGAAATAGCCAGGGACGAGGCGCAGCTCATGTCCGATTCCGGCAGTTGACGCCCGTGCCCGAGGCGAACAAATCGGGACGGAACGCGAACGTGACACGCGTTTTGTCCCAGCGTATCGGCGTCCTCTCCCGAACCCGATGCGCGCGGGGAGGCGGAGGGCAACCCGCCTCCCCATTTTATTTTGTGCACGTGAGTGCACGGAAAAACGGCTAGGCCCCGTCCAGCGTCTTGCGCGATTTTTCCCCGTCCCAGTTGTCCAGCTCGTCCAGGGCGGCCTCCGACAGAGGCCTGGGAGCGCACCCCCCCGGAAGGCGCAGGGCCGCCTGCCCGAGGGCGCTGACCGTGGCTGCGGCGCTCGCGCCGATTTTGGGCGAAAACAGAACGCCGCCTTCGGGAACCACCGCAAAAACGGGCATGAAGCCGCAATCTTGCTCAAAGGCCTCCAAAGCCGCCCGCAGCCTCTCCTTTGGCCCAAGGACGCAGATTTTGCGGCCCAGAAAAACATTCTGATCCGGCCACAGCGGCCCGCCGGCCAGCAGCGCGGCCGCGCCTTCGCCAAAGGCCAGGGCGTGCGGATAGGCCTGGACGGGGATGCCCCAGCCCGCATCGTTGCGGGCCCTGAGCGACGTCGCGTCCGGCAGCGCAAAGGGCCGTTGCGCAAGCCACAGCCGCCGGATCAGCTCGTTGACCAGAAAAATCGCCCTCTCCCCGTCCTCGGCCGCGACGACGACCCCGTGGTTCTCCAGGATGTGCACATCCGCCTGCCCGCCCTCCTCAAGGCTTTTCCGTACCAATGAGCTCAGGGGCAGACCCGGCCGGGCATAGGGCAACAGACGCCAGGAAAGTCCGTCCAGCAGGGCCGCCAACCCTCCCTCCGGCAGTCCGGACCGGATCACGGCGTCCAGCATGTGCAGATGCAGGACGATCCGTTGCGGGATCAAAGCGTGCAGAGGCGTCTCCACAGAGGGCCGCGCGCCGCCGCCGTCCACGCAGAAAACCTCTTCCCCTCTGTCAAGGGCCTCCAGAACCGCGCGCCGCGAAAGACGCGCGAAGATGTTTCTGTCCAGGGCTTCACACAGGCGGCGGCCCGAGGCCTTGACCCACATATCGTCGCCGTCCTTGAGGGAGACATTGCCCCCCGGCCCCTGAATGAGCAGGGGATTGGAGCCCACGGCGGCGGCAAGCCACACGAAATCCTCCCAGAACGCGCTCATGACTGCCTCCTTGACGGCGTTTTCCCGCGGTCAAGGATACGCCCCCGGCCCCGTTTTGCCAATATCCGGCCGCGCCTCGCGCGGCCCGGCTTGACATGACCGTCGTTTTTGTTATCAATAGCTAACGGCGCAAACTTTCAACAAAATCACCACAAGGCACTGCCATGAACAAACAAAAAGTCGTCCTCGCCTATTCCGGCGGTCTGGACACCTCGGTGATACTCAAATGGCTGATCACCGAACGGCACTGCGACGTCATTGCCGTCACGGCCGACCTCGGGCAGCCGGAGGATCTTTCCGGCGTGGGGGAAAAAGCCCTGAAAACAGGCGCGGTCAAAGCCTGCGTGCTTGACCTGCGCGAAGAAATGGCCCGCGATTTCGTCTTCCCCATGATGCGCGGCGCGGCCCTCTATGAAAACCGCTATCTGCTGGGCACCTCCATAGCCCGCCCCCTCATCGCCAAGGCCCTTGTGGACGTGGCCCGGGCCGAGGGCGCAAGCGCCGTGGCCCACGGGGCCACGGGCAAGGGCAACGACCAGGTGCGCTTCGAATTCGCTGTCGCCGCCCTGGCCCCGGATCTGCGGGTCATCGCCCCCTGGCGCGAATGGGATTTGCAGTCGCGCGCCGCCCTGACCGCCTTTGCCGAAAAGCACGGAATCCCCATTTCCAGCGAAGCCAAGCGCTACAGCATGGACGCCAACATGCTGCACACCAGTTTCGAGGGCAGCGAGCTGGAAGACCCCGGCCTGGAGCCGCACGCCTCCTGCAAACAGCGCTGCGTCCCGGTGGAGGAAGCGCCGGACGCGCCGGAAATCGTCAGCGTGGAGTTCGAATCCGGCGATCCCGTGGCCGTCAACGGCCAGCGCCTGACCCCGGCCGCCCTCATGGCCGCCCTGGCGGACATGGCCAGCCGCCACGGCATCGGCCGGGAAGACATGGTGGAAAACCGCTTTGTGGGCATGAAAAGCCGGGGCGTCTACGAAAACCCGGCCGGCACCCTGCTCTACAAACTGCACCGCGATCTGGAAGGCATCTGCATGGACAGGGAGGTCCTCGCCCTGCGCGACATGCTCTCCGTCCCCTATTCCCATTGCGTGTACAACGGTTTCTGGTACTCCCCGGAGCGCGAAACCATGCAGGCCTTCATGGACAAATCCCAGGAATGCGTCACCGGCGCGGCGCGCGCCAAACTGTACAAGGGCGGCGTCTGGCCGCTTTCGCGCACTTCCCCCCATTCCCTGTTCTCCACGGAATGGGCGACCTTTGAGGAAGCCGACTTCGACCAGAAGGACGCCGTCGGCTTCATCCGCCTGAACGCGCTGCGCCTGCGCCAGTACGCCGCGGTCAGACGCGGCGCGGGAAAACCCCGTGGCTGAAAACAGGAGCTGGGGCGGACGTTTCAGCGGCGGGCCGCGCGCCGCCACGGCCGCCTACACCGAGTCCCAGTCCTTTGACCGGGCGCTCTACAGGCACGACATCCGCGCCTCGCAGGCCCACGCGGCCATGCTCGGCCGCCGCGGCGTCCTTTCCCATGAGGACACAGCGGCCATCATCGCCGGCCTCGACCGCGTCCGGGAAGAAATGGACTCTGGCGCTTTTGTCTGGAAGCCGGAACTCGAAGACGTGCACATGAACGTGGAAGCCCGCCTGACGGACATCATCGGCGACGCGGGCAAAAAACTGCACACCGGGCGCAGCCGCAACGATCAGGTCGGCCTGGCCTTCAGGCTCTATGTGGCCGACAGCGTCGCCGCGTGGCGCAAAAACACCGTCAGCCTGTGCGATGTGCTCACCCAGCGCGCCGCCGAACACAAAAACGACATGCTCCCCGGCTATACGCACCTGCAGCCCGCCCAGCCCGTGAGCCTCGCCCACCACCTGCTGGCCTACGCCTGGATGTTCCGCCGGGATGTCCAACGGCTGACCGACGCCCTCGGCCGCGTGCGCGTCTCCCCCCTGGGCGCGGCCGCCCTGGCCGGCTCCCCCTGGCCCCTCGACCCGGAAAGCGTGGCCCGCGAAGTCGGTTTCGACGCCGTGTACGCCAATTCCATGGACGCCGTTTCCGACAGGGATTTTGTTCTGGAGACTATCTTTTGCGCCGCCACGATCATGATGCACCTCTCGCGCCTGTGCGAGGAAATCATCCTCTGGGCCAACCCGGCCTTCGGCTTTGTCCGTCTGCCCGACGGCTACGCCACCGGCTCGTCCATCATGCCCCAGAAGAAAAACCCCGATGTGGCCGAGCTCATGCGCGGCAAGACAGGCCGCGTTTACGGCGCGCTCACGGCGGCCCTCACCATGATGAAGGGCCTGCCCCTGGCCTACAACCGCGACCTGCAGGAAGACAAGGAAGCCTTTTTCGAGGCCGAGGCCACGGCAGCCCCCTCCCTCTGCCTTATGGCCGGGATGCTGGCGGAAATGGAATTTCGCCCCGACCGGATGCGCGAGGCCTGCAAGGCCGGCTTTCTCAACGCCACGGAGCTGGCCGACTACCTCGCCGCCAGGGGCCTGCCCTTCCGGGACGCCCACCGCGCCGCCGGCCGGGCCGTGGCCCGGGCCGAGAGCCTGGGCAAAGGGCTGGAGGACATGAGCCTGGAAGAGTTGCAGGCCATTGAACCGCGCGTCGCCGCGGATGTTTACGCGGCCCTGGATTACGCCGCCTCGCTGCGCCGCCGGGAAACCACGGGCGGCACTGGCCCGCGTTCCGTGGAGCGCCAGTTGGAACAGATGGAGCAATGGCTGTCGGAGAGGGCGGCGGAACAGGCCTGAAAACGCGCCTGGAGGAAATCATGCCCCGGCAAGCCAGAGACATCGCGAAAATTTCTCCCCGCCCTGACGACGCGGGGCGCTGGCCGGACTGGGCCGAGACAAAACGCGTTGACGACGGGCTCTGCCTTGAGGCCTACGAGGCCACCCCGCCCAAATGCAGAACATCCGTCAAGGCCGGCATCGCCCTGACCTTCATGCGCTTCGGGCAGTGCGCGGGCCTGACCCGCGAGGAGCGGCAGGATGCCTCCGGCGGCTACTGGCTGCAAAAAGAGTCCTTTCCCGCGCCCTGGGCCGTGGTCGCCTTCACCCCGGCCTATACGGCGGCGGCCCGGCTGACGGCCGCCTGCGTGCCGGCCCGGATGGCCGGCGTCCCCCTGCTCGGGGCCGTCTGCGTGGACGGCCAGCCTTCGGCCCAGGCCCTTGTTTCTCTGGAGCTGTGCGGCGTGGAAGATATTTTCGTCCTGAACGCGCCCGAGCTGTGCGCCCTGCTGGAGGAAACCCTGCCCGGTCCGGGCCGGCTGGTCCTGTTGCACGAGGGCGAGCTGGACAGCGCCCTGCGGGCGGCCCGCGCCCTGGGCGTGCCATGTCAGGAGGAGCGCCGTCCGCCGGCCCTGGCCGCGCCCGACCCATCGGTCTTTGATCTTGAGCTGCTTTCCTTTTCCCAGGGCAAGGCCATTGCCGACGCCCTGGAACCGGCCAATCCGGTCGCCCCGGCCGCCCTGTACCTGACGGCCCGGGCCGCCAGGGGCCATTGTCGCCGCCACGGCCCGCACCACGCGGATTCGCTGGCGCTTTCCCCAGGTTGCGAGGGATTCTGGCTGCATCCGGGCCTCACCCCGGATTTTTTCCGCGTCAGTCGTATGGCCTTCGGCCCCATGCCGTAAGCCGGGGGCCGCGAGCGGCCGCCACTGTTCTGTTTTCGATCAGAAGGGTTTGACATGATAGAGTTTTTTGCCTCCTCGCTCATCAGCATAGACATCAAAAGCGCCATCAGAATACTGATGTGGTGCAACATCGTCGCCGCCCTGCTGGTCTACTGCTACATCCTCTCCAACGACTTCGCCCGGGAAACCCGGATAACGAAATACTGCTTCTTCTCGCGCATCCTCATGGGCCTGGGCGCGCTGTTGTTTCTGCAGCGCGACGTCGCGCCCGACCTCATTTCCGTCAGCCTCGGCAACGCCCTCTTCCTCCTGGCCTTTTATTTTGAGTCCCTGGCCATGCTCACCGTGGCCAAGGCCAACTCCCGAACCAACACCCGCCTCGCCCTGTTCACGGCCCTGCTGGGTATCGTCGTCTTCAACGCCGTCGAATTTCTCTATCCCCAGAACCCGTCGCTCCGGGTCGCCGTGGCCTCCATCTGCATCTTCCTGACCCTGCTGCCCCCCACCGTCCACATGTTCATGCCGCCGGCCAGCATTTTCAGAAAAAGCGTGGGCCTGTTTCACGTCGTCTATCTCTGCACCCTTGTTCCGCGCGTGGTGCTGAGTCTGAATATGCCGACCCACCTGCTCCAGAACAATCTCGTCCAGTCCCTGAACTATCTTTCCCTGCTGATTGTGACTTTCTTCAGTCTCCCGGCCTATCTGCTCCTCATGAAGGAGGACATGGACAAAATGTTGGTGGAGATGGCCAGCGCCGACCAGTTGACCGGCCTGCTGAACAGGCGCGGCTTTTTTCTCTCGGCCGAGCACATCTTCAGAAATCATCGGCACCGCCGCTCGCACGCCTGCGTTCTCTTCATGGACATAGACAATTTCAAAAAGGTGAACGACGCCTGGGGCCACGCTTTCGGCGACGAGGTACTCAAGATTTTCGCCCGGGTGACGCACAGCAGTCTGCGCACCTATGACCTGCGCTGCCGCTTCGGCGGGGAGGAATTCGTCGTTCTGCTCCCCCGCACCAGATTGGCCGACGCGGAAATGATCGCGCAAAGGATCAAGGACGCTCTCTCCGAAATAAAATTCGAGGAGCATCCCGAGTATGTCCTGACGGCCAGCATGGGGCTGTACGGCGGCTTGCCCGTCGCCGACGACACGCTGGACCGCTTTATCGAGGAAGCGGACAAGGCCATGTACGTCGCCAAGCAGACCGGCAAGAACCGGATCGTCGCCGTGACTGCGGAGCAACGACTCGCGGCCTAGAGCAATTTAACTTTCATTTTATATAGAAAAAATCTATACTCAGCCGCATGAAAACCGCATCTCCTGAAATACGGACTCTTGTTGTAAAGGCATATGCATCGGGAACTGCCACGA
>JAISTW010000061.1 GCA_031272405.1 Desulfovibrio sp. | reverse complement strand
AGTTCCCTGCAGGAAATGCCCCAGAGTTTTTCACTGTAGGATTTGAAAAAGATGGAGAACAAACGCGCGCCGAAGCGGTTTGTCACCCATGCTTCAAAAGAGGATTCGTCCTTTTGCGGAAAGAGTTTCGCATGCAGATAGCTGAGCATGCAGCGCGAGGCTTCCCAAACGCCCAAGCCCCTGAGGGCGTTGAAGGCCTTGAGCGGATAGTCGAAGAAGGTTTTTCTGTAGTAGATGCGCGTGAGCCTTGAAACCATCTTGTAGTCGTTGCCGATGGCCTCCAGCCAGATTGTGTTGACTCTCGGATCGCTGCTGAAAAAGCGGTGCGGCCCCAGGTCCACCAGCTGTCCCCAGAGTTCAATGGTCCTGGCCATGCCGCCGACGGCATCGCTCTTCTCGAACAGGACAACGTCATGGCCTTTTTGGAGAAGTATATAAGCGGCGGTCAGCCCGGCAGGGCCGGCCCCGATCACGCCTACTTTGCGGGGGGGGGTAGGTAGAAAATGGAACGCGCCAAGGCCGTGCCGTTCATAAGACGGTCAGCATGTGCTTGCGCGGTGGAGCGCTGGAAGACTTTCATGGCGTTATTTTCTGTTTTTTTGTATGGAAGCAACGAACAGGTGTAGTTTCTATGACAAAGCGCCATATCTGGGCATGGCGAACATTTTTTTATCCGCGACATTTCCATCCGGGTTGGGGGAGCGCCCGGAGGGCATGTCCTCCGGGCGGCCCGTTGAACCTATCTCCACAAATTCTCATACTTGGCGGCCACGCCGTCCGTACGCTCCACAAGCTTGTCGGTCAGGGCGTCAACGTCTTCAGGCGTCACTGTGCCCAAGTCCCGGGCAAGCAGATAGCCGAGATAGCCCTTGCCCTGGCTGAAGACCCAGCAAATGGAATAGACGGAGCCTATGCCCGGACGACTCGGAAATTCGGGGGTTGTGCTGAGCAACAGCAACAGCTTCGGCGCGTCCTTTTCCTCGGCGGTAAGCGTGAAGAGGCTGCTGCGGTTGAAACGATCCTTCAGTTGCGTGCCCAAACGCGCTCCCAAACCGTCTGTCCCCTCCAGCTGCACGCTCACCAGCGTGACGCGGTCCGTGCCTTTTTCCGGCTTGTCCGGGACGGGCTTCACCGTCGGGGCCGGCGGCTGCACAGTCTGCTGGGCCGCGACGGCGCTGCCGACGAAGACCAGGAAAGCGAACGCGCACACAAGAAGAGATTGAAACAGCAATTTCGTCATTTTCGTCATATGTTCCTCCGCCCCGATCGGGGGTCAATAGGCGCCGTAACCGGTAAGGGCCACAGGCGCCGTTCTTGCCAAAATCCACACATCCATCCATACGGACCAGTTGCGGATATAGTGGGCGTCATAGGCGACGCGTTCCGCATAGCTGGTATCGTTGCGCCCGGACACCTGCCACAGTCCGGTTATGCCCGGACGCACCCGGCAGTACTCCTCATACACGGGGCCGTATTTTTTCACTTCCGCCGTCACTATGGGCCGTGGGCCTACCAGGCTCATGGACCCCTGCAGCACATTGATGAGCTGCGGCAACTCGTCCAGACTGGTCTTGCGCAAAAACGCGCCCACCCTGGTCACACGGGGGTCGTTCTTGAGCTTGTGAAAACTGTTCCATTCTTCGCGCAGGGCCGCATCGCGGGCAAGGCATTCTCTGAGGGCGGCGTCGGCTTTGAGCACCATGGTGCGAAACTTGTATATTCTGATTTCCCTGCCGCCGCGCCCGATACGTTTGTGCCGGTACAGCGCCGGGCCGGGGCTGTCCAATCTGATGGCGCAGGCGAGTACCAGGCCAATGGGCAACAGCACGGGCAGGCCGAGCAGGCAGATCAGGACATCCATACACCGTTTGACGAAAAGCCGGCGTTTGTCGCTCAAATTCTGGCGTATCCAGAGGGTCGGCATGATCCCCAGATCGCATATGGTGAGCCAATGCATATCAGAACCGCCGCAAAGAGCCGGGGCCACCATGATGTCGCTGAACAGGCGGCCGGCTTCCCTGACGAGGTCGGAGGTGTCCGGTTTTGGGAGGCAGTGCGGCAACAGCGCAATGGCGCCGGGATATCTTGCCGCGGCGGCGGCCAACAGTTCCCGCGCCTGCTCCGCGTCATCCGGCAAAGAATGGATATTGACCGGCGCAAGGCCGCATTCCGGATGGCGTTTGAGGTAATGCCACAGGTTGCGGCCTGTGTCGCTTTTGTCCAGAATAAGCAGAGGCCGGCTCCACCAGGGCTTTCGGGCAAAAAGACGGCGGGCCGCTCCGCGCAGGAGCGGCAGGGTGAAAATTGTGGTCGCCCATCCCCCGGCGATGATGAAACGCGAATACTCCTGCCCGCTCTGGGAAAGAAAAAGCACCATCAGGATGATGCCGTACAAAAGCGTGGTCAACATGACAAGAGCCTTGATTTCACGCGGACGGGGCAGGGGAACCGTTCCGTAAATGCCGGAGAGCGCGCCCAGCAACGGGCCGAGCAGCAGCAAAGAGAACACCTGCAGATACAGAGACAGACTGACCTGTCCGAATGCCGCTCTGAGCGCGAAAATCAGGCTGACCGGGCACAGGAGCGCGAGAAGGTCAGCGACGCAGAGCACAAAAACCCGCGGGGAAAATCCGAGGCGTTCGGCGAAAGCGGGCCGGTCGGCAGAAGTCACGGTCTCTCTTCCTGCCTGGTCAAATAGTAGGTACGAGGCACCATGTACATAAGGCTCAACAGTTTGTGCGTGGGCACATACTGGGTGGCGACCAGAACGGAGCCGAGATTCCAGAGGTGCGCGTCGCCGCCCTCTGCCGCGGACGGTTCCCCAAAACGGGAACTGAGCATCTGGACGATGTTTTTGGCCACGCCGACTTTTGAAGCGGCATAGTCGATTTTTATAAAACCCAGGGGGGACGGCTTGCCGGGGGCGTAGCAGGCTGCCATCTCCCCGGCGCCGCTGATCATACGGCGCACGTCGTAGATATCGCAGATAAAGGCGTCGTCTTCACGCACCACCGGCAGACCGGCCGCGCGCAAGGCGGCCCGCATGGCGGTACGGTCGGTATCGTCCAGTTTTTGCCCAAAAAGCATGGCGGGCGGCCGTTTTGCCCCCTCCTTGAACAATTCTTCGAGTTCCTGGATGGCTCGAGCATGTCCGTTCATGGCCGCGGCATACAGGAGCAGCGTGGCGCGGGACACGTCTTTGGGCACGCCCTGACCCATCCGGTGCATATGCCCCAAACGCGCCAAAGCCTCCACCTGCTGCTGGGCCGCCGCACGGCTGTACCAGACCGCCGCCGCCTTGTCGTCTTGTTCGACGCCGCGCCCCTGCTCGTACAAACGCCCCAGATTGTACTGAGCCTCGGCCTGGCCTTCGCGGGCGGCCTTGTCAAACCAGAAGGCGGCCTCCTGCGGATTTTCGGCCACGCCGCGGCCCGATTCCAGCATGCGCCCGTAATTGCACATGCCGGCGGAATGGCCGGCGCGGGCCGCCTTTTCAAACCAGTACACGGCGCGGCCTGTGTCCTGTTCCAGGCCCTTGCCCTGATCGTAGAGCACGCCGAGGTTGTTCATGGCCTGGCTGTCGCCCGCTTCCGCCAATTTTTGCCAGATATCCCTGGCTTTGACAAAATCCCCGCGTTCATGGGCGCTCAGGGCTTCGGCGGCCGTTCCGCGCGCTTTTGACGGCGCGTCCTTTGTCGCCGCGGGGGAGGCGGACGCGGCCAGAAACAGGATGAGAAAACCCGAGAAAACCCGGCGTAACAAAACAGATGTCAACATTGTCACTTACGGTTGCCGTTTGGGGCAGTTCCAGCGCATGAAATCAGTTTCGGGCAGCGTCGTCAAGCGTTCGTCCGCAACGAGGGCATGGCCTTTCCAGTCCCGGATGACTGCGTCTATACGTTCCATATTCACATAGGCCAGCAGGGCCGGCCAACGGTCGGCCATGGCCCGCAGAATGCGCATATAGGTCACTTCTCCGCCGTGAAAACCGTCCACAAATTCACAGTCATTGGAGCCGATGATCTGGGGATCCGTAAAATCCAGCGCGTCTATGCCGCGCTCCAGCAAAGCGCGGCGCAAACCGAAAAGATGGGGATAGCCGCCTTCCCTCTCGCGCATGGCCGCAAGCACGCGCTCGGACAGAGGCGCGATGAAGACGAAAACGGCGACGCCGCGGGCCTTGAGGCGGCAATATATTTCGGAAAGAGCGTCCAGATGCTCCGCGGCCGGCCCCTGCTGCCCCGAATCGGCCCGGAAGAAAGCCTTGATGCCGTGACTGACCTGCTTGAGCGTGTCGTTGAACTGGAAGTCGAAGGGGCGGCGACGCCCTGTGATTTCCCCGGTGTAGTACCAGGATCCGTCCGGGCCGAAACCGTCGTCGGTCTGCTGGGCCATAATACCCAAACGCGTGTCCCGGAAGCCGCCCCAGAGCGGCGCGGCGAACTCGGCAAGGGAAATTTTTCCGTCCAGCAACCAGTCCCAAGGTTTCTTCTGGCTGTCGAATCCGTAATTGTAGGAACCGCTGGTCGGCGGCACATTCTCAAAAGGGTCCTTGTTCCACTGGGGCATGAACCACCAAAAATCCAGACCCAAAATAACGGCGGCAGGCTTGTGAAGGTGGAGTATGGCATCCAGGGTGGAACGCAGAACCGGCAGGTTGCCGGCTGTTCCTCCCACATTGACGTAACTGCGGCGAAAGGCGGATCCGCGCAGCTGCATGACGCGCGAGGATCCCACAACGGCGATGTCCGGTTTAACGGCTTCATAGAGCCTGAGCTTGTAATCCACAAAGTCCTGGGACACGCCGGAGCCGAACAGGACGAATTTCTGGGCCGCCTGTGTTTCGACGGCGCGCTCCGCAGCCACGTCGCCGGATTTGTACAGCCAAAAGCAGGTGTAGGGAACGATCAGAATCGCTCCCAGCACAATCAGAACCGCCAGCGTTTTCAGGTAGAGCCGGATATAAACGGCGTTGTTTCGCGGTGTTGTCGTCATGGCGTCCCCTAAAACTGAAAATAAAGAAATGTGGACTTGCGCGACGCCAAAATCAGACAGACAAAGACCAGCGCGGCCAGTCCGCCTGCCCAGAGAGCGGAGGGACTCCATCTGAGCCACGGCGACGAGCCGTCGGCCCTGCCACGCAGCAGTTCCCGCGAATTGGGGAAAGCCCAGACCAGGACAAAGCTGAGCGCGAGCAGGGCAAAGGGCTGCCAGCCGAGGAAATAGTTGTTTGGGAGCAGGGCAGCCAAACATCCTTCTGCGCCGGAGACGGCGAAAGGCCCGTGGAGCATGGCGGCATACATGCTCATGGCGCCGTGCACGGTCAGAGAGCGAAAGACTACCCAGCAGGCGTTGATGCAGACAAAGGTCAGCAGGATGAAAAAGATGCGGCACGGCAGGGAACTGAGCGCCCTCTCCGCCGGGCTGCCCTTGATTTTTGACTTGAAGAAATGGTTGACGCACAACATCAGGCCGTGCAGGGCGCCCCAGATGACGAAGGTCCAGCCTGCCCCGTGCCAGATGCCGCCGATGAACATGGTGAGAAAAAGATTGCGGTATTGTTTGAGGCGGCCGGCTCTGTTGCCTCCAAAGGGAATATACAGGCAATCCCTGAGCCAGGCACCGAGAGTGATGTGCCAGCGCCGCCAGAAATCCACGATGCCGGTGGATTTGTAGGGAGAATCAAAATTTTCCGGCAGCCGCAGGCCGAGCATCATGCCGATGCCCAGGGCCATATCCGTATAGCCGGAGAAATCGAAATACAGTTGGAAAGTATAGCACAGGGAGCCAAGCCACGCCTCCCCCCCGCTCAGGGGAAAATGGCTTTCTGCGGCATTGAAGACGGCGTTGGCATACACGGCCAAGCTGTCGGCCAGCAGCACCTTCTTGGCCAGCCCAATGCTGAACAGGCTCAAGCCCTTGGCGGTGCTTTCGGCATCAGGCAGGGTCAGGGAGTCAAACTGGCTGCCGATCTGCTCATAACGCACGATGGGGCCGGAAATGACATAGGGGAAGCAGGAGGAAAAAAGCGCGTGCCGAAAAAATCCCTCCGGGGTGAAACGGCGTTTGTAAACGCCGAGCAGCCAGGCCACCTGTATGAAGGTGTAAAACGAAATGCCCAAAGGCAACCCCGGGGGGATGAACCGCAAGTCGCCGCCGAAAAGCAGCGACAGATTCTGCGCCAGGAATCCGGAATATTTAAACCACAACAGGGGCAGGATGTTGACCGTCAGGGCCAGAGCAAACAGGTTCCTGCGGCTCAGACGCCGCCTGCGGGAAGCGAAAACCTCGTCCTGTTCGGCCAGAACCTGTCCAAAGGCATAGTTCACGGCGACGAGCGTCAGCAGCAGCAACAGAAAGGGCGCGCCCGACAACCCATAAAAAACGAGCGAAAAAGCCAGCAGCACAAAAGCCAGGCAGCCCCCGCCCGCCGTGCTGCCGACAACCCGCCACAGCAGCAGCAGCAAGGGCAAAAAACAGAAAAGGAACGGATACGAATTGAACAGCACGACGCGCTCCTGAGGTGGTTGCCGGGGGCGTTCGACGGTTTTCGCGGACCGGCAGGATTGAAAATGCCGCCGCGCAAGGGCGCGTCAACTGGGTTTGCGCCCGGCGACCATGCGAACAGCCATACGCTGACCCCTGCTAGGGGTTGAGTTCGGACCGGAATTTCCGGGAAAGTCGAAACACCACAACCCGACGCGGGGGAAGGGTAATAGCTTCATCTGTCTGCGGATTGCGGCCCACGCGCGCGTCCTTGTCGTAACACTCGAATTTGCCGAAGCCGCTGATGAGCAGGGCGCGATCTTTTTTGATGGCGTTTTTCATGATGTCAAGGAGCTTTTCCACAACATTTTTGACGTCAGTGCGGTTTTTGTCCGTCTCTTCATAAATGTCTTCAACAATATCAGCTTTGGTCAATGTTTTCTTCATCAAAACATCTCCGGGAGTTGAAAGAGAAAGCGCTGCGGGCGGACCAGGCGAAAGCGGCTTCACACGATCCCCCCTCTCGGATATATTTACACGCGACAGCAATCCGGCGCAAGGATTTTCTTTGGACAAAGCCAACGACATTCAGCACGGGGCAAACGCTTTCCGCTGGGCGCCGCCCAAACGGCGTTCCGCCGTCGTTCCCGTCTTTCTCCCGTTTCACGGTTGCCCCACGCGCTGCCTGTTCTGCGCGCAGCACAGTCAAACAGGCGTAAAGGACGTTTCGCTCAAAAACATTCTCCCCAAATTCAAAATGTTGCTTGAAGAACGGGCGGCAAAGCACGAAGATGCTCCCGAACTGGCTTTTTACGGCGGCACGTTCACGGCGATGCCGATCGGCGAACAAAAGCTCTGCCTTGACTTTGCAGCCGGCCTCAAAGAGAGGGGGCTTGTCAGCTCCTTTCGGTGTTCCACCAGGCCGGATTGTGTGGACAGGGCCGCGTTGGCCCGCCTGAAAGCGGCCGGCTGCGCCACCCTGGAACTCGGCGTGCAAAGTTTTGACGACGTTGCCCTGCGCGCATGCCGCAGGGGGTACGGCGGACGTGAAGCTCTTGCCGCCTGCGCAAGGGTCAAAGAAGCGGGCTTTGCCCTGGGGGTGCAGTTGCTGCCGGGCCTGCCCGGTTCCAGCCCGGAGGATTTCGTCAATGACGTGCAAATCGCTCTGTCCGCGGCTGGGGCGGACATGCTCCGGTTTTATCCCTGTCTCGTGCTGCGCGGCACAGAGCTGGAAGCTGCCTGGCGCGACGGGAAGTACATGCCGATGCCGCTGGACATCTGCCTTGAGACGCTGGCCGACGGGTGGCTGAAGGCCCTGAAAGCCGGCGTTCCGGTCATCCGTATGGGACTGGCCCCGGAAAAATCTCTGGAAGCCGCCATCGCGGCAGGCCCGCATCATCCCGCCCTGGGCACGCGCGTCATGGCGCGCGCGCTCTACCGCGCGGTGGAAAGCGCAGCAAGGGGAGGGAAATTGCGCTCCCTGCAAGTTCCCCAGAACTGCCGCGGCTACTTTTGGGGCCACAGGGGCGAGCTGCGCCCGGCCTGGGCCGCCCTCGGCCTCACGCCGGACGCGGTGAATTTTGTGCAGGGTGAAACGGTCAGCCTTTGTTGAAAGGATTCGCCCCAAAAGGGGCATCGGGTTGAGAGGCGGCGTAGCGTCTGACAAAAAACAGCCTGAAAAACTTTCGCGAAAGGAAATGTTTTTCAGGCTGTCGCGATTATTCGGCTTTTTGCACCGTTTCAGGTTTGGCCGCGCTTTCACCCTTGCTTTTTTTGACGCGGGGCGTTCCGGTTTTCGTCACCTGAAATTTGACGACCGAGGCCGTGCGGTGGGTACATTCCTGTTTCAGACACTTTGTCGGACACTTTTCCACACAGGCGGCGCAATACACGCAAAGAAAGGGATCATAGTTCCAGCGGCCGGCCTTGGCGTCCACCGTGATGGCGCCCGCTGGACACAGACGCGCGCAGGAAGAGCAGAATATGCATTCTTCCACGTTGTTGTGTATGCGTCCGCGATAGGCGGGAAAAGGTTCGCGCTCCTCAAGAGGATAGAGACGCGTGGCCGGTTTGCCGGACAGATTGCCGAGGACGTTTTTGAGCATATACATTGTCGTCTACCTCTCGGTGCAGGAGATGCACGGGTCAATGCTCAGCACGATCACGGGAACATCCGGAAGTTTGCAACCCGGCAGCATGGCGAGCAGTGGGGGGATATTGGCGAAAGTGGGCGTGCGCACGCGCATGCGTTCCAGCATTTTGGAACCGTTGGCCCGCACATAGTAGAACAGCTCGCCGCGCGGCTGCTCGACGCGGAAGACGGATTCGCCGTCGGGATTGCCCGGCAGCTTGACGGTCAGTTCCGACTCGGGCAAACGGTTCAGTGCCTCCCGGACAAGCTCTATGGCGTGCAGCGTTTCATTAAAGCGCACCTTGCAGCGGGCATAGCAGTCTCCGTCATGTTCCACCACAGGCACGAAATTGAGTTCCTTGTAGGCTGCGTAACCGTGCATGCGCTCGTCGCACTCCCAGCCGCTGCCGCGCAGGGTGGGGCCGACGGCCCCGAGCAGACGGGCGTCGTCCTTGGACAAAACGCCGATGCCGCGCGTGCGTTCCTGCACGGTGTAATCATCAAGCATTGTCCTGGTCAGCTCGCGCATGCCGTTTTCAATCTTGTCAAGTTCGCCCAGCATCCAGTTGATCTGATCGAGATTCAGGTCGCGGCGCACGCCGCCCACCACGTTGAT
Source organism: Desulfovibrio sp. (assembly GCA_031272405.1). Taxonomy (GTDB): domain Bacteria; phylum Desulfobacterota; class Desulfovibrionia; order Desulfovibrionales; family Desulfovibrionaceae; genus Desulfovibrio. Next base: position 24,938 of record JAISTW010000061.1, on the reverse strand, counting down.
GGACAGGATGACGCGGTTGCCCGCCGTGGCCTCGCAGATATCCATCACATGTTCGCGGATGCGCCAGAACTGGTGGAATACGCTCTCAAATCCGAAGGCGTCGGCAAACAGGCCCAGCCAGAGCAGATGGGAATGGATGCGGTGCAGCTCCGACCAGATGACGCGCAAAAACTGGGCGCGCGGCGGGGCCGTCACTCCGAGCATGTCCTCTATGGCGTTGCAATAGCAGTTGGCGTGGATGCAGGAACAAATGCCGCAGATGCGCTCCACCACAAAAACCATCTGGTTGAAATCCTTGGTGCGGACAAGGCTTTCCAAACCGCGGTGCACAAAACCAAGCTGCGGAACGGCCTGCACCACGGTTTCGTCCTCCACCACAAACTTGATGTGCAGCGGTTCCGGCAGCACCGGATGCTGCGGGCCGAACGGTATCACAGTGGAACGGTTCATTGCGCTCCTCCTTTGGCCCCCTCGGCCGCGCGCTTGACAGTCGTCATGGTGAAATACGGCGCGTGGGTCACTTCCCCCTCAAGATACATGGCCCCCTGATAATCCAGGGCCAGTCCGTCGAAGCGCACGCCGAACTGATCCTGGGTTTCATTTTCAACCAGCAGGGCGCAGAAATATATGGAGCTGATGCTGGGGATGGGCTTGTCCCTGTCCACATCCATGCGCAGGTGGGTCATGTTGGTGGAATCATTGTCCAGGGAGCAGCAGCGCCGCAGGTCGGACAGGGTTCTGTTCTGGTCGAAATGGTAGTACAGACGCAGCGTGCGTTCGTCCAGCACTGTCTGCGACATGGTCACAAAGCGGAATTTTTCGTCGGCCATGCGCTGCGCTTCACTGAGCAGCGTTTCCGGCGTGACGGGTTTGGCATCAAAAAACATGGTTTTCTATCCTTTTTGCCGCTGGCAATGTTTTCGGTTCTCGCGTTAGCCGACAGCCGCCGCTTTGGGTGCGTCCTCGTCGCCGGGCATCAGGGCCGCCCCGGGCGCCGGGCCCAGGCCCATTTTAGCGGCAAGGGCGTTCAGTGCGGTCACGACGCCGTCAATGATGGCTTCCGGCTTGGGCGGACAGCCCGGCACAAAAACATCCACGGGGATCACGGTATGCGCGCCGTTGAGGATGTTGTAGCTGTCCTTGAAGACGCCGCCGGAGAGGTTGCAGGCGCCTATGGAAACGACGGCCTTGGGCTCCGGCATCTGCTCGTATATCTGTTTGAGCACATGCCGGTTGCGGTGGTTCACCGTGCCCGTCACCAAAAGCACGTCGGCGTGCTTGGGGTTGCCGGTATTGACGACCCCGAACCGCTCGACATCGTACATGGGCGTCAGACAGGCCAGCACCTCGATATCGCAGCCGTTGCAGGAACCGCAGTCAAAATGGACGATCCACGGAGACTTGAGACGGCTTTTCTTGATCATGTTTTCGACAAATCCCATACGGCCTCCTAGGCCACATACAGCCACAAAAGGTTTACCAAAGCGAGCCCCATGCCGACGAGAAGCGACTGCTTCTGCACCATCCACTGCCAGGTCAGGCGCGCGGTGATGTTGTCAATGAGGATTTCCGTAAACAGCGAGGCCGCCACCAGAAGCACCATGCCGATGACGCTGGTGTGCCAGAACAGGGCGCACAGACCGAGGATGAGGACAAGGTCAAGCCAGTGGCCGATTTCTATCAGAGCCAGAAAGGGGCCGGAGTATTCCGTCTGCACTCCCCGAACCAGTTCCTGGTGCCCGTGATGACTTGCGGAAAAGTCGAAGGGGGACTTGCGCAGCTTTATTGTCAGGGCGTAGCCCAGGGCCAGGAAGAGCAAAGGCATCTTGAGCAGCAAGGGCGTATTCAGTTTGAAGACGTCCGCTATGGAGAATGAGCCCGTGCACATGGCGAAGCCGACAAAGACCAAAATCAGAATGGGCTCGTAGGCGACCATGAGCATAAGCTCGCGTTGCGCGCCGATCTGGCTGAACGGCGAAGGCACGCAGATGGCGCCGACAACCTGAAAGACAGCGCCTATGGTCAGCACGAAGAAGAGCAGAAGCAGATCTCCGCCCATGAAAAAGATGAACAGGGCGAAGGCCGATGCCAGCAGATAAATGTAGGCGCTGAACACCAGCCAGGCATTGGTGGCCTGGGGCGCTTTGCCGAAAAGTTTGAATATGTCGAAAAAGGGCTGAAGCAGCGGCGGCCCCATCCGGGATTGCAACCGCGCCGTCAGGCGGCGGTCAACGCCGCTCAGGAGCCCCCCCGCAAGGGGAGCGAGAATCACTCCGCCGAGAGCGCCGAGTATTGAGAGCATCACAACAGACCTCCTACCAGAACAATCAGAAAAGCTATGGAAATCACGTCAATGGCGTGAGTCACTTTTTCTTCGCCAAAGTACTGCGTCAGGTAATAGTTGGAGACGCGCGCCGGCTCAAAGACGTTCATGGGGCCCCTGAAACCGACCTCGTCGCCTTCCCTTGCGGCCAGACCGGAAAAATAGGGCAGCGCGTGCGCCTTTTCAGGCACCTTGCGGCTCATCCTCCAGGCAAACCATACGCCCAAGGCCAACATGATGAAAAGCAGGTATATCCACGAGTAGCCCTCCACGCTGGTGAAGTTCGCTCCGGGGATAAAACCCTCGACCCGGAGATTGAAGCGCGCATACACGCCCTCCACGGACGGGCCCACAAAATCCTTGAGCACCACGGGAGAGATGAAAGAAAAGAGCAGGGCCACGCAGCACAGCATGCGCAGGGAGAAAATAACCGTGGGCTTCTGGAAGCCCTTGACAGGATACTCGTACAGGCTGGGCGAGGAAATCAGGATGCCGGCCCAACGCGCCCAGAAGAATACCGTAAAGGCCGAGCCCAGAGCGATGAAGAACAGAATCGGGGTCATGGCCTGGGCGGCGCGGGCAATGGCTTCAATGGCCATCCACTTGCCGATGAGCATGCCGAAGGGCGGCAAGAGCATGGTGAAAATGCCGATGGCCGTTATGGTGGCCGTGCGCGGCATCACGCCGTACAGACCGCGCATGTCCTCTATGTCGCGGGAGCCGATGCGTTGTTCAATGGTGCCGACGCACATGAACAACAGCCCCTTGGACACCGAATGGTAGACGATGATCATGGTGGCGGCCACCATGGATGCCGCGGTATTTATGCCCACACAGGTGATGATCAGCCCGAGGTTGGCTATGGTGGAATAGGCGAGTATCTTCTTGGCGTTGCTTTGGCTGACGGCCAGCATGCAGGTGCCGACAAAGGTGAAGGCGCCGAACAGGGCCACTATGGTGGACATGGTTGTTCCGGCAAAGGCCGGGGCCATGCGCAACAAAAGGTAGGTGCCGGCCTTGACCATGGTGGCCGAATGCAGCAGGGCGGAGACCGGCGTGGGCGCCACCATGGCGCCGCACAGCCAGCTTTCGAAGGGCACCTGGGCCGATTTGGTGAAAGCGGCCAGACAAAGAAAGGCGAAGGGCAACAACATGGCCGTGCTCTTGATGTCAAGGGCGGCCATTTTCTGCAGAATAACCTCCGTGGAAAGCGTGCCCATGCTCTTCTGGATGAAGAGCATGGCCGAAACAAAGGCCAGACCGCCCAACACGTTCATCCACAGGGCACGAAAGGCGTTTTTGCTGGCTTCTTCCGTGCCGTCGTGACCGATCAGGAAAAAGGAGCAGAGGGTGGTCACCTCCCAGAAAAAAAACATCCAGGACATGTTGTTGCAGAGCACCAGACCGTTCATCGCGCCCAGGAAGCAGAAGATGATGGCGAAGAAACGCGGCTGCCGGGAGGTGCGCAAATGCAGGTGCTCCTCATGAAGATCCATATACCCGAGGCCGTAAATGGTGATAAGCCCGCCCACCACGCAGATGATTATGACCATGATCAGCGAGAGACCGTCAGGGGCGAAGCCCGTCACCGGAATGTCGTGAGCCATGAGAACGCTCTTCAGGTAGGCCATGCCTATCAACTGCAGAGCTGTCATGCCCATGACCAGCCGGCTGCGCAAATTCCAACCGAGAACCAGAATATAGAGCAAGAGGAGAAAATCCAGAAGCGTGAAGACCGCATCCGTGGGCAGTCCGAACAGTTGGCTCGCCTCCATGTGGAAGGGCCCGCCGGCGCCAAGACCTATTGCCGCAAGAGCCATGACGACCACTGCCGTCGGAACCAGCATCGCCCGCAGAGAGCTGTTCTGGACGCAATAAAGCGTAAGACCGACGATAAACGGCAAAACGACACAGCAGAAAACAAGAAAATTCATCATGGTCACCTCACAGAAAGTGAGTTGTGAAAAATTTCACCTATGATACAGCCCTCAGCAACAGAGAAAAAACACACCACTCTCCTCCAAGAGAAAAGAGTAGTTGCTGCCAAACTACACCACGAAAATCGTTATGTCAATAGACTGTGAAAATTTTTCTTGGTTTCAGGAGGGCAGGTACGCTTTATTGCGTTTTGCGCCAGAGCAGACAGGCGCCCACGGCGATGAGCGGCAGGCACAAAACCTGTCCCATGGTCAGCCAGCCGAAGGCGAGATAGCCGAGTTGGGAATCCGGCACGCGGACAAACTCCACGCAAAAGCGCGCCACTCCATACCCGGCGGCAAAAAGACCGGATACGGCCCCGTTTTTTCTTGGCCTTGCGGAATACGTCCAGACCAGAACAAACAGCACCAGGCCTTCCAGCCCCGCCTCGTACAGCTGTGACGGGTGCCTGGGCATGGAGCCCGCGCCGGGAAAAACGACGGCCCAGGGGACATCGCTGACCTTGCCCCACAGCTCGCCGTTGATGAAGTTGCCGATACGTCCGAAAAAAAGACCCGGTGGAACCAGGGGGGCCACAAAATCCGTCACTTTCAGAAAAGACAGGCCGCGCATGCGGGCGAAAATGGCCAGAGCGGCGATAACGCCCAAAAGCCCTCCGTGGAAGGACATGCCCCCGTTCCAGATGCGCAGGATTTCCCAGGGCTCGCGAACGTACGCTGCCAGATCGTAAAAGAGCACATAGCCGAAACGCCCTCCCAGAATGACTCCCAGCATGGCGCAAGTCAGCATATCGTCCACGGAAGCCGCCTGCCAGCCGGAGTTCGGGAGCGCCGCCCGTCTGCGCCCCAGAAACCAGCCCGTCCCGAAGCCGAAAAGATACATCAGGCCATACCAACGTATGTGCAGGCTGCCCAGGGAAAAGGCCACGGGGTCGACAGGGAGGAAATTCGGCAGACTCATATGGTTTTTTCAAAACGCTTCGCGAGCGTTGAACTCCCCGCTTTTGCCGCCGCTTTTGTGCAGAAGGCGCACGCCGTTGATCACGATGTCGCGCTGCACGGCCTTGCACATGTCGTAAATGACGGCGGCGGCCGTTTGGGCGGCCACTATGGCCTCCATCTCCACGCCCGTCAGGCCCGTTGTTCGGGCTTCGGCCACAACATGTATCCGGGCCGGATCGTCCAGAATTTCAAAATTGACGTCCACGAAAGTCAAATTGAGCGGATGACAGAGCGGAATCAGCTCTCCAACACGTTTCGCCGCCATGATGCCGCCTATTTTGGCGCAGGTCAGCGCGTCTCCCTTGGGGAGAGCCGCCTGTCTGAGAAGCTCCATGGTGGCCGAGTTCAGATGCACCCAGGCCTCGGCCACCGCCCTGCGCCGGCTGGCCTGCTTCGCGCCTACATCCACCATGGTCACGCCGCCCTTGGCGTCAATATGAGTGAAATCGTCTGTCGTCGTCACGCCGCCTCCAAAAAAACGCAAAAGTGTGCATGCATTGATCAGCTATACTTCATGCCCTTTGAAACGACAAGCGGCGACCCCCTTCATGGATCTACAATATCCTCATCGCTATCGCCGCGCACGCCTCGGCATCCGCCAGAGCATGATGATGCCGGGTCAAATCATAGCCGCAATGCGCCGCCACTGTCCGCAAGCGGTGATTGGGCAATATTTTTCCGAATATTTTCCGCGACGCCCGACAGGTGCAATAAAAGGGATGGTTTGGATACTCCATCCGATACGCCCGATGCGCAGCCCGCAAACACGTTTCATCAAAGGAGCTGTTGTGCGCAACCAACGGCAGGTCGGCGATTTTCGGCGCGATTTCCGTCCAGACTTCCGGAAAAAAGGGGGCGTGTTGCGTGTCTTTTGCTGTAAGTCCATGAACTTGCATATTAAAATATGAGTACCATTCCGGTTCTGGACGGACAAGACGGTATATCTTTTCGGCAAGTTCTCCATTCCGGACGATAACCGCGCCAATGCTGCAAATGCTTGACTGGTTGAAGTTGGCCGTTTCAAAATCTATGGCCGCGAAATTTTTCATCACTGTGTTGTCGCCTTGAACAAAAGATAAACGTGTTGAGGAAAAAATGGCGCGTTTCCGCCGCGCGGACGCTACACGGCGCAGATTTCCAGATAGTAGGGGACAAGGAAGGTGCACGCCAGAGCAAAGGCAGCCAGTACGGCAATGCTGCAGCGCAGGGGCGTTTGGCTGCGGCCGACGAACGTCCAGAGCAGGGCGGGGATGGCCCAGTAGAGCAAATAGGCCGCTTCCGTCGCGATTTCCTGCCAGAATTCGACTGTTCCGGCAAGTTGCGGGTTCAGGCTCGCGGCCAGTTGCCTGACGCAGAATATGAGAAGAAAACACCAGAGCAGAAGCCAGGCGTTGCGTGAAAGGCTCGTGCACCAAGCTATCATGGCGTTGTAGTGATCCCGTCCGAAATCGTCATGGTTGCGGCGCGCGAAGAGCCAAAGCGCGCCGAGGCCGCCGGCAAGGGCCACAATCAGGGCCGGCGTGTACCAGAGCATGTTCCAGAGAGGCAGGCTGTCCGCCGCGTTGACGAATATTTTCGACAAGGCGGCGAAAATTTCTCCCGCTTTGGCATCCGTCGCGGAGGCCGTCAGGCCGAGGACGGTAAAACGCGCTGTGGCCAGGGCGCAAAAGAGCGCCGCGCAGGCCGCCAACCCTCCAGACAGACCCAGACTTATTCCGAGGGCGGGATATTTGGCCGTGTGTTTCCACAGCGCGTAATAGAGACTGGCGAGGAGAACGCTGACGGCCAGCAGCAGCCAGCATATTTCCGCCAGCCAGACAAGGAGAACGGCTTTCCCGCCGCCCGTCGGCGTCAAAAACAACCATACCCTGACGCCGACCAGCATGATCCAGCCAAGAATAAAACCCAATAAGGCAAGCTGGCGCGCGCATTTGTCAAAAGATGCCCGTTTGCGGGCATGGGACAGAATTTTGGCCAGCGCGGAAATCAGTCCGAGGCCGCAGTAGGACAAAAACGCCGCCAGAGGCAAGGCCACGGAGGCGGCATCAAGCACTGCCTGAACAGCCGGCCAGCCTTCCAAAAAATTTTGCGCGGCGTTCATGACGACACAACCCGGCTTAATCTTCTCACCCTACGCCCCTTGCATAACGACTGCCGAACATATATATTCGGACGGCCTTTTTTGTTATGTCTTGTGCCTGAAAATTCAATCGGCCGCAAGTCTCTTTGGCGCGCCTCAACTTTGCACGAACTTTGCATGAAGGCGGATTTGACTTGAAATTCGAATATAATGGACAGAGAGGACGTATGAAAAAAATTCTTTTGGCCCCGATCGCCTTTGTCTTCCTGGGCGGCGGATGCGCTTCGACCGGGCAATTCCAACAGGTTGAAAGCGCCAGCGAACGGAACGCGAGAATCCTGCAGGAAACGGATCACCGTCTGATCAACCTGGAGCAGGGCGTTTCCGGTTTGAACAAGCAGGTCAAGGAACTCGACAATCGCACCTATCAGGTTGTGACGGCCAACGGGCGAAAAACCGGGATGAAGGCTGTTCCCGCGCCCGCTTCCCAGCCTGTTCCGGAAAAAAACTCCGTCGCGCGGCCGGATTCCGCCGTGAAGACGCCGCCTGTCCAGCCGCAATTCGAAACCGCCCCGACAACGACGGCGACAGCGCCTATCCTGAAGCCGTCCGTGCCTCCGCTGCCGTTGCCGGATGATAAAAAAACAGCCTCCGTGAAAGCTTCCCGGAATGGGCCGGAAACCTCAACAACAGACGCCTTGCCGAAACAGGACAAAAATCCGCCTGTTTCCGGTCCGCAAAGAGTAGCCGGACCTTCGGGCAGCCTGGGAGCGGCGCAACCCGTCCCCGCCGCCCCGTCTTCCGGGACGGCCGTCGCCGCGAAAACGCCGCAGCGGGCGACCCCGGCCGCCAAAACCGCTCCCCGGCAGACAGTCGCGGCAAACGATGCCGCGCCGGCAGTCGCGTTGCCGCCCACGGACTTCGCCCTGCCTCCCGAATACGCAAGCGCTCCCACTGCCCCGAAGCCCGCGCAAGCCGCGCCGCCCCCCCTGACGGCGGAGGGGCGCGTTCCCGAGGCCGCATCCGCTGTTCCCCCGGCGAAGCAGCCCGTCTTTTCAGCGATCTCGTCCGCTTTTCCTCCAGCGGAAACCCCTCAAAACACGCAGGCGGCACAGCCCCAGAGCGCGCCGAAGCAGTCGGCCAAACCCGCCCAGGGCGAGGAAGCCGCCTACAAGGAAGCCCTGAAGTTCGCCATGTCGGGTCGTTCAAACGAGGGCATCAATCAATTCCGCGGTTTTCTGCAACAATATCCCAACGGACGTTACGCGGCCAATGCGGAATACTGGATCGGCGAATGCCTGTACTCGCAGAAAAACTACAAGGAAGCTCTGGAACAATTTCAGCTTGTCAACACGCAGTACGCGAATCATCATAAAAACGCCGATGCCCTGCTCAAGGCCGGGATGACCCTGAACAAACTGGGGGACAGGCAGGGAGCGGCGGAAAAATTCCGCGCGCTCAAGGCGCAATTCCCCAACTCCGAGGCGGCCGGAAAGGTTCCCAATCTCGGCCCCGCGCGTTGACGCGCCGGTGAAAGGGCATTTTCACATTGTGAAGCGCGCCGATGGATGACATGTCTGGTTGGGCCGGCATGGACGAGGAGGCCCGCAAGGAATTCTGGGCTTCTCTGGCCCTGCGGCACAGCAAATGGCTGGGCGCGCGTTCCCGCGCCCGACTGCTGAAAAAATTCGGCTCTTCCTTTCAGGCCTTGCAGCACAAGAGGTCATGGGTGCAGGCCGGCCTTTCGCAGCGGCAGATAAAGGCCGTGGAGGACGAATCCTGGCGGACGACCGCCCAGGAGGAGTGGAACCGGGCCCAAAAACTTGACTGCGGAATATTGCTCTGGACTTCCAATTTCTACCCGGAACGCCTGAGAGAGTTGCAGGACGCGCCGGTGTTTTTGTACTGTCTGGGCGATGTTTCCCTCCTGCGTTCGCCCGTTGTGGCCATAGTCGGCTCGCGCCACGCCACCAGACACGGATGCGACGTCGCCGCCTACATGTCGTCCCGCTTGGCCGCTTGCGGCATCGCCGTCGTTTCCGGAATGGCCCAGGGAATAGACGCCGCGGTTCACGAGTCCGCCCTGCGCCAAACCGGCAAAAGCATCGGAGTGCTGGGCACGGGCATCGACAAGGTATACCCCGGCGCAAACGAAGCCCTGTTCGCCTTGATGCGCAAACACGGCCTGCTGCTCTCCGAATTTCCCCCGGGCGCCAGTCCTCTTGCCGCGCATTTCCCCATACGCAACCGCATCATCAGCGGGCTTGCGCTGGGGGTGCTGGTCGTCGAGGCCGCGAGTCGGTCCGGCAGTCTGATAACGGCGCGTTTGGCCCTTGAACAGAATCGTGATGTCTTCGCCGTGCCGGGGCCGGCTCTGAGCGCGCACTGCATCGGTTGTCAGGATCTTGTCCGTCAGGGGGCACGCGCCGTTTTCAGCGCGGAGGACATACTGCGGGATCTCGCGGATCAGCTCAGAGGATACGGCGTCAGCGCAGAGGTCTTCGGTCCTGAAAAGCCGAAAAGCGAGGACAAGCATACGGCCAAAGGCGTGCGCAAAAAGGAAGCGCTTGTCCCCGAAGCCGCGTCTCCAGTGAACGCCCCCGAATTGTCCGCCTCCCGACAACTTGTGGAATGTCTGCGCAGAAACGGCGACATGCAGGCCGACGCTCTGGCCGTCGCCCTGAACATCACGGCCGCCTGTCTCTCAACCACGCTTGTGAGCCTGGAATTGGCCGGACAAATCAAACGCCTTCCAGGCGCGCGATACAGGGCGTTATGAGCATCTCTCCCGCCGATGTTTCCCCGGGACGGCAGGAGCGTCCCGAAATACTCCATGAAGAGATGGAAAAATTTTTCGTTTGGCTGGCGGTTCAGAAAAACTGCTCCGTGGCGACGCAAAACGCCTACCGTTCCGATTTGGAGCAGTTTCTGGCCTTTCTTGTCGAAAAAAGGCAGAGGCCCGACGCGTATTTTCGAAATATCGGACGCAAGGACATACAGGCTTTTTTGGCCGAACTTTTTCGCCTGAACGGGGCAAAAAGCAGCATGGCCAGAAAACTGGCGGCCATCCGCTCCTTTTTCAAGTTTTTACAGCACAGCGGGGCGCTCAAGGAAAACGTCGCCCGGCAGGTGCGCAATCCGCGCCAGGACAGACGGCATCCGCGCGCCTTGAATGTGGATGAAACCTTTGCTCTGCTGAACGTCCACGCTCCCCGAGATGCCCCGGACGGCAAGGCGGAAAGGCTGCGTTCGCGCGATCTCGCTCTGGCGGAATTGCTTTATGGCTCCGGCTTGCGCATTTCCGAAGCCCTTGCCCTGAATCTGGAAGATTTTCCCGGCAGCGGCAACGTGTTGCGCATAAAGGGCAAAGGGGGACGCGAGCGGTTGGCCCCCTTGTCCGACGCATCGTTGGCCGCATTGTCCGCCTGGCTTGAGGTTCGCGGACATTTTGCGGACGTCCGGCAACAGGCTTTTTTTGTCGGCGCGCGCGGCGGAAGGCTCCAGCGCAGGGAGGCGTCAAGGATCATCGGCGGATTGTGCCGTCGAGCGGGCTTGACTTTCACGATTTCGCCACATAGCCTGAGACATTCCTTCGCCACGCACCTGTTGATCGCCGGCGCGGATCTGCGGAGCGTCCAGGAGCTGCTGGGGCACAAACGCCTGACGACGACACAGCGTTATACCCAGGTCAGTCTGGAACACCTGGTCACGGTCTACGACAAGGCGCATCCGAGATCCGGCCTGCAAAGCGATGGTTCGAAGTGATATTGGAGGACAATTCAATGAGGAGGATATGTTAATGTCTGCAAAAAAGTTTTTTCTCGCAGTTCTGAGCCTGGCCCTGCTTGCGGCGCCGCGGGCTTCCGGCGCGGCCAATTTGCCCGACTTCAGCGAGATGGCCAAGCAATGCGGGGCCGCCGTCGTCAACATCGGCACGGAACGCAAAACGCACAGCATGGGGCCGGAAGATTTCTTCGGCGAAATGTTCCGGAACATGCCTCCCGGCTTCGAGAGATTTTTTGAGCAATTCGGCAACAGGGGCCCGCAAGGCAAACGCCCCCAGCAGAAACAAAAATCCCTGGGTTCGGGCTTTCTGATTTCCGCAGACGGTTATATTGTGACCAACAACCATGTGGTCGCCAACGCGGACACCATTCACGTCACGCTGAATTCGGGAACGGGCAAGGGGGAAACTCTTTCCGCGAAACTCGTTGGTTCCGACGAAGATTCCGATTTGGCCCTGCTCAAACTTGAGGCCAAAAAATCCCTGCCGTACCTGAGTTTCGGCGACTCCGACGCCCTGAAAGTCGGCGAATGGCTGCTGGCCATCGGCAATCCTTTCGGGCTTGAGAATACGGTTACGGCCGGAATACTGTCGGCAAAAGGCCGCAATATCCATGCCGGTCCCTTCGACAATTTTCTCCAGACCGACGCCTCCATCAATCCCGGCAACAGCGGCGGGCCGCTTCTGAACACCAACGGCGAGGTCGTCGGCATCAATACCGCCATCATCGCCAGCGGGCAGGGAATCGGCTTTGCCATTCCCAGCAATATGGCCTCCAAGATCATAACTCAGATCAAGAGCGGCAAAAAGATGAGTCGAGGCTGGCTGGGCGTGGGCATCCAGGATGTGGACGAAAATACGGCCAAGGCCCTCGGCATGAAATCGGCCGGCGGCGCTCTGGTTGAACACGTCATGGAAAACGAACCCGCGGCCGCGGCCGGGGTCAGGGACGGCGATGTGATAACGGCGGTGGACGGCAAGCCGATTGAAAATTCTTCGGCTTTGATACGCGCCATAGCCGACAAAATTCCCGGCAGCGTCACGGCCCTGACGCTGTGGCGCGACGGCGGTTCCGTAGAGGTGAAAGTCACCCTGGGCGAGCGCAAACCGGCGGCGGCCGCGCAAGCGCCCAAGGACAAAAACCGCATGGACGAGGGATTGCTTGGACTCTCGGTGCGCCCGTTGAAAATGGAAGAGCGTCGGGATATGAAAATCAACAAAAACGAGGGGCTCATGGTTGTGGATGTCGCCCCTGACAAACCCGCCGCCCAGGTGGACATACGCCCCGGCGACGTCATTCTGAAAGCGAATCTGAAGTCCGTGAACAGCGTGGAAGAGCTCTCGCGCATCGTCAAGGAGGAAGGCGTCAAGCGCGGCGCCGTCATGCTGCAGCTGGCGCGCCGTGACGATGTTTTCTTCCGCACGGTGCCTTTGGAAAGATAACGCGCCAGCGCCGGGTCGGCGCGTGAGCATCGGCCCGGCGCTCATTTTTTACGACAAGGGGGCAGTGTATGTCCGTAGTTCATCCGCAGGCCGGCAAACTTCCCGCCGTGGAATCACTGGAAAACATTCCCGAACTGATGTGCGCCTATTACACGGAATTTCCCAATCCCGAAATGCCCTCCCAGAGAGTGGCTTTCGGCACTTCCGGCCACAGGGGCTCCTCAAAGGCGAAAACATTCAACGAGGAGCATGTATACGCCGTCACCCAAGCTGTTTGCGACTATCGCGCGGCAAAAAACATCGTTGGTCCGCTTTTCATCGGGAGAGACACGCACGCGCTCTCCGAGGCCGCGTTTCGCAGCGCTCTGGAAGTGCTGACCGCCAACGACGTGACCATTCACACCGCCAGGGACAACGCCTATACCCCCACGCCGGCCGTTTCCCACGCGATTTTGACCTGGAACAGGAAAAATCCGGAATGCCCGGCTGACGGCATCGTCATCACTCCTTCGCACAATCCCCCCGGCGACGGCGGTTTCAAATACAATCCTCCCCACGGAGGTCCGGCGGAAACAGAGGCGACCCAGTGGATAGAATCCGCCGCCAACGGGCATCTGGAAAACGGCAATCGCAAGGTCAGGTTCAAGACCCTGCCCGAGGCCCTTCATTCCTCCCTGGTGCGTGACTATGATTTCATCGGCGCATATGTGGATGATTTGCGCAAGGCGCTTGATATAGACCTTATCGCCCGTTCCGGCCTGAAACTCGGCGTTGACCCGCTGGGCGGCTCCAGTCTGCCGCTGTGGGAGCGTTTGGCCGAAACCGAACGCCTGAACCTTTCCATAGTCAACAGTACGGTGGATCCGACTTTCCGCTTCGTCCCCTGCGACAAGGACGGCAAAATCCGCATGGATTGTTCCTCCCCCTACGCCATGAATCGCCTGCTGGAGATGCGGGGAAATTTCGACCTCGCCTTCGCCTGCGATCCGGACGCCGACCGCCACGGCATCGTCACGGGCAGGGAGCTCATGAATCCCAACCATTACCTGAGCGTCGCGGCCTGGTATCTGTTCCGGACGAGAAAGAACTGGCCGGCCGATTGCGGCATCGGAAAAACGCTGGTCACAAGCGCGATGCTGGACAGGGTGGGGCAGGCCCTTTCGCGCCCTGTGCTGGAAGTGCCTGTCGGGTTCAAGTGGTTCGTGGCGTATCTGCATTCCGGTCGCTGCGGTTTCGCCTGTGAGGAGAGCGCCGGAGCCTCGTTCCTCTGTTTTGACGGCAGCCCCTGGAGCACGGACAAGGACGGCCCGTTGCTCTGCCTTCTGGCCGCTGAAATTATGGCCAGGGAACAGCGTTCGCCAGGCGACATCTACAAAAAACTGACCGAAGAGCTTGGCGAGCCGCTGTATCAACGTCTTGACGCGCCAGCCGACGACCATATCCGGAGTGTATTGAGTTCCATTTCCGACGACGGAGCAGTCCCGAGAACTCTGGCCGGCGCTCCGGTAACGCATGTTCTGACGCGCGCGCCGGCCAACCAGGCCCCTATCGGCGGCGTGAAAATAACCAGCGACGACGGCTGGTTCGCCGTGCGTCCCTCGGGGACGGAGGCCGTGTGCAAAGTGTACACGGAGAGTTTTTGCGGGCAGGAACACCTTGCGGCCCTGCAGCGCGACGCGCTCAATTTTCTGGAAGAACTGCTGAAACGCTGAAGTTCAGACGTTGAACAGAAAGCGCATGACGTCGCCGTCCTGCACGACATAGTCCTTGCCTTCCGTGCGCAACGCGCCGGCCGCGCGGCAGGCGGCCTCATTGGCGTGGCTCATGTAATCGGCGTAGGAGATGACTTCGGCGCGGATGAAGCCGCGTTCGAAGTCGGTATGAATGACCCCGGCGGCCTGGGGGGCTTTCCAGCCCCTGCGAATCGTCCAGGCGCGCACTTCGTCCGGGCCGGCCGTAAAATAGCTGCACAGGCCCAGCGTGTCGTATCCCGCCCTGATGACGCGGGAAAGACCGCTTTTCTCAATGCCGTAGGAAGCCAGCAGTTCCCTTTGTTCGTCTTCCGGCAATCCTTGAAGTTCTTCTTCAAGTTTTGCGCAGACAAGGGTAAAGCCGGCCTTGCTCCGCGCGGCGATTTGTTCCAGTGCCGCCGAGTGGGCGTTGCCGTCGGGCAGGGAGGCTTCATCCACATTGGCGCAGTAGATGACCGGCTTTGCTGTGAGCAGGCCCATCTCGCGCCAGCAGTTCAAAAAAAGTTCATTGTCGGGCAAAATAAAGGACGCGGCTGGTTTTCCGCCATCCAGCCAGCCGAGCAGGCTTTCCGCATGGTCGGTCGCGGTTTTGGCGTCTTTGACGCCCTTGGCCGTCTTGCGGAGTCTTTCCAGACGCTTTTCAACGCTCTGCATGTCCGCCAGCAACAATTCCGTTTCGACGGCGTCAACATCGCGCGAAGGGTTAACGCCGCCGTCCACGTGCGCGATGTTGTCGTCCTCAAAGGCGCGCACCACATGCGCAATGACGGCGCATTCGCGAATGTTGGCCAAAAACTGGTTGCCGAGCCCTTCCCCTTTGCTCGCCCCGCGCACCAGGCCCGCTATGTCGATAAAGTCAACGCCGGCAAAGATGGTCTTTTTGGGGGAAACTTTTGCCGAGAGGGCCAGCACGCGCTCGTCCGGCACAGCCACCGCCGCCTTGTTGGGCTCGATGGTGCAGAACGGATAATTGGCGGCCTGAGCGTTCTGCGCCTTGGTCAGCGCGTTGAAAAGCGTGGATTTGCCCACATTGGGCAAACCGACGATGCCGATGCTGAGCGACATAAAGCCCCAGATGAAAAAATGCTGAACAGTGTAGACAGATTTGTAAACACATGTTCTCAAAATGGCAAGAAAAATTGCGCGGCGGAAAATTATTTGAGACGCGTGCGCACGGACGGCGTCTTGCCGCTGCCCGGTTTCACGTCTTCCAGCAGGGGCACGAGGTCGTCTGTGATGGGGACTGTGGCGTTGCCCATAGCCAGCACTTCGCCGGTGTTGATGTGGATGAGCTTCATGCTGATGCGCACCTGTTCCGGACTGACGACGTATGTGCCGGCCAGTATGGCCTGGGCGTAGGCTGTTGTCCTCACGAGTTTCTTGACGTCCCGCGTGAGGAAAAATTCGCCGGACTTGTTGACGCGTATGTATTTCCCCTGACGCAATTCGGTGAAACGGTACCCGTCGTCAATAAGGTTGCGGCAGACTTCTTCCGTTATCTGTCGGCCTAGGGGCGATGTTTCTTCAAGATTGTTGAGGTTGACGGCGGTAGTGCTCATGATTGTGATGCGCGCCCGGGCCAAGGCTTCACGGTCGCGTTTTTTCATGTCCGGATTTTTGCCGGCATAGCGCATCATCAACTGCGAATCAATTTCGTCGGCTATTTTGGCCCCCGCCACAGGGACAGTCCCGGTTTCAAAAAAGCCCGCCGCCGCCAAAGGAAAGAGCAGGACGGACAGAAGCAGAACAATGATGAAAAAAAATCTGTTCATGGCGTCCATCCTAACGCATCGTTCTCAACAACAGTTCCACCCCGCCCATTTCATACCTGATGACGGCCAGTCTTTCATTGGAGCGGCAGGTTGAAAGGGCCTGGGCATAGGCCTGGCGCGCCAGCTCATAACGTCCCGCGTCCCGGTATTCACGGGCCTGTTCCAGAAAGGCCTCGCTGATGTCGGGGCCGTCAATGAGCGGCGGGAGCCGGCTTTCTCCCGCAAGAGGCGTGGAAACAAAACTGCCGCCCGCAATGGGAACAAACAGGGACAGCGCAACGATGAGGGTCATTTTTACAAAAAGCGGCTTCATGGTTCAGCGTCCCTGAATGATTCGCAGTTTTCCCGTTGAGATCATGTCCGCCGGCGTGTAAAGGGGCGCATACAGGCCCCCGGTCTCGGTCTGTTTCGTCGCTTTTCCGGCGTTTTTGGAATTCTGCGTGACCAGCGGCCCCGCGGCGGATGAACCTGAAGAGACCGGAGCATCGGGTTTTCCCATTCTGGCCACAACGGGCGTGTTGACAAGCACAAGCTGGCCGGTGCGCAAGACCAGCCCGTCACTGGCGCGCACCAGCCGCGCATTGACAAATGTGGCGTTTTTTTCCACATAATAGGTTCCGACAATCAGAGCGGCCCATTTTTGTCCCTGGGTCGGGACAATCTGGTTGGAGACGAGGGCCAGATCATCTCTGCCGCCCGTCACGGAAATGGCGCCTGACAGACGGTATTCCCGCGTGGGAAAACCCCGCTGGTTGAATTCATAAAAAAGGGATTCGGCAATCAGCCTGCCCAGAGGGGAACTGCGCGAGGAATTGTTTTGATCCACAAAGGCGACCGGCATGGCGACAAAGCCCTGCAGGGCGTCGTTGGGCATGGTCGCGAGCATTTGATCCGCCAACTCGCGGCATTTCAGCTTGAGTTCCACCGCGTCAACGTAGTCGGCGCGACCGGTATTCGGCTTTCCGGCGCAGGCGCAGAGCGCCAGACAGAGCAGGCAGGGCAAAATATAAAATCGCGCGTTGCGGGACATGTTGCGGAACATGGCTATCCTCTTTTTTATTCTATCGGCGCCGTTTTCAAAAACTTGAGCTTTTTTTGCGAAAAAGTCCGGAAGGCTCTGCCGCGCTCAACAGCGACAATGAATCTCTGCAAGGAATGTTCCAATGTATATCCTGTTTCAAGGTTTGTCGAGGCTTGGCTTGCGGCTGATTATGGCGTATTGTCGAAAAATTCGATGCAGCCAGCAAGGCGGGAGGACATGAGCAGAGCAAAGACGCGCCCCATACGCTTGGGCCGCCTGACCATAGGCGGCGACGCGCCTGTTGTCGTGCAGAGCATGACCAACAGCGACACGCGTGATGTTGAATCCACGCTTGCCCAGATAGCGCGGCTTGAGGAGCGCGGTTGCGAAGCCGTGCGCCTGGCTGTTCCCGACCGGGCGGCCGCCCAGGCGTTGGCGGAAATACGGCGACAAACAAGCCTCCCGCTTATCGCCGACATCCATTTTGACCACCGCCTGGCCCTTGCCGCGCTGGAGGCCGGAGTGGACGGCCTGCGCATAAATCCCGGCAATATGGGCAAAAGGGAACATGTTTTCCGTATTGTCGACGCCGCGAAAATGCACAAGGCCGCCATCCGCATCGGCGTCAACAGCGGTTCGCTGGAAAAAGGTCTGCTGCGTCAATACGGCGGGCCATGTCCGGAAGCCCTGACGCAAAGCGCCCTGGCGCAAATCCGTCTGTTGGAGTCACGCGGTTTTGAACAAATCAAGACATCCATAAAATCCTCTTCCGTGCAGGACACCATCGCCGCGTACCGCAGCCTGTCGTCTTCTTGCGATTATCCGCTGCACATCGGCGTCACTGAGGCCGGAGGGCTTTTGCGCGGCGCCGTCAAATCCGCTGTCGGGCTGGGCATCCTGCTCAACGAGGGCATCGGCGACACTGTGCGCGTTTCGCTCACGGCGGATCCCGCGCACGAAGTGACGGCGGCCTGGGAAATACTCCGGGCGCTCGGTTTGCGCCGACGCGGCCCGGAAATAATTTCCTGCCCCACCTGCGGGCGGACGGAGATAGACGTTTTTTCCCTGTTGCGCGCCGTGGAAGAGCGTTTGGCCGGCTCTGCCGCTCCCGTCAAGGTGGCCGTCATGGGTTGCGTCGTCAATGGCCCCGGTGAAGCCCGGGAGGCCGATCTGGGGCTTGCCGGCGGACGCGGCAAGGGCGTCATTTTTCGCAAGGGCGCGGTCGTGCGCTCGGTCAGAGGGCAGGATGCCTTGCTGACCGCGTTCATGGAGGAGTTGCAGTCGCTGTTGATGTCAAAACCGGCGGCATGAAGCATTTCAACCAGTCAACGAAGGAAAACCCCATGCGTTTCAGTTCCTGTTATATTCCCACACTCAAGGAATCGCCGGCCGAGGCCGAGGTCGTCAGTCACAAGCTGCTGTTGCGGGCCGGCATGATGCGCAGACTGACGTCCGGCGTCTATATCTATCTTCCCCTTGGCCTTAAAGCGATAGACAAGGTTTCAAAAGTCATCCGGGAAGAAATGCGCGCGGCCGGTTTTCAGGAGCTTCTCATGCCCATGGTGCAGCCGGCGGATCTGTGGAAGGAATCCGGACGCTGGGAACACTACGGCAAAGAATTGTTGCGCTTCAAGGACCGCAACGACAGGGAATGCTGCCTGGGGCCGACGCATGAGGAAGTGATCACGGACATGGTGCGCGGCGAAGTGCGTTCCTACAGGCAATTGCCCGTGCGTCTCTACCAGATTCAGACCAAATTCCGCGACGAAATCCGACCGCGTTTCGGATTGATGCGCGGGCGCGAATTCATCATGAAAGACGCCTATTCCTTTGACGCGGACGCCGCCGGGGCGGAGCACAGCTACAAGGTCATGCATGAGGCCTACAACAGAATTTTTCGGCGTCTGGGCATCGCCTTCAAGTCCGTGGAGGCCGACAACGGCTCCATTGGGGGAAGCTTTTCCCACGAATTCATGGTATTGGCGGATACCGGCGAAGACATGATCGTTTTTTGCAATGAGTGCGATTTTGCCGCCAATGTCGAACTTGTTCAGGATGCCGGCCGCTGCCCGCGTTGCGGGGGGGATGTTTCCCTGAAACGGGGGATTGAAGTGGGGCACGTTTTCATGCTGGGTCTGAAATACAGCGAAGCCATGCACGCGGCCTTTCTGGATGAGAACGGCCACGAACGCCTGATGATCATGGGCTGCTACGGCATAGGCGTTTCCCGCATCATCGCCGCGGCCATCGAGCAAAACCACGACGCCGACGGCATTGTTTTTCCTCCGGCCATAGCGCCGATGGATTGCATATTGCTCAACCTTGATCCCCACAACGCCGCAGTAACGGAAAAAGCGGAAGAATTATACGGGGCGTTGCGCGGGATGGGGTTGGATGTGTTGTACGACGACAGGGAAGAACGTCCGGGGGTGAAATTCAAGGACGCGGATCTGCTGGGCGCTCCCATGCAGCTTGTGCTCGGCGCCAGGAGTGTCGCCGGCCGCGTCGTGGAATGCAAGGATCGCCACAGCGGTGAAAAGGGCGCGCTGAGCCTGGATGACTTTGCCTCCGCGTTTTTGAACTGGCGCGACAACGTGCGCGAAGGTTGGGGGCATGTAACGGAAGCGTGCGGGAAATAGCCTTGTCGGACAGCATACTGACGGTACGTCAACTCACCGAGCGTTTGCGCGAAAATCTGGAAGCTGGCTTCCCCTTTGTCTGGGTGCGGGGGGAGGTGTCGAATCTCACGCGGCCGGACTCCGGACACATGTACTTCAGCCTGAAGGACCAGGGCGCCCAGTTGCAGTGCGTGTGGTTTCTGCAGCAGCAGAAGCGCGTGAGCCGTCAATCCTTCGATCCGCTCACCGGCGAAGTCTTTGAAAAACCGCGTCCCGCGCCGGTTGACGTATTGCGTAACGGGGCGACAGTGCTCTGCGCCGGGCGCATAAGCGTTTACGCCCTGCGCGGACAATATCAGCTTGTGGTGGACCTGGTGCAGGATGAAGGGCAGGGGGAGCTTGCCAGGGCTTTTGAGGAGCGCAAGCGCGAACTTGCCGCCCTGGGGTATTTCAGTCTGGAGCGCAAGCGCCCTTTGCCCCGGGACGCCAAACGGGTCGCCCTGATAACTTCGGCCAGCGGCGCGGCGATCCACGACTTTCTGTCTCTGGCCGCGACACGGGGGAGCGGCGCGCATATATGCCTTTTCCCTTCTCTGGTTCAGGGCAACGCCGCCGCGCGGGAAATAGCCGAAGCGCTGCAACGCGTCAACGAACAGGCCTGGGCCGAGGTGATTGTGTTGATCAGGGGCGGCGGCTCGCTGGAGGATTTGTGGCCTTTCAATGAAGAAGCCGTCGCGCAGGCCGTCTTCAGCTCAAAAATCCCGGTGTTGGCCGGAGTGGGGCATGAGGTGGACGTGACCCTTGCGGACATGACGGCCGACGTGCGGGCCGCCACGCCCTCCCACGCGGCCCAGTTGCTATGGCCCCCCCGGGAGGAACTGGCGCAACGCCTGGACGAGTCACACAGCGCGTTGCTGGGACGCATGGCGGATCGTCTGGAAGAGGCCGAACGCCTGCTCCGAGAGCGGTCTAAACATCTGCAGTGGCTTTCTCCGGAGCGCCATTTGTCCCGTCTCGGCGAACGCCTTGTACGTCTGGCTTTTATTCTGAACAAGTCCCTGCCCGGACGTCTTGGAGACGCGGCGCGCCGCCTGGAACAGCAGCGCGCCGCCCTGCGCGGGCATATGCTGCGCGCGCTGGAGCGCAGGGAGAACATGCTGCGGCGTCTGGCTTTGTCGGTGGAAAACGCCGACCCGGCGGCTCCGCTGAAAAGAGGGTACGCCCTGGTTTTGACGGCCGGAGGGGATATTCTGCGTTCCGCGCGTCAGACAGCGCCGGGGCGGGAGATTGTCGTGCGCCTTGGCGACGGACGTTTGGCGGCGACTGTGACAAACGTCCATCCCGGGTGATATGGAGCGTTTTATGGACGAAACAACAAAAGAAACGGAAGATCTGTTTGAACGCAAGATGGCGCGTCTGCAGGAAATAGTGGACGCTCTGGAAGCGGAGGATCTGCCCCTGGAGAAGAGCATGTCTCTTTTCAGGGAAGGGCAGGACTGCGCCGCTTTTTGCAAGGAACGCCTGGAAAAGGCCCGTCATGAGCTCAGCCTGTGGCAAAACGGAGAAATGAAGCCGTTGTCCCTGCGTCGGGAGCAGTCCGGGGGAACGCCGGAAACGGGGGACGAAGCCTCATGATGCCGGAACATGCCATGAAGGCGGCGCTCCGGGAACGCGCCGCGGCGGTGGAGGCGTTTCTTGCCCGCTGCCTTGACGATTTTCGCGCCCCGCAACGACTCAAGGATGCCATGCTGTACAGCCTGTGCGCGGGCGGAAAGCGCCTGCGGCCTGTTTTGTGCATGAGTTGCGCCTGTCTGTGCGGAGGAACGGAAAGGGCCGTTTTGCCCTTTGCCTGCGCCATAGAGATGGTGCACACCTATTCCCTGATTCATGACGATTTGCCGGCCATGGACAATGATGATCTGCGGCGCGGCAAACCTTCAAACCACAAGGCCTTTGACGAGGCCACGGCGATTCTGGCCGGCGACGCCTTGCTGACGGACGCATTTGTGGTCATGTGCGGCGCAAAAGCTCCCCCGGACAGGCTTGTCCAGGCCGTGGCGACGCTTGCGGCGGCGGCCGGCTCCGCCGGAATGGCCGGCGGCCAGGAACTGGACATGCTGTACACGGGCAAGCCCGCCGTTTCGCTTGAGCAACTGCGGCAGATGCATTCCATGAAAACAGGGGCCCTGATGCAGGCATCCTGCGTGTGCGGCGCGATTCTGGCCGGGGCCGACTTTGCCGCCACAGAAGCTGTCCGCCTTTTCGCCGCCGCCCTGGGCATGGCCTTTCAAATTTCCGACGACATTCTGGACATCACATCCGACACGGCCACTCTGGGCAAACCGGTCGGGAGCGACGTTGCCAGGGGGAAAAACACCTATCCCGCGCTGCTGGGGCTTGCGGAGAGCCGTAGACTTGCCGAAGAGCAGAGCGCGGCCGCCTGCGAGGCCCTGCGCCCATTTTCCGGCAATGAGGCCGATTTTCTCAAATCTCTGGCAGTCTACACCAGCCGACGGACAGCATGACACACGTTGAAAACACGCTTTTGCGAGACATCAAAACCCCTTCACAGGTGGCCGGGCTCTCGGACGCGCAACTGCTTCAACTGGCCAGGGAGGTCAGGGAGCGCATCGTGGACGTCGTCTCCCACAACGGCGGCCATTTGGCGCCTTCCCTGGGCGTGGTGGAGCTGACTCTGGCCTTGCTGGCCGTCTTTGATCTGGAAAAGGACAGGCTGATCTGGGATGTCGGCCACCAGGCTTACGCCTTCAAGCTTCTCACCGGACGGGCGGAGACGTTTCACACCCTGCGGACTTTGGGGGGCATCTCCGGGTTTCCGAAACCTTCCGAAAGCCCGTATGACCATTTCGGCGTGGGGCATTCATCCACATCCATTTCCGCCGCCCTGGGCATGGCCCTGGCCCGCGACCTGGCCGCGCAGCGGCATCATGTCGTGGCCGTCATCGGCGACGGCGCGCTGACGGCCGGCGAAGCCTTCGAGGGCCTCAACCTTGCCGGACACATGGGCAAACGGCTTATAGTCGTGCTCAATGACAACGAGATGTCCATAGCGCCCAATGTGGGCGCGCTCTCGCGTTTTTTGAGCAGCGCCCTGTCGCGGCGCTGGGTGCGGCAGGCCCGCAAGGACGTTCTCGGTTTTTTGCGCGCCATCCCCCGGATCGGCCAGGATCTTGCCCTGTACGCCCAGCGCGGGGAGATGAGTTTCAAATCCTTCTTCACGCCGGGCATGTTGTTCGAAGCCTTCCGCTTCGCGTATATCGGGCCGGTGGACGGCCACAGCACAAACGAGTTGAAACGGCACCTGAAAATGGCCGCCGCCGTGGAAGACGGCCCGGTGCTCCTGCACGTGCGGACGCACAAGGGCAAGGGGTATGCGCCGGCCGAGGCCAATCCGGCGCATTATCACGGCGTTGGGCACTTCACGCCGGAAACGGGTCTGCCTGTTTCAACGCTTTCCCCTGTTCCCTCGTTCACGTCTGTTTTTGGAAAGACGCTGCTGCGACTGGCGGAAAAGGACGACAGAATCATCGCCATTACGGCGGCCATGCCGGAAGGCACCGGTACGGAATTTTTCAAGGAGCGTTTCCCCGAGCGTTTTGTGGACACCGGCATTTGCGAACAACATGCCGTGACTTTCGCTGCGGGGCTCGCAAGCCGGGGGTACCGCCCCGTGGTGGCCATATACTCCACCTTTCTGCAACGGGCCTACGATCAGATCGTCCATGACGTCTGCCTGCAAAATCTGCCGGTCGTCTTTTGCGTCGACCGCGCCGGCCTGGTGGGGGAAGACGGGGCCACGCATCACGGCGCCTTTGATATCCCCTATTTGCGGCATATCCCCAACATGAGCATTCTCGCTCCACGGGACGAGAACATGCTCCGCCACTGTCTTGCGACGGCGCTGGCTTCGGCTGGTCCCTGCGCCCTGCGCTATCCGCGCGGAAGCGGCTACGGCGTGAAGATGGAAGAATCTTTGCGCATATTGCCCCCGGCGCAAGGGGAGATTCTTCTGGATGGTGAGGCCGTGGCCATTGCGGCCGTGGGCAACAGGGCGCATCCTGCACTGGAGGCCGCGCGTTTTGTCGAGGAGGAATTGGGGTTCAGGCCGCTGGTTTTTGATCCGGTCTGGATCAAACCCCTGCCCGAGGCGATGCTTGCGGACATCGCCAGGTGTTTCGACAAGATGCTGATAGTGGAGGAGGGCAGTCTGGCCTGCGGTTTTTCTTCCGCCGTGCTGGAATTTCTGAACGACGTTGGTCTGTCGCCTGGTGTGCGGGTGAAACGCCTTGGCCTGCCGGACAGTTTTGTGGGGCACGGTTCGCAGATGCAGCTGCGGGAACTGACGGGGTTGCGCAGCAGAAGCATAGCGGACGCCGTGGCGGAACTGGCGCGCGGCGCGAAATAAAATGGCGATTCTCCTTGTGGGTTGACTTGATGCCCAGTTGGGCTACAATGCAGGCAGACAAGGAGAACTTCCATGCCCGCCACTGAATATGTCCGTGCCAGAATTGACCCGGCGATAAAAAATGAGGCCGCGAGTGTGCTTGCCGCTTTGGGGCTGACTGTTTCCGATGCTTGCCGCATGATGCTGACCAAGATTGCCGTGGAAAAACGTCTGCCGTTCGGTACGGAGGAACCCAATGAGGTTTCTTTGGCCGCGATGCGGGAAATTGAAGAAGGCCGGGGAATACGCTTCCAGTCAGCCGATGCCCTGTTTAAGGACTTGGGGATATAGTGCTTGCTCCGATCCGTTCCAGTCAGTTCAAGAGGGATGTGAAGAAAGCCAAGCAACGCGGTAAATCCACGCATAACCTGCGTGTTCTGATTGAACTTACGTAACGGCGGCGGAGGGTTTTCCTGAATCCAGCCCTGGAAACAGGCTGCGTGGTCTTCGCGCAAGAGAAGGCGTCACCCAAAGGGAACCCGCCCACAGGGCGATTTTGCGGCCCGGTTTTTCCGCTGAAACAGGGTATGCAGGTACTGCCGGACAAATAAAGTGGGGAGACGGAATTTGCCGCGTCCGTCTCCCCGTGCGCATGATGTTCGGGAGAGTACATCAATGCGCGGGTGTAGTGCCCCCACAAAATCAAGCCACCAGTTGAAGTTGTTGGGCCCTGAATTGCGCCGGGCTTTTATAGCCAAGTGCCTGGTGAGGGCGTTTTTGATTATACCAGGTCAGCCAGTGG
>JAISTW010000003.1 GCA_031272405.1 Desulfovibrio sp. | reverse complement strand
AAATCAGGACGGAACGCGGGTCGGGGGTGACGGCGCGTTCCGTCCCCGCGCATTGATGTACTCTCCCGAACATCATGCGCACGGGGAGACGGACGCGGCAAATTCCGTCTCCCCACTTTATTTTGTGCACTCGAGTGCACTGGAAAAACATCGACCGAAACCGGCTGTGCACTTGAGTGCACTGGAAACCGATTGTGCACTCAAGTGCACTGGAAACATCGGACTTTAGGCGGATAGCCAAATCAGGACGGAACGCGGGTCTGTAATTCAAACAGATAAGCTATATTCTTCGTCCATGTCATCTAAAAGTTATACCCCCTGCGTGGAACAACGTTGGGCGAATCATTCGGTGAAGCCCGGCGGCGGGCCATCAACGGGGAGGTCCGCGTCAACTGTCGGTTCATTCCGCTGAACAGGCGTGTAATCCATGCCCGCCTCGCGGGCTGTTTTTTGATAGGAAGCGCCCTTCAAGCGTAGAGCGTTGAGCGGTTCCACCACAATGGCCGGAACCGCGACAGGGCAGTGGCGTTCGCAATAGCCGCAACCATAACAGCGGCTGCCGTCAACAACGGGCGCGGGCGCAGCAAGACCTTCCATCCCGCGCAGTTTGACCGCTCCGTAGGGACAGACTTCCTGGCAGACAACGCAGGCTCTGCCCTGGGACCAGGCCAGACAGGAGCGTCGGAGCACTACCGCTGTTCCCACCCGCGCCCAACGTTTTTCTTCCGGGGACAGCGCCTGTATGGCGTGTGTGGGGCAAACCTGCCCGCAGGCGTTGCACTCCGGCACGCATGGGCCGTGGCGCGGCATCAGCACCGGGCTGAACATGCCTCCCTGGCCGGCGGCCAGCCAGGCCGGCTGCAGGGCGTTGGAAGGGCAGACTTTCATGCACTCCCCACAGCGCAGACACAGAGCCAGAAAAGCCGGTTCAGGAACGGCGCCCGGCGGGCGGATGCAGGCAGGCGACACAACGCGGGCGTCTGCGTTGAGAAGGCTGTGCGCCCCGGAATATTGCACCCCGGCCAGGAGCAGACCGAGGCCGGCACCACCCAGAAAGGCCCGCCGCGAGGGCAATGCGGGAAGGTGGAGCGCGTCCGCCGTTGCTGACGGAGCGGCGTGTTCATCATCTTTTCCCCACGGCGTGAAGGAAATTGCCCCTTCAGGACAGACGTCCGAACAGGCGAGACAGGTCAGACATTCGCCCTGTCCGGCCAGCGCCGTGCGCGGATCAATGGCGCCTGTGGGGCAGTGGCGGGCGCAGCGGGCGCAGAGTCGGCATTCGCGCGCCCTGCGTCTGAACAGGGGACGCCGGGAAACAAGCGCCAGCAAAGCTCCGGCTGGACAGAGACAGCGGCACCAGAAGCGCGGGTAACGGCCTTCCAGCCAGAAGAGCAGGCCGAAAAAGGCCAGCAGAAAGTACAGACCGTCAAAACGGCGCGCGGGCAGGTCAAGATAGAGCAGGGCCGGCGCGTCCAGGGCAGTGAACAGCGGACGGCCGAGGGTCAGTCCCAGTTGGGAGAGGAGCAGGAGCAAGGGATGGAACAACAGGGCGTAAAAGCGCGTGATCAGCGGGATGGGGGCACCCCAGTAAAAGTCGTTGACTCCCGCGACGGCAGCGCCGAACATGAGCGCCAGGACAAAAAATTTGATATTGCGCGCCTTGTAATCCAGGGGCCTGTCATCCGGACATGTTCCGGAGCAAGCCGTGTGTGCCGGATACGCCTTTTCAGGAGCTGGATTTTTTGCCCGCACCAGGCGGCGGACAAGGGTCAGCGTGGTTCCGAACGGGCACAGCCAGCCGCAGAAAAAACGTCCCGCCGCCACGCTCAAACCCAGAATGACAAGGCCCGGCCAAAGGGCTGCGCCCCAGTCCCGCGCGGCCAGAGGCGCGAGGACGGCCGCCAGCGGATCCATGCGCAAAAAGAAATCCACAGGCGGCCATGAACCGGCAAAGCGCCAAGGTTCCGGCCACACGGCGGCGAAGAGCAAAAACCAGAAAACGAGCAGGCTTATGGCCCGCACGACGTGCGAGATCAAGCCGGGAACCGGCCTGGAGCCGCGTTCGCGCGCTGTCCGCATGGCGCCCCTTGCTACACGGTCACCCGTTTTGTCACAAGCGCGTCTATGTCAATGCGGCCGAGGCCCCGCTCGTGAGCCAGGCGCAAATGCGGAACCTGACGCGGTTGCATCTTGCGTCCGTACCATTCGTAGGAGGCGACGGCTGTGGCGTCGGCCGCCACCGGGTCAGCCGAGGCTATGACTTCGCCGGGCAGGATCACCTTGCCCGGGCCGCCCGGGCCATTGGTTGTGAGCACCCGCGTGGCGTCAATGACGGCAAGCGCCGGTTTTATCCTCGTGGCCAAATCCACGATGGACGCGCTCAGGTCATAGCGCGAGTGCATGACGTGGCGATCGTAAATAAGCCCCATCTGCCCCTTGAGAGAGAGGGAAACACCGGCGGAGCCGTGGCTTTTGGCCACCGGCACGGCGATAATCACATCCGCCTCCAGCACGTCTTTCATAAAGGCGTTGGAACGCATCTCCAGGCCCTGGGGCAGCGCGGATTCCGCGAAAAAGGAGGAATGCGCCACATTGTGGCAGATGCCCGGCTGGAAGGCGTTGCACATATCCCGTATGCCGGAGCGGGACAGGCAGAGCTCTGAATCCTGCAAGACATTGTCAAGCACGAGAATTTTGGCCGCTCCAGCCTCCTTGCACATGACCAGGACTTCACGGAGCACTTCCGGGTGGGTGTTGGTGGCGCTTTCCGGGGCGCGGGCAAAACTCATGTTCGGTTTGACGACCACTTTCTGGCCTTTTTTGACAAAGCGTCCCATTCCGCCGAGCTGGTTGACGGCAGCCCTTGCGGCCGGGCCTGGCTCGCCCCTGGCGACGGCCACATCCGGCAGCGGTTCCGCAAACGCTTCTTGAGCTGACGTCAACAGGGGCGCGTTCATGCCGAGCAGGCCGAGACCGGTCAATTGCCACTTCAAAAAATCGCGTCTTTTCATGCTGGTACTCCCGCGAAAAAATAATGACAGAGAAAGACAATGCGCTGTTGCGCCGTTGTTGTCAAATGGTTATACAACAAAGTGCGCGGTCTTGTTCCGCGCTTGACAAACCGACGAAGAGCTGATTTTTGTGATTCGTGATGCACGACGGGTGGTGAAAATCCGGATGCAGTCAGCGCTCTTTCCTGGGGGATCGGCATGAGCGGCAGGGTTGTTCTTTTGACGACGGGCGGCACCATCGCCATGCGGCATGATCCGGATGCCGGCGGCCTTGTTCCGGACATCGGCGGGTCGGCGGCAAGGCCATTTCCGGAAAATGTCTGCCCCCTGGATGTGCGGGAATTCTCCAACATTCCCAGCCCGCAGATGACTCCCGGGCGTATGCACGCGCTTGCCCTGCGAGTGGAGGAAGAGCTTGCCCGCGGCGACGTGATGGGCGTGGTCATCGCTCACGGCACCGATACGCTGGAAGAAACCGCCTATTTCCTTGACCTGTTTGTCGACAGCCCCAAACCAGTATGCCTGACGGCAGCCATGCGCGGCGCGGAGGAGATCAGCCCTGACGGTCCGAAAAATCTTTTGTGCGCCGTCCGTACGGCGGCCGCCCGCGAGGCGGAGGGCATGGGAACCCTTGTCGTCATGAATGAGGAGATTCACGCGGCGCGGGAGGTGACCAAAACCCATTCCGCCAATCCCAAAACCTTCGCTTCGCCCTTTTGGGGGCCTTTGGGCTATGTGGATGCCGACAGAGTCATTTTTCGCCGCGCGCCGGTCAAGCCGTTGAAAATCCGTCCACCCCGTATAGAGGACAACGTGCATCTCATCAAACTCGCGGCCGGATCAGACGATTTCTTTTTTCGCTGTCTGGTGGAGAAAAAGGCGGCAGCCGGCATCGTGGTCGAGGGGTTCGGACGCGGCAACGTGCCGCCGAGGGCCTTTGACGGCATGAAACTGGCCATAGAGAACGGCATTCCCGTGGTGCTGACGACCCGCTGTCCTGGGGGCAGGGTGCTGGATATCTACGCGTACGAGGGAGGAGTCAGTCAGCAACTGAAGGCCGGCGTGATTCTTGGGGGAGAGATCAGCGGCCCCAAGGCCAGAATCAAGTTGATCCTGGCTTTGGGGGAAACGCGCGACCCGGCAAGGATTGCGGCGCTGTTCGACAATCCGTGATTGCGGGCGGCGCCGGAAGCTGTTTTACATCCCGAAAGCGGCGCTTGCCCGGCCCTGGCTGAGCCGGACAAGGCACAGGGGCAGGCCGCGCCACCAGAGTCCGGCCTCATGACCGGAAAGCCCCGTCCGTCGGCTTTGCCCGTCCAGCAGGGCGCGTACCTCCGAGACATCCTCGAGGACAAGGCTTTTTCCGTTTTCGGCCGGATGCGGCAACAGGGCCCGCAGACGCGGAGCGGGCCTGAAACGCCCGGATTTCATGCGTCCAAGCTCCATGCCCCGCCAGATAAAGTCCACCGGCAGCGCGTCTGATTTTGTCGGAAGAAAACGGACATGATCCCCAAACAGGGCCGCGGTTCCGGGCGGCAACCGCGCCGGGTCGCAACAGTCCCCCTCCAGAGAGCAGAGAGCCAGCCTTTGCCCCGTTCCGTGGTTCACGCGCGTGTGTCCTTGTCGGGCCGGACGGGACGCGCGGAAAGAGATATTCCCGGACGGAGCGGGGGAGGCCGTCTTTTTCAACCGCGCGACAAAAAAGCCCTGGGCGCCGGATTTTTCTCCATCCACGCGCAGGGCACCCTCTCCCCCGGCGCGCTCCTCAAAGACAAAGCCCGGAAAAGGCGCAAGGGGATCGCGCGCGAGCCCCAGTTCTTCTTCGGCAAAACGCAGCTGGCACTCATTTTCCGCCTCATTGGTCGTGCAGGTGGAATAGACCAGCGCGCCGCCCGGGGCAAGCAAACCCGCCGCTTTTGTCAGCAGACGGCGTTGCAGGGCGACCAGCTGGCCTGTTTTTTCCGTCTTCCACAGTTTGAGCACTTCCGGATGTTTTTCGGCTGTGCCCCAGCCGGAACAGGGCGCATCCAACAGAATATGCCTGCAGAAATTCTGGGGCAAAGGCAAGGCCTGACCGGGAAAGCAGCTTGTCGCGGCCTGCGGCAGGTTTGCCGCACACAGATTTGCCCGCAGGGGGACAAGACGCGCCTGGGACTGTTCGTTGGCCAGCACAAAACCGTCGCTTCCGGTCAACTGGGCCAGAAATCCGCTTTTGCCGCCGGGGCTTGCGCACATGTCCAGCGCAAAGCCTCCTGCATCCGGGGCAAGGGCGAGCGGCGGCAACATGGAGGAACGATCCTGTATGTAAATATAGCCGAAAAAAGCCGCCAGGGAGGCTCCCAGGGGGTGCGGCTCATATTCAAGACGGCGACACCAGGGCGAGAATTTTTCCGCCGTAAAGACATAGCCTTCCGCCGTCAGCAGATCTTCCACAAGAGAAACGCGTTCCTGTCCGCAGACAAGACGGAAGGAACGCCGCGAACGCGGCGGGGCGGCCGGGCTACTGGAACTGGACAAAGTTCTTCAGCAGACCCAGCAATTCATAACGCAACTCCTCATCCTGCAAAGCGAAATAGATATTGGCCGTCAGAAATTCCGCCCAGTCTCCGGCGTCAAAACGCATTCCGGACATGCGCACGGCCAGCATGCCCCTGTTCTGGGCCATGGCCTGCATGGCGTCGGTAAGCTGTATTTCTCCACCGTGTCCGGGAGTCACTTTGTCCAGGTAGTCGAAAATATCGGGCGTCAGCACATAGCGGCCCACAATGGCGAAGCGCGACGGGGCGTGTTCGCGTTTGGGCTTTTCCACCATGCTGCTCACCCGAAAAATACCGGGGGATATTTCCTGTCCGTCAATGATTCCGTAGCGGCTCACTTTTTCAAAAGGCACTTCCATGACGCCGATGACCGGCATTTTCTCCGCCATGGCGACTTCTATGAGCTGTCCTATGGCGGGCACACCGCCGAACATCAGATCATCGCCCACCATCACGGCAAAGGGTTCTCCCTTGACCATCTCGCGGGCGCAGAGCACGGCATGCCCCAGGCCGAGCTGTTTTTTCTGGCGGACGGACATGATGTTCACCATTTCGGCCACAGCCCGCACTTCCGCCAGTTTGTCCAGCTTGCCGGCGCGTTCCAATACCGACTCCAGTTGCAGGTTGTAGTCAAAATGGTCTTCAATGACGTTTTTGTCCCTGTTGGTCACAAATATCACATCCTCAATCTTGGCTTTCTGGGCCTCTTCTACAACATACTGAATCACTGGCTTGTTGTAGACAGGCAACATTTCCTTGGGGATGTTCTTGGTTGCGGGCAGAGAACGCGTGCCCCAACCGGCGACGGGAATGATGACCTTGCGAATGCTTTTCATGCGCGCCTCCAGTCGTAAAAATGCGTTATTGCGCTACACCTAACAATAACGCCGTGACTTGGCAAGTCATTTAAAAAATACTTTTTGCCTCAACGATATTGACGAAAGCCGCCGGTACGGGATAGATTCAGTTGTTTGCCAATCATGGGAGCGCTTGTGGCCCTGGAGGTTTTATGGAAAAATTGCTCACACGTCTGGCCCGTCAGCTCGACGCGATGGACGAAGCGTCCCTTATGGATATGTGGAGCAAATACGCTACGATTGTGGAACGCTTTGAGCCGACGAAAAACTGGGAAGAAGCGGTCCTCGTGTTTTCCTTGATTCAGGCAAAACGTTGGAAAAATCAACTCTTTAACTATCACTGGGCATTGCAGACAAAACCGGATGCGCTGACGAAAGTTTCTCCCCCCATCGTCAGTGATTTTTCACTGGAAAAACAGGATGACAGATCGGTTGAACCCGCCCAGTCATGCCGCGTTCTTCCTTTCAAACCCTTCTGAACGTCGAACCGTAACCGGGCGTTGAACCAGCCGAAGCACATAAAGAGGTCAAGACATGGCGAACACGATCATCATCGGCGCTCAGTGGGGCGACGAAGGCAAAGGAAAGATTGTGGACATGCTGAGCGCGCAATCTTCCCTGACAGTGCGTTTTCAGGGCGGCAGCAACGCCGGACACACCATACGGGCGCAAGGCGAGCAAACCATCCTGCATCTCATTCCCTCGGGCATTTTGCATCAGGGCACGCTTTGTCTCATCGGCAACGGCGTCGTGCTTGATCCCGCCGTTTTTTTGGAAGAAGCGGACGAGCTCTCAAAACGCGGTCTGGATGTCTCCCCCGCGCGACTGGGCATAAGCAAAAAGGCGCATCTGATTCTACCCTACCACAAGCAATTGGACAAAGCCCGTGAAGCCAAACGCGCCGGGCATAAAATCGGCACCACCGGACGCGGCATCGGCCCGTGCTATGAGGATAAGGTTGCGCGTGTCGGCATACGCGCCGCCGATATCGGCAATCCTTCCCTGTTGCGCGACAAGGTGCGCCACACGCTGCTGGAAAAAAACATCCTTCTGCAGGAACTTTACAAATTCGATCCCCTTGACCCGGACGTTGTGGCCGACGAACTACTGGCTATGGCCCCGCGTCTGATTCCGTACCTTACCGATGTGGAAGCCCGCATAGACGAGGCAGCCGCCAGGGGCGAGAACATACTTTTTGAAGGCGCGCAGGGCGTGCATCTGGATATAGACCACGGCACATATCCCTTCGTCACCTCTTCCAACACCGTGTCGGGCAACGCCGCCTCCGGCAGCGGGGTGGGACCGTCCTTCTTCACCAGAGCAATAGGCGTTGCCAAGGCTTACACCACCCGCGTCGGTTCCGGCCCCTTCCCTACAGAACTTCTGGACGACAGCGGAACCTATCTGCGCGAACGGGGTCACGAATACGGGGCCACAACAGGCCGTCCCCGCCGCTGCGGCTGGCTGGACACCGTTATTCTGCGCGCCAGCACGCGCCTCAACGGCCTGACGGACTTTGCCGTGACCAAGTTGGACGTGCTGCAAAACCTCCCCCTGCTGCGCATTTGCGTTGCCTACGAGCATGAAGGCAAACGCTGTGAGCGCATTCCGCAGGAAGAGGGCGCGCTGGACAAGGTCAACCCCATCTATGAAGAGATGCCCGGTTTTGAGGCGGATATTTCAGGCTGTACGCAATTCGGTCAACTGCCGTCCGCGGCGCGGGCCTATATCCGCCGGATGGAAGAGCTTGTCGGGGCCAAGGTTTCCATTGTGTCCGTCGGCCCGGACAGACAGCAGACCATATTCATGTGATGGATGCCCGGCTCGATTTTGACAGGCTGTCCCTCACGCGTTTCACGAAACTCATGCGCCGGCTCGGGCGCAATCCGCCCCAGGTTCTCCTCCTTGAAGGCGGACGGGAAGCCGAGCGGCTTGCCGCGGCACGCTATTGGGGAGCCATCTGCAATTGTCAGCACGTAGACGCGGACGGCGCGCCCTGTTTGAGCTGCGCCGTTTGCCGCCAGATCATGGCCGACGAGTATCTGGACGTGCACATTTACGACGGGCGCATCAGCAACAAGGACGATCAGGACAAGCCGGGGCCGATCCGCGCCTTCAACATTGACAACGCACGCCTGATCAAGCGCAGGCTGCATGATGCCGTTCACGGCGAGGGGCGGCGCGTCGTCGTTATCATGGGGCTGGACGAAAACCGCGCCGAGGCGGCCAACGCCATGCTCAAACTCCTGGAAGAGCCCTTGCCGGACACGGTGTTCGTCCTTCTTGCGCCGCAGAGGGAGCAGTTGCTGCCCACACTGGTTTCCCGTTCTTTCTGCCTGACTCTTCCCTGGCCTGACATCCATGCGGATGACGACGACATCAAGCCCTGGGCGGAAAAACTGGGCGGTTTTCTGCGCGATGGCGCAGGTTTTCTGGACGAGGTCGCGGCACGGGGCGCTGTGGACGCTCCATCGGCTGAAAAACTGCTTCTCGCCTGCCAGAAGGCCTGCGGGAAGGCGTTTCCACAGGCCGCTTCCGCGTTCTCAGAGGTGGCGGACAAGGACAAGACGCTGGATTCGTTTTTCAGCGCCCTGAGTCTGCACAGTTTGGCCTGCGCCGTCAGATGGACTTTTGAGGCCCAGCAGGCCCTGCGGCAAAACGTCACGCCGGCCCGGGTCCTGGAGGCGCTGGCGACAAAGCTTTTTGTTTTGGGACGACAAAACAGCGCAAAATGAAAAAGAGGGACGGGACGTTATCCGTCCCCTAGGGGGCGCGCCGCGCGGGCAGGAGAGAGCGCCGGCGCTCAGGGACAGGGCGCGGGAATGTCCGCCTTTTCCTCGAGCCAGGGATTAAAATACCCGTAACGCAACCAGGGGCAGAGTTTTTTCAAGCGTTTCATGAAGGCCGTCAACCCCATACTCGGTGAGGCCCCGGACACGCCATTGAGCAGAGAAACATACCATTCAGGGTCAATATTGAGATTGCGCCACTGGATCATGCTGACTCCGTTTTCCGTGACAAAGCGCGTCAGCGCTTCCAATTCGTCCTCCGTGTCGGTGATGCCCGGGAAAAAAAGCAGGTTGAGGGAAACAAAAACGTTCCGGTCGCGCGCCACCCGCGCGGAAGCGGCCACGTCCTCGAATGAGTAGTTGACAGGACGATAATAACGGCGATAGACGGCTCCGCGCGCGCTGTTCAGACTGATGCGCAGGCTGGTGAGACCTGCTTCGGCAAGACGGATGACGGCCCGCGTCAGCCCGCCGTTGGTGTTGCAGTTGATTGTGCCTCTGCCGCCGGTTTCGCGAAACCGCGTTATGCTTTGGGCAAGCAGTTCCACATCCATCAGAGGTTCCCCCTCGCAACCTTGCCCGAAGGAATAGATGGGGCGCGCTTCCCGCTGCCCGTGCAGGCGCATGATTTCAACAAGTTCCGAAACATCCGGCTTGAAGGAAAGGCGGCACTGCGGCGTCGTTGAGAGGGGAGAAGCATCGTCCCGGGCCGAGATGCAGCCGGCGCACCGGGCGTTGCAAGCCTGTTGCGTGGGCAGGGGCGCTTCATAGCGTCCCAGGGCGAAATTGCGTGCCGCGGGGCAGGAGTAGCGAAAAACACAATTAGTGATGATGTGCTGCACCAGCCTGTTACGCGGGTATTGCCGCAAGAGACGACGCGCGTTATGCTCAATGCGGGATGCGGCGATGTGGGCGAACTGTTGCCGAGGGTCGGTATCCACCCTGCGGGCGCAGGCGAAGAAGCGTCCTTCGGCAAAACCGACGGCGCCATAGGCGAAAAGTGGTAAAAGGGCTGCTCCCGTCCGTTTTTTGTACGCGGGATGGGCGGAGACGGTATAGCCTGGAGCCACAAAGGCGCCCACCGCCGTTTGATCGGCGCATTCCACCAGACCGTTTTCGGGGTTGAATCCAACGGCCCCCCGCCCCGGCAAAAGAAAAAGCTCGCTTTCCGGGGGGAGAGGAATCAATTCATCCGGACGCGGCAGGGACCATTCCCCTCCGCGACTGCAGACCATCAGCAACCGCGGATCGTCATAGATGTTCCCTTTTTCGTCGGCTGCAATCATACAGGGGGTGACTTTTGGTTTGCTCATAAGCCGCTCACAAACAGGCGCTTGACAGTTGACAAAATCTTCCTTGCTCAAATGCGCATGAAGGTGTACGAAGAATCAATCAAGACCACAGGGCGGCAAAACGCAAGCATCAGGCCGGCGCGCGGGGTTTTCCATGTTTTCCATAATGCTGTTTGTTTTTTTTGTTTTCGCGGGAATAGTTTTGGTGTTGTTCCGCATGACGCGTGTCCTGGAGCAGCGTTATGACAGTCTGCGCGTCGAACTGATCAAAACGCAGGATATGCTGCGTTCTTTCGAAGCGCGTCTGCCTGTTGCCGTGCAGGATGCCGTCGCCGTAAACGCAGACGACCTGATAGACATGGCGGGACCCGTCGCGGCAAAGACGGATGTTTTCGACTCGGCCCTGGACCTGCATTTTGACCCCGAGAAAGAAGGAAGGTAAAGCCTTCTCTCTGGGGAGCGGGAATTTGTCCGTCGGCGCATGTTTCATCGTGCGTGCCATGTGGGCGCTGGTTCCGGCTTGCCCCTCGCCGCGGCGAGGTAGGCTTCCTTGAGCGGCGCCTGGTTGACGTCGTCGGCCCACAAAAGATAAACAAGTTTCAGGTATGTTTCTCTAATGAAATCGGCTCTGGCGCGTCTGGCGGCAATAATGTCCCCCATCCCTCCTGTTCGGATGTCGCGCAAAACATCGGCAAAAGCCCGCGCCCTGTGCCGCGCCCTGTGACCGGCGTTGACTTTTTCCAGAGCCGCCGCGCCCATGCGTTGCATGAACTCAGGATGTTCAAGCAGAAATTCTATACGAGACAAGGCATCATCCACGTCATCAGCGGCGTAACTCAGCAAATGCTCGCCGTCCGTGAAGAGTTGCGACAGGCCATGCCCCACGCGCGGAGTGACGAGACAGGCCCCGCAACCAGTGGCTTCAAACACTCTGAAATTCAGGTCCCCGTGCTCGGAATAGTTGAGGATCACGCGTCCCCCTGGATAGAGCACGCGATAATCTCCGCGTGTGCAGTGCAGACCGGGCAGGCGTTTTTTCAATTCCCGCAGGAAGAGAGCGCGTCGCGGGGTATTCTCGTCGACGGTTCCCACAAAGAGACAGTCCCATTCCTTGGGCATGGTCTCATTCGGACCGTCTTCTTCTCTGGCAAAGGGCGGCGACCATATGACGCGCTCTTCGGGCAGCGTCTGGGTGACAAAACGCCGTCTGTGATCCTTCAGTGAAAAAAGGCAAACATCAAATGCCTGGGCATAGCGAGGCTGCCAACTGTGAATGTGTGAATCCACACTGTAAAAAACAGTCAGACAGGGGAAGTTCTCCACACCCAAGACGAAAGGCGGGCGGCTTTTGTCCGCCACCACCAGGACATCCGGCGTAAATCCGGCCAAGGCGAGCAGATCCTGCCAATTGAAGACGCGGACGTCCTCAAAGTTGTGGGTCTTCACGTTGGCCCAACCGTGGCAGTGTAATTCCCGGCAAAAAAAAGGACTGCCTATCCACAAAATGTTTTGCATGATCGCCTGATGTCGGGAGTTCCCAACTTCTGGAAATAAAACGGCGCCTGTTGCGGAACTCAAAGGTTTTGGATAATAACAAACGTGTTGACTATAAAACAGGATACGATCTTCTTCAAGGTCAGCCCATCGGGTTTTCGTGCTTGTTCGGAAATCGTCGTCGGGTGCTTGCGGCTGGTTGAGGGTATGGCTCTGTTCCATTCAACGGAAAATCGAAAATCGCGTGCCTTGCCGCGTCTGGCGGCAATGATGTTTTTGCTTGCGGCCGTGTCGGCGGCAACGGTTTTTTACATACAACATAATGCGTCTTCCATTGCCAAATTCTGCGTGGACAAATTGGCCGGAGAAAGCGGCCTCCGGGCAGAATTTGAACAGGTTTCCGTTTCTCTTCTGCCGACGCCGACATTGGTCATAGAGGAACTGAGGCTCAGGGGGGGAGAGCGGGAATTTCCTGCAGGACGCCTGCATTTGACCCCGGACCTTGTGGCTGTGTTTCGGGGCGCGCTGCAGTGCAAAATCAAACTTGACGGCGTTCTGCCCAAAGATGAAACAACTCTGCCCTGGTTTTTGAGTGGAACAATATCGCTGCCCGACAAAAACCTTCGCCGGATTGTCGCGAGCGACATGCTTATGCGGCTTGATGACGATGAGGTGATTCTTGACGCCGTTCTTACGCTGGGCGACGGATTTTTCGGGGAAGCGGAGAACGCTCCGGCGGAGAATACGTTGCATGACGGCCCGCGTATTGTGGTTGTCCCCGCTGTCCATTCCCCTCAGACTCAACTGGTCGGGCAGGAGGATGGATCTGCTCAGAACAGGGGAGATTCCGCCGACAAAGCTCTTTTCGGCATCAAAGGGACATTGCGGATTCAACGCCTCAGTCTCACCCGCTGGCTCGGTTTTGGGCGTCTGGTTCCGCCGGGCATACAATGGGCCCTGGATGAGGTTACTGACGGAATGCTCGAGTTTTCGCTCAATGAAAAGGGGCTCGAAGTACCTTCCATTGCTGCCTGTTCGTCCGGGGCGTGTTTCAGCGGTTCGGGCGGGGTGAAAAGTTGGGACGAACCCAGAGTCGAGCTGGATTTGACGACAGAAAGATTGAACCTGCTCACGGCGTTGCCGGAAGCCGCGGGCAGCATGCCGCAACCGCCGCGTTACGCGCACGCCCCCCTGACGCCTGTGCCTGGAGCCCCTCTCAAACAGGGAGAGACGGGCGTGAACTACGATATTCGTCTGGGCGCGAAACTCCTGGACTATGGACCTCTGCTTCTGGAAGAGGCGAAGGTCGTCATCCATGAGGGCAAAATGGACGAAAACGGTCTTGAAGATCTGCTGCTCACGGCGACAGGCGGGCTCTACGGGGGCAGCGTACAAGCGGAAGCTGTATTTGGGGGCGGGCCGCAGCACCCTTACGCTATCACTGCGCGTATTCGCGACGTCAGAGGGAAAGACCTGGCCCGCGCACTTGATGTCATTCCTGTGCAGTCCGGGCGTGTGAAGGCGGATGTCGGCATCAGAAGTCAAGGACACGCGCTGTCCGAATTTCTCGAAAAACTGACCGGCAAGGTTGAAGTGGGCGTCAGCCAGGGCGCTTTGC
This sequence comes from Desulfovibrio sp., assembly GCA_031272405.1. Classification (GTDB taxonomy): domain Bacteria; phylum Desulfobacterota; class Desulfovibrionia; order Desulfovibrionales; family Desulfovibrionaceae; genus Desulfovibrio. The sequence continues at coordinate 16,747 of JAISTW010000003.1, read as the reverse complement.
GCGCGCTGCCGTCCCCAAAAGACAAAACTCCGTCCGACTCCGGCGTCATGAGTTTTGACAGCCTCTCCCTTGCTCTCAACATTGATTCCGCAGTGTTTGAAAAGGACAAAGAACTCCTCGGTCTGAGCGGCCAGTGGTCGTCTCTGATGAATGCAGCCGGGTACAGTTTGCGCTCCAGCATCACGGGTACGCTCTACTTCGGCAATGATCCATATGTGAGCTTCCAGAATCGTCCCGGCAAGCTCAGTCTGCACGCAAACGCCACGCAAGGCCATCCGCCGCTTGCCGAACTCGCGGGCAACTTCTCGCGCGCCGGCGACAAGGCGCTTGTTTCGGTCAGCAACGGCCATTTAGTCACCTCGGGAGTGGAAGTCAAGGGCGACATGCAGGTGACGGATGATAAAACCGGCGTCTCCTGCGCGGGAACAATTTCCGCGCGCTTCACGGAAGCCACCCGCTTCGCCGCTCTTTTCGGAGAGCGCGGGGCTCGGATCGCCAACGGCTTGCGCGGCCTGACGCTTACGGCCAATGTCCGTGTCAACAAGCGAGAGGCATCCTTTGCCGACATGCGGGCCAATATAGACGGGACCAAGGTGCGGGGTTCCCTTGCCGTTTTTCTAGACCCAAAACCGTTTTTTGAATTCAAGCTGGACGTCGAGGAATTCACTGCGGACCGTTTCTTCACAAAGAATGAAAAAAATGCACAACGCGCCGATAAAGCCTGGGATTTACGTTTCATGCGCGATGTGCGCGCCAAGGGAGTTCTGCATGTGGGGAAATTCAAATTTTGGCGTTTACTGTTGAAGGATGTCGACATTTCCGCGTTGCTGGAAAACGGCCGTCTGTCCATCGCTCCTCTGAGCGCCGATATTTACGGCGGCGTCTTCTCCGGAACAGCAAACGCCGAATTCAATAAGGGTGTGTATTTTGACGGCCGTTTTTCCTCCAAAGGGGCTGATATAGCAACAGTAAGCAGGGAGATCGCTCCCAATGCGAGCCTTGTGGGAAAAATGGATTTCAGTTTGAATCTTACAGGCCGTTTGACCGGAGTCGACCCGGCTGCAAAAGCATTGAACGGAGACTGGCGTTTTGTCCTGAACGGCGGTTCCTGGCAAAAGCTGGACAAAAACGGGGAGCCCAAGGGCAAACCGACGTTTTTTGAAACAGCGGGCGCCTCGGGCACAATCAAGGAGGGTGTGGCGCGGAGCGACGATTTTGTTCTTCGCGGCAAGGGACTCGTTATAGACGGCGGCGGTTTCGCCGATTTCAACAACGATACCCTGGACTGCAATTTCGTCGTCAATATGGAAAAATTTCCGGACATTCCCGTGCGTTTGCACGGCGACTTCCAGAACAGCAAAACATCCATAAGCGTGGGCAAGGTTATTTTAAACACCATTGGCGGCATTCCCAAAGGGGTGTTTGATATATTGGGGGATGCCGTACAGGGCGCCTGGAAGCTGATTCGTTGACGTCGGCCGGACTTAGGGAGCCTGACGGATGCTTCAAATACGGGAAAAGCCTTGACACGCTCCATTTTTCAGGGTACAGGCCTGTTGGAGTTTTCTGTTTTCATAAAATGTCCTAACAGTCCAAGGAGTCGGCAGTGAATATTTTGATTTTCGGGCCCAACGGCAGCGGTAAAGGCACCCAGGGAGAGCTTATCAAACAGAAATACAACCTTGCGCATATCGAATCGGGCGCCATTTTTCGTGAACATATAGGCGGCGGAACGGAATTGGGAAAAAAGGCCAAAGCCTATATTGATCGCGGCGATTTGGTGCCGGATGACATAACAATTCCTATGGTGCTGGAAACATTGAAGGTAAAAGGGAAAAACGGTTGGCTGCTGGACGGTTTTCCGCGCAATATCGCGCAGGCGGAAAAATTGTGGGACTCCCTGCGCAAAGAAAATCTCAAACTGGATTATGTCGTGGAAATCCTGTTGCCGCGCGAGACGGCCAAAAACAGGATTATGGGCCGTCGGCTCTGCAAGAACAACAATAATCATCCCAACAATATTTACATTGACGCCATCAAGCCCAATGGAGACAAATGCCGCGTTTGCGGGGGCGATTTGAGCGCGCGCAGCGACGACCAGGACGAGGCCGCCATCAACAAGAGGCACGACATATACTACGACGCCAAGGAAGGCACTCTGGCCGCAGCCCACTATTTCAAAAACCTTGCCGACGCCGGTAAAACCGCCTATATTGAACTGAACGGCGAGGGCAGCATAGATTCCATCAAGGAGACCCTGCTTTCCAGGCTGGCCTGACTTTGTTTTTCCGCGCCGACGCCGGACGGCGGCGTTCCGGCAAAATCCGCATTCTTCACGCGATGCGCGCGTGAAAGCTATTCGCCATGGTGCAAAACGACACACTCAGAAATGTCGCCATTATTGCGCACGTAGACCACGGAAAAACAACGCTGGTTGACGCGATGTTTAAACAGAGCGGCGTATTTCGCCTTGACCAGCGAGTTGACGACAGGGTCATGGACAGCATGGATTTGGAGCGGGAGCGCGGCATCACCATCGCGGCGAAAAATTGCGCGGTGACATGGCACGGGGTAAAAATCAACATCATAGATACGCCGGGGCACGCGGATTTCGGTGGCGAGGTCGAGCGCGCGCTGTCCATGGCTGGCGGCGCCATTTTGCTTGTCGACGCTTCCGAGGGACCGTTGCCGCAAACCCGTTTTGTGTTGAGCAAAACACTGGCTGCCGGTTTGCCCGTTCTGACGGTCATCAACAAGATTGACCGCAAGGACGCGCGCGTGGCGGAGGTTTTGAACGAAATATATGACCTCTTCATTGACTTGGGCGCCAGTGAAGAGCAGTTGGATTTTCCCGTTCTGTATGCCGTTGGCCGGGACGGCGTCGCGATGAAGAAACCAGACGACCCGCGTGAAGACCTGACTCCGCTCTTTGAGGCGATTCTGGAGCATATCCCCGGTCCGGCACATGACCCCGCGGAGCCGTTTCAGATGCTGGTGGCGGATCTGGATTATTCAGATTATCTGGGCCGGTTGGCCGTGGGCAGAATCGTCCACGGCCGAGTGGAAGCCAAGGAAAATCTCGTCTGCGTACACGAGGACGGCAGCGTCGCTCCGTTACGCGTCACCAAGCTTCAGGTATACGACGGTCTGCGGCTCAAGGAGGCGGCCTCTGTCGAACCCGGCGACATTACCGTGCTGGCCGGAATTGATGACGTCGCCATCGGCGACACGATCTGCACCAGGGAAAATCCCAAAGCCCTGCCGCGCATCAGGGTGGATGAGCCCACTGTGGTCATGCGTTTCGGCATAAACACTTCTCCCCTGGCCGGCTGTGAGGGAAAAATTGTGCAAAGTCGCGCCATTGAAGAGCGGCTTGACAAGGAAAGCCTGCGCAACGTCGCCATAACCGTGGAACAGACCGAAGACAAGGAAGCCTTTCTGGTCAAAGGACGCGGCGAATTTCAAATGGCCATTCTTGTGGAAACCATGCGGCGCGAAGGTTTTGAACTGTCCGTCGGTCGCCCGCAGGTCATTTTGAAAACAGACGCGGCGGGAGGCGTATTGGAGCCTGTCGAACGCCTGTACGTGGATTGTGACGAAGCATTTATGGGCGTTGTTACGGAAAAACTGGCCCAGCGCAAGGGGCGCATGCTCAACTGCGTCAACAGTGGAACAGGACGTGTTCGTCTGGAATTTTCCGTGCCGTCACGCGGACTTATTGGTTATAGAGACGAATTTTTGACGGACACCAAGGGAACCGGAATCATCAACTCCTACCTGGAAGGCTATGACGCCTGGCGGGGAGATTTTCCCACGCGATTTTCCGGCTCCATTGTGGCGGACAGGCCGGGTGTGGCCGTGGCTTACGCCCTGTTCAATCTGGAGCCGAGGGGCACGCTCTTCGTGGAACCGGGCGATCAGGTTTATGAGGGCATGATTGTTGGAGAGCACAACCGCGACAACGATATAGACGTAAATCCGACCAAAGGGAAAAAACTGACGAATCTGCGCGCCGCAGGCAAGGATGAAAATGTCATTCTGACTCCGGTAAAAAAAATGACTCTGGAATATGCCCTGCATTTTGTGCGTGACGACGAGCTGGTGGAGGTGACCCCGCAATCCATACGTCTGCGCAAGAGTGAACTTTCAGCGCACAGACGCTATCAGATGGCCGGGGCCAAAAGAAAACCGCGGGAAAATGCCTGGAAGAAGCGGACAACTGTGCTTGAATAAGCGAGGATATGAACATGGCGCGGTGTTTTGGAAAGGTCGTCGGTATTTCGTCAGCATGCCTGTTGTGTTGCTGGATGTCGTTTTTTTCTCCTGTGGTTCCCCAGGCCGCGCAAAAAGAGGGAATGCTGCGCGTTGCCCTGTTGCTTGAGCACGACGGCGGCTGGTCGGCGTTGTTGCGCCGGGGCCTCGAGGCGGCGGCAGGAGAATTGCCTCTGCACGCCGAAGTGTTGACCGCTTCGGAAGAAGCGTCGCGGACGGCATTGTTTCGGAAAACGGCGGATGCATTTGACCTTGTCATTGTCGCCTCAGACGGATTCCATGAAATTTTGCGCGACAATGCCGCCAATTACCGTAAAACCATGTTCGGATGTGTGGATGCGGGCATTCGCGCGGCCAACATCATGAGCGTGACTTTTGCCGATGAGCAGGCCGCATTTCTCGCGGGCGCGGCAGCGGCGATGTTGACGGCGCGTCAAAATCTGCCTGGCATAAACAGTGAAAGAACACTTGGCTGGTTGTCCGGGGATGACACGCCGGCGCAAAGAACGCTCCTGCACGGTTTTACTGAGGGAGCGCGTCTTGTCGCGCCCGAGACGCGCGTCATCAACGGCATGAGCGGCTCTTTCGCAACGACGGGGCGCGCCGTGGAAGAAACGCGCCGGATGCTTGCCCAGGGCGCTGACGTCATTGGCCTTGCCTCCGCGGCCGGCAATGTTCCCGCCCTTGAAATCATTCGGGAAAGCGGCAGTTATGTTGTTGGGTTGGATGAAGACCAGGCGTCCGCGCTCCCCGGTCGCGTGTTGACTTCCATTGTGAAACGGGCGGACAAGGCTGTGCGTGAAATCGTTTCCTCGGCCGCGTCAGGACATTTTCGCGGCAAGGAGGTCCTCGTCTTCGATCTGCAGAACGGGGGCGTGGACATAACGGAACTGTTCCGGGGGGCGCCTGCTGTCGGAACATGGCCCTTGGATGACGCCCGTCGCCGTCTCGGAGAGTTGCGCAGGGAGATCATCAACGGCGGCATCCGCATTCAATCGCAACGGGATCGGACGTTGTGCGACTGCCTTTAGGCGGATTGCGCCTGTTGTTTCACCATAATTTTTCAGGTTTATGCGGCACAAGCGCCGGATAGCCGCCACGCATGGAATAAACGAAATTGGCCTGCGGCAGATTGCTGCCGCTGACCACCAGAGAAATCAGCAATCCGGCCTTTTTGTCCTCACGGACTATGCAATAGCCGCTGTCGCCCATTTTTTTGAAGGTGAATTCCCATTGTCCGTTGCGCATGACCGGTTTTGAGCCATTCAGTACCTTGGCTGAATATCTGGCGCATTTTTCCGCATCTCCGGGTTTCGCCTTGTCAATGTTGACTAAGACGGAGCATTTGTGATTTTTCTGCGCCAGATGCAGATGCGTCACCCCCTTTTTTTCCGTCGGACCGGCAAGGATTTTCCAGTCTTGCGGCACATCCAGAGTGTAATATTTTGTCGTCAGCGTTTCGGCCGCCGCGCCCGAGGCCGTCACGCACAGCGCGGCAAACGCGAGAACGACCGCCGCGCCTGCTATTCTGCAGATTGCGGATCGCATGTGGCGCTCCTTTAGTTTTGTCCCGGTTTTATTCTGTCCGGGAGCGTTCAAGTATAAGCGGGATGGCGTGCAACTCGCGGCTTGTTTCTTCTGTGGCTCCGAGCCGCCAGCGCAGGCCTTCTGTTTCCCATCCCAGATGCTCGGCGACGGTTTTGGCGATGCCGGGGACGTTGATCACCGGATGACGCTGGAACACTTGGGGCAAACCATACGTGAGGTTGCAGGCAAGGCATTTGCCCGGCCGCTGGCGGAGTTCAAAGGCAAGTTCCGTCTTTGACGGTGAGAGTGAACGGCACACGAGAGCGATATCGTAAGCGCCTTCCTCCACGCCGCCGAAGATGGCGTCAAAAAAGGCGTCCGTTCGCTCCGCCGGGAAAATTTCTTCAAGAAAGGACTGTTCCAAAACCTGTTCGGCAACGGGCATATTTCTCCTCCACAGCATGTATGTTGGTATGTCGGGATCAGGATAAAAAGCGTCTGTATATGTCATTGGTCAGCCGTATGTCCTGGACGGGCAATTTGTCCAGACTGTAGAGCGGCAGGAGTTCCTCGGGACGGACGGGTCTGCCTGACGGGTTGATGCCGGCCATCTGCGAAAGCAGTCCGTTCAGACGCGCGGCGTCAACCCCTTTTTGCCTCAGTTCGCGCAGAGTCAAACTTTTATGGCGTTTGGACAATTTTTCCCCTTTCACATCCAACAACAGCGGAACATGGATATGTTTTGGAACAGGATAGCCCAACAAATGCTGCAGGACGACCTGTCGCGGAGTCGAGGGCAAAATGTCGCGTCCCCGCATAACCTCTGTTATCCCCATCAGCGCGTCGTCCACCGTAACCGCAAGCTGGTAGGAGAAAACGCCGTCTGAACGCCGCAGGGCGAAATCCCCGCCGCATTCGGCCAGTTCCAAATACTGTCGTCCCCAAAGCGCGTCGTCGAAAGAAACTGATGTTTCCGCGCAACGAAGACGCAGGGCGGCCTTGCGCCCCGCCTTGAACAGTTCGGATTGCTTTTCTTTGGTAAGCGTCCTGCAAGTTCCGGGGTAGGGCGCCCCAAAATCTTCGACGTGCGGCGCCGACCCCAAATTTCTCAGCTCGCTTCTGGTGCAGAAACAGGGATAGATAAATCCCGCATCTTCCAAACGTGCTATGGCTTCTTCGTAAAAAAACGTCCGCCGGCTTTGCAGGCAGGATGTTTTTTGTGTATAGCCGTCAGGCCCTTCGTCCCAATCCAGACCCAGCCAGCGCAAATCCTCCAGAAGCGCTTCCGTGAAGGGAGCTTTGGAGCGCTGGGGGTCTATGTCCTCCACACGCAATACCAAGCGACCGTTTTGTGAACGGACGGAAAGCCACGTCAACAGAAAAGTCCAAGCGTTGCCGAGATGCATGTATCCTGTCGGACTCGGCGCAAGACGTCCGCAAACGCGGTCTGAACAACCCATCAGGAATTTTTGGCTTTGTCCCGTGAATTTTTATGTTTGGATTTCGCGTGGGTATTATCCGAAACAATGTTTTCCTTACTCTTGTGGTCAGGCTTTCCGCGGTTTGTCGTCGCCGATTTTTTCGTTTTGGCTGAAGCGGACGTTTTTACGTGGGATGTTGGCCTTTTATTGTCTTTCATTACGACAAATTGTGTTTTATCCCGCTTTGTTTGTTTGATATTGCTGTTTTTGGAAGATTTTTTCTTGTTCTTAAGATCGCGGAGAACTTTTTGTTCGGTGTAATCGTTGAGTCTGCTTCTTGCCTGGGCTATGAGGTCCTCGCTTCCGTCAAGCGCCACGCGGCGCGCTCCGAGAAATGTATTGTTGAAGTATGGGTCGGAAAGCGAGGTGATGCGAACGCTTGAGCGGCGTCTCGGACTGTGGATGAATTTGCCTTCGCCGACATAAATGCCTGTGTGGTAGCCCCGGCGCGGATGGCGAAAGGCGACGATGTCTCCTTCGCGCATGTCTTCTAGGCGTGTTATGGGGGTGCCTATCCTGGATTGTTCCCGCGCGGAACGCGGCAGGGTAATGCCCGCGCTTTTGTAAGCCCAGCGAACAAATCCCGAACAGTCAAAGCCGTCGGGGCCGGAGCCGCCTCTGACATAGGGCGTGCCCAGAGCCGATCTGGCTTTTTTGAGAATATTTCCGGTTTCAGTCGAGGAAGTTTTGTTATAAGCGGTTTGGTAGGAACGGTGGAATGCGGTGGTGTCGTCTGAAGAACGGTAACCTTTTTTCCCGGCGCAGCCGAACATGAAGGCAAAAGCCATCAGCAACGCGCACATTTTTAAACGATTCTGCATCCTTGCTCCATTTTTACGGTCAAACAAAAACAGCGGTCCGTCATCGCGCGGCCCGCGCTTTCACGTCAAATCAGGCCATAATGTTGAGCAGCGTGCCCAACATCTCGTCTGAAGCGCGTATTGTAGCGGCGTTGGCCGTGTAACTGTACTGGGTGACTATCATGTTCGTCATTTCCGTGCCGAGATCGGTCCCGCTTGGGGAAAGCGAAGACAGGCGACCGGATAAGCAAACGGCTGTTGAAACAGAGTTGTCGACAGTCTGGGCGTTAATATCCGCCGGTGGGATGAGACTATCCGGCATGTCTAGCGGACGGGGTCGGGCCAAGCCGTTTCCCTGGAAAATCGTTTCCAGTTGAACGCCTTCGCCCTGTGGCCCGTCTGCGAATACGGCGACTTGCGGCATGTAGCCGGACGTGTTGACGTTGGCCACATTATGCGCCGTCACCGCCATGCCGACTGAGTAGGAATTCAGGGCCTGCGCCCCGATGCTCATGCTTTCAGTGATGCCTGTCATAGCAATAACCCCGCGTGACAATTAAAGTAATTGTACGGCTTTATTGTCTGAACAGGATCGTTTGCGCAACAATAGCCTGTTCTCTTTTTTGATGGGCACGGTATATGTCTAGCACAAGGAAAAAAGAAATGCAAAGGTTTTTTTTGAAAAATCTCAGGAAAAATCCCGGCGGTTTTCGCCCAGTTTTTGGAAATCATCCGGAGTTAACGTCTCCGGACGGCGGGTCGCGTCTATGTCGAGTCTGGCGAGAGCCTCCGTGAATCCGGGAATCGGGCATTGTCTGAAAATGCTTCCCAGCTGTTTACGCCGTCGCTGGAAACATATCTGCAGCAATTCCGCCAAAATATCCGGCTGCGGCGGCCTGTTGCCGGGGGGGAGCGGATCGAGGGAGACGACCGCCGAGAGAACTTTGGGCTGAGGACTGAAGGCCCCCCTTTCCACAGTAAATTCCAGCCGCGGACGCGTGAAGGACTGCATCCACACGGACAAGGCGCCGTACAGCCTGTTGCCGGGCGGGGCCGTCATGCGTTTTGCGACTTCATATTGCATCATGAAAACTGCCTTGCTCATCCCTTCAGCCTGACGCGCTATGTCCCAGACGAGACGCGAGGCGATGTTGTAGGGAAGATTGCCGACTATTTTCCAGTGATGTCGGTATGATATGCGCCTCCAATCAAAATTGAGCGCGTCGGTATGGACAACCTGGGTTCCCGGCGCTCCCCGGCGCATCCGCTCCGCAGCCCAGTAATTGTCTTTTTCGAGCAGGAGCAGCAGTCCGTGCGGCATGTTTTCCAGTATTTTCGTCAGCGCGCCCGGGCCCGGGCCGATTTCAATCAAACGATCTTCTGGCCGCAGGGAGAGCAGGCCGACTATCCGACGACACACAGCGACGCTGTTCAAAAAATGCTGGCCAAGACTTTTTTTCGCTTTTGGAGCTTGGCCGGCATGTTGCGTTTTCGCCATCAGACTCTGTCGAACCTGTCAAAGGTCAGGAACAGTCCCGCTCTGCCCTGAGTTGCCGAACGCAGCAGGGTAGAAAAGCCGAAGAGTTTGCGCAGGGGCGCGTTTCCGCGCAGAAATTTTTGTCCGTTGCGCTCTTCCAGAGACTCGACCCTGCCGTTGCAGATGTTCAGCGCGTTGATGGCCGCCCCCAGAAAAGCATCCGGCACGCTGATTTCAACCCGCATGATCGGCTCCAAAACAACGGGACCGGCCTTGCTCACCGCTTCTCGCAAGGCCATGCCGGCGGCGGTTCGGCAGCCGGGCGCGGTTGTTTTACCTTCAATTTTTTCCATGTTGGATATTGTCGCCTCGATATCCTGGAGCGGCCAACCGTTTGCGCCGCTCTGCAGCGCGTCGTTTATTCCTGCCAGGGCGGCCTGCACAAAATGTTCGGGGAGCTGTTTTTTGGCCAGAGCCGGATCAGCCGGAAGAAAATCGCCCACCTTCACACGGTTGCCGGCATTTCTGGGTTCAGGTTTCACACGCAGGCAGACTGAGCCGTGATGGTGTTCCTTGCCCAGTTCCCTGTCGAAAACAAAAGAACTTTCCGCCTCTGCGGAAACCGTCTCCCTCAGAACAACTTGGGGATGGCCCGCGCGCGGGCGGATGCCATACTCCCGTTGCAGCCGTTCAAGAAGAATGTCCAGATGCAGTTCCCCCATGCCCGAAACAATGCGGGCGCCCGTCTGTTCATCCGTTCGCGCGAGCAGGGTGGAATCTTCTTCCACATATCTTTGCAGAGCCTCGTCCAGCATTTTGCCTTCATCGGCATTGCGGGGTTCCAGAAGCATTGTCATGACGGGCTGTTGCGGCGTTATCGCTTCCAGGACAATGTCCAGCGCCCCGGTGACGTAGGTGTCGCCGGGGCGGGCTGAGCGCAGTCCCGTCACCGCCACTATCTCGCCGGCTTGCGCCCGGGATATTCGTTCACGTCTGTCCGCATGAAGCCTGTAAATTCGCTCCGTCCTGTCCCGGAGTTTTCGCGGCGCGTTCAATACAGTCTCGCCTTCTTTCAGGGAACCGGCATACATGCGCAACAGGGCAAGTTTTCGGCTGTTTTCGACAAGTATTTTGAAAACCAGCCCCAGTGCCGGACCTGTTGGCGAGGCAGGCTTGGCGACCAAGGAGCCGTCGGCCGCATGTCCTTGCGGCGTCGGCACATCAAGCGGCGAGGGCAGAAAGTCGCACACGGCGTCAAGGAGAGGCTGCACTCCCATATTGCGCAAGGCGGAGCCGCAGAACACGGGGGTAACGGCCCGCGTGAGCGTGGCGCGGCGAAGGGCCGCGCGGATATCCTGGGAGGTGAAGGCGGTTTCCAGGTAGAGCGGCAAAAATATTTCGTCGTTTTCAGCCAGCTTTTCCAAAAGAAATTCACGCCAGTGCGCGACGTATTCCGCATCCTGTCCCGAGATGCTCCGGCCGGATACGGTTCTTCCCTGATCCGAACCGTCAAAGCTGAGTTTTTGACCCGAGAGTATGTTCAGCACACCATCAAAATCTTCTCCCTGCCCCGAGGGCAGGGTGACAGGCACGGGATTTGCGCCCAGACGCGCTCGCAGAGCTTCAAGTACCGCTTCAAAATTCGCGCCCTGTCGATCCATTTTGTTGATAAAGGCAAGTTTGGGAATTCCGAAGCGCTCCGATTGCGCCCACACAGTCTCGGATTGAGGTTCGACGCCGCCGACAGCGCAAAAGACGCCTATCGCGCCGTCCAGCACGCGCAGAGAACATTCCACCTCAATGGTGAAGTCGACGTGGCCCGGAGTGTCCACAAGGTTGAAGGTTTTGTCCTTCCATTCACAGCCGGTAACCGCGGAGATGATGGTTATGCCGCGTTCCTGTTCCTCTGGCAGGTAGTCCATGGTGGCCGTGCCGTCATGCACCTCGCCCATGCGGTGAATTTTGTGTGTGTAGAATAGAATGCGCTCCGAAAGCGTTGTTTTTCCGGCGTCAATATGAGCTATTATGCCGAAATTGCGAATGTTTCTGATATATTCATCCATGTGCTTCCCTGAGCGGACGCCGGGAGAGAAAACTGCGTTGCGCTGTGGACTGCGCCAGCGCGAGTCCATAGTCAATTTCTTCAAGCAATGCTGCAAAGCCTTCCTTGAGAACAGCAGATATCGGCAGGGCGCGAGGCAGCCTGTCGGCCAGTTCTGCTTTGCCGGCGGGCTTCAGCGCGTCCCATTTGTTGAGCAGCAGGAGCGTCGGCTTGTTGCCGAGTTCCGTCTCCGACTCTGCAAGAATGTCCTCAACGGCGGCGATTTGTTGCAAAACATCCGGATGGGAGGCGTCGGCGACGTGGAGCAGCATGTCGGCTCCATGTAATTCTTCAAGAGTTACTTTAAAGATTTCCTTGAGGTCTTTGGGCAAATTTCGGATAAAGCCGACCGTATCCGCCACTATGAATGGTCTTTCCTCGGGAAAGCGCAGTCTGCGCGTGGTGGGGTCAAGAGTCGCGAAAAGTTTGTTTTCCGCGAGGCAGTCGGATTGCGTCAACGTGTTCAACAGAGAGGTTTTTCCGGCGTTTGTATAGCCTACAAGGGCGATCACGGGCATGTCATTGCGTATGCGGCGGCGTTTTGTGACCAGATGCCGGCGTGTTATCCGTTCAAGTTCGCCCCGGATGCGGGCAGCTCGTTCACGAAAACGGCGGCGTTCAGTTTCCAGTTTTGTCTCGCCGGGACCGCGGCCGCCTATTCCGCCCATGAGGCTGTCCATGTTTTTGTGCCTGCCGGCCAGCCGCGGACTGAGGTATCGCAACTGCGCCAGTTCCACCTGAAGTTTCCCTGTCCGCGTCGTCGCGTGCCGCGCGAAGATATTCAAAATCAACTGGGTGCGGTCCATGACTTCACGTTCCGTGCTGTCGGCGAGGTTGTGGAGCTGGGCAGGCGTTAGTTCACCGTCAAAAATCAGGGTCGTGGCCTGCGTTTGCAACGCGGTGATTTCCAGTTCGGCGAGCTTGCCTTTTCCCAGGATCATGCCGGGAGCGACATGGGGCACGCGTTGCGTGACGCGCCCGACAACCCTGACGCCGGCAGTCCCGGCTAGCGCCGCCAACTCGTTCAGGTTGCGTTCCTGTGTGGGGTGGGATGCGGTATCTATGGACACGAGCAACGCCCGCTGAAGTATGTCTGTTTTAATGTTGTTTTCAGATCTGTTGGCAATTTCTGATTCTATATTTTCAATAATGTCAATAAGATGTATTTCAGTACGATCCCATTTTCTGGAATCCTCCAGACGCCAGGGTTTCTCTGCGCTCAAAGGCAGCAGATGGGCGGCCTGCCATTGGTCCGGAAACCCGTCCTGATCGACGGTGAGTGTGATGACGGCGTCAAGGCGCAGCGCGAGCATGTCCATAATGTCTTCCGTGCTCACGCCTTCCGGACCGAGATGTGTGTGCAGCAGACGCAGCCCCCGCAAACGTTCGACTCCGGAACGGGAACGCGGCAGTTCGGGAATGAACAATGCGGCGGGCGATCCTACCAACACCTTGAAAACACGCCCCTTGCGATCCAGAAACAAACCGATCTGGCGGCCGAGGGAACGTGAGAGCAGGGCGAGCTCGCGGGCCTGCTCAAGGGTATAGACGTCCTTGGCCGGGAAACGGCGGTTGAAGAGACGGGTAAGCGCGGCGAGCTGGCTTGGCTTGATCCCCTGCAGATTTCCTTCCGGTTTGGGAATAGCGGACTCCACATCGTCGGTTTCAAGGGCGCAGATAGGAACTTATCAGCGCGTCATAGCGGGATGTAGCCTCAAAGGCGCGGGCGGCCATTTTCTGGCGGAACTCCAGGCTGACGGTCATGCCGTTTTTGCGCATTTCATCCACGGCCGCCTCGTACCAGCGCGGATCCGGCAGGACAAGAACGCTGTGGAAGTTTTTCGCGGCGGCGCGGAGCATGCACGGGCCGCCCACGTCAATTTCTTCAACTATTTCTTCAAGGGAGAGATGGCGTTCCACAGCTCCCGCGAAATCGTACAGATTGACGCAGACGAGATCAAAGGGAACGATATGTTTTTCTTCGAGGGTCGCCAGATGTGAACTGTCGTCCTTATTTGCCAGGATGCCACCGTGAATGTGCGGGTGCAGCGTCTTTACCCTGCCGTTGAGAATTTCCGGGAATCCTGTGACCTCGCTGACGGCTGTGACCGCCATGTTCGCGTCCAGAAGCGCTTTTTGCGTTCCGCCCGTGGAAACCATTTCCACCCCGTTGGCCCCGAGAAAGGCGGCGAAATCCTCAAGGCCGCTTTTGTCCGTAACGCTCAAAATGGCGCGTTTTATGGGCAGCATGTTCATTGGGGCGCAGCTCCTCCTTAAAGAAGAAAGAAGGTACAAAACAGTGTTCTGCATTACTGTACGCTACAAACCTTTTTTTCGCAACAATCATCGCTTCTGCCGGAAAAATTCCCGTGGTCGGCATGGGCGCGGCCGCGTCTGGGATGGCTGCTTCTTGAAAAGCGGCTTGTATGCGCCCATAAAATAAGTTGCGGCAGGACAAACCCCTGTGGTAAGAAAAGATGCGCGTTGGTCAAACGGGTTGGCCCACGCGATGATCTTTTGTTATTTTCACTCCAACGTAAGCTTGCGCCATGACAGACAACGCACTTGAAAAACATGTCCTGAACCTGGTTTGCTCCGTTTTTGACGCCTATTCGGCGGTTCTGTTCCAGCCGATGGAAGGAGGGGATGCCTGCAAACTGGCCGCCTGGTTCAGCCTGGGCGACAAAATAGCGTCCGATGCCTCCATTTTGCCGGGCAAGGGGATTGTCGGATGGATAATCCGCAATCGTGAACCGATACTGCATTCCCATTTCGATCAGCGCCAGTTCAATCTCGGTTATTATGTCGACGATGAAGAGGCGTCCATCAAAGCGTTCATGGGCTGTCCCGTGCCCGCCGGCGGAGCGCTGTGCGTTGACAGCAAACGAAAGTATTCCTTTTCGGACAAGGATTACAAAATTCTTCAGCTTTTCGCCGAGCTTGTTTCACGCCAGCAAAGCGTCGGCCATGTTCATGAAAGCCCATCGGACATTCCGCGTTATTTCGCGGGACTGGGTATTATTCAAGACCTGCGTTTTCGCTACAGCCGCTGGCCTGAGTTTTTGCAAGACTATCTGCGGACTGTTGTTCAGGCGACGGAGTTTGATTACGGCGTTTTTGCATCCGCGGACGCGACGCAGGAGACGTATCACGTTGAATACGAAACCAGAAGCCTGCTCCTGGAAAGCGGCCAAACCCATGTTTTGCCCATGGACAACGGCATAGTCGGCTGGGTTTTCCGTAATGGTCAGCCTGTGGTCACAGAAGGGATACAGGGTTCGCCGACGTCCATGATTTTCGGAAAACTTCCGGAGAGCGCCCCTTCCTTTCAGTCCGTCATCTGTGAGCCGGTGACGGTCAACAAAACCGTCAGGGGGGTGGTGTGCCTCGCCCACGGGGCGGAGAAACGCATAGATGAAGCCATGCGTAGTTTTGTCCGGCAGGCGGTGGATCATCTGGCCCTTTTTTTGGAGAATCTGTATCTCAAAAACCGTTTGCGGTCTGTATTGCCCAAAGCCAGGGTGCATAATCAAGGGGCGCATGCCTATGACCCCGATCGTGACTACAGGGCGGCGGCGGAAACGAATATGAAATAAAAATAATCTTTACCGCCTGTTACGGACGCCGACAATGACTTTTTTTCAACGCCTCTTGGGTTTGTTCTCCCATGACATCGCCATGGACCTCGGAACGGCGAATACATTGCTGTATACGAGGACGCACGGCATTGTCGTCAACGAGCCCTCGGTCGTCGCCATAGATGTTCTGAAAAACGACGTCATCGCTGTCGGGGCGAATGCCAAACAGTTTCTGGGCCGCACGCCTAGGCGCATCAGGGCTGTGCGCCCTATGAAAGACGGCGTGATAGCCGATTTTGACGTGACCCGGGAAATGATTTCCTATTTTGTGAGCAAGGTCATCAGCGGCTTGCGTCTTGCCAAGCCCTCCATGGTCATCTGCGTGCCAAGCGGCATAACTCAGGTTGAAAAAAGAGCCGTCATAGATTCGGCGACCATGGCCGGGGCGTCAAGTATCCTGCTTGTGGAAGAACCCATGGCGGCGGCCATTGGCGCTGACCTGCCCGTTTACGATCCGCTGGGCAACATGGTGCTGGATATCGGCGGCGGCACAAGCGAGGTGGCCGTCATCTCCCTGGGCGGAGTCGCCGCTGGTCAGTCCGTGCGCGTGGCCGGCGACGCCATGAACGCGGCTGTGCAGCGGTATATGCGGGATGTTTTTCGCATGGAACTTGGCGAAAACACTGCAGAGAACGTCAAAATACTGCTGGGCTCCGCCGTGCCGCAGTCCAATGCCCCCTGTCTGGAAGTTTCGGGAAAAGACATGGTGCAGGGCACGCCGAAAGTCGTCAGGGTCACGGACGGACACATAAGGGAAGCCTTGCGCGAACCGATTCAGGTGATTCTGGGGGCCGTCCTCCAAACTTTGGAGAAAACGCCGCCCGAGCTTTCGGCCGATATTTTCCGCAACGGCATGTTGATGGCCGGCGGCGGCTCCATGTTGAAAGGCCTTGATCAATACATAGCCCGCGAAACTCAACTGAAAGTCTTTTTGGACAAAGAACCCCTGACGACAGTGCTGCGCGGCACAGCCAGAGCCATGACGGACAAAAAGACCTACTTTTCCGCCTTCATCAATTAAAAACGGTTTTGTTCCGGCAACCGTTGGATTGCTTCATCATTGCCTGTCGTTTCCATACCCACATCCGGCCAAATTATGGATTATTGGCGGCGCGCCTTTCAAGGGGAGCATTATTCACCTGTTCGCTCCTGAATTGTCGCCGCGCGGCAACCTTGTCTTGCCCCGTCGCATGGTGTATTGAGGCAGAAAGGAGCGCGTCATGGCCATCGTCTACCCCAACCTTGCCCAAATATTTCAATGTCGCCGGCCCCTGTATACCGGACAGGCATTATATGATCCCCGCCCTTGCCCGGTTTCCTGAAGCGCAAAAACTGGCTCAGCAGGGACACTATTTCGTCATCCACGCGGCCCGGCAGTCCGGCAAGACGACGCTGCTGAACGCGCTGACCGATGAAATCAACGTGCAGGGGCAATTTTATGCCCTGTACTG
>JAISTW010000073.1 GCA_031272405.1 Desulfovibrio sp. | reverse complement strand
TTTGCGAACGCTTATCTCGTCTATGGCCAGATACTGCACCTGCTGCAACGCTGGTCGAGCGAAGTGCCGGGTTACCTGTTTCGATTTACAGGCCGGGCAACGCAATAACCGCCATTTCGACCTGACCCGGAACGTGACACTCCCGCCTTCAAATTTTTGATGCACATACTCGTAGCCAGGCAGACCGATGGCGTGGTAGATAAAACTCGTGGACATGGTGATTCCTCCTTTTCGATGATCGTTGGCTTGATCCCGATTGGAAACCATGTCCATATTTTTTGGCAAAGTACTCTTCTGCCGGATGAACCTTTTTTATTCGTCCTTAGCCGGACAGCAGTGGGTTTTATCCATCCGAGGAAGTTTCGAAGAAGAAAAATCATTGTAAGATATAGTAACGGATGATAAACGTGATCCGGAAGTCAGCGCTGCTGGCCAATTTTTCGCAAATGCCTATGGCGTCAGATGGATAACGTAGTGGTAATTCGGAGGGTGAAAAAAGGCGATTTTTGATGTCCCATATAGACTTGATGCGCGAGGGAAACATAGAAAATACGGGATGTTAGTAAACTATTGTTCCATATAGATTATAAGCCATTTTCGTAGATAACGAAAAATCCGGCTCCCGGCAAGGCCGCTTCACCCCCCGGCAAACTTTTTTGTCGCCAGCGAATTCATATGCTAGAAATAACATATAAATAAGGTGGTTGCGTTCAACGTCGGGACAAGATATAGGAAAAACATGGCGCGGGGCAAGCGTGTTTGCGCCCCGCTTCCATCAGCCTCCTTGAGGTGTGTATGCCACGAAATCATGTTCTCCCGCGCGCTGTCCTCATCGGCCTCGTCGCCGTCCTCGCGGCGTCCGCCTGGGGCCTGAGCGCCACCTCCTCACGGGAGTTTTGCCTTTCCTGTCATGAAATGTCGCCCCAGGCGGAGGAGCAGCGCTGGTCATCCCATGCCCTGTCCGCGGACAAGAAGCCCGTCGCCTGCGCCGAGTGCCATCTGCCTCCCGGTTTCGGCCCGCGTTTCGTCGCTGTGAAGATATATTCCGGGCTCAAGGACGCCGTCATGCATTTTTTTCTGCCGGACGGGAGTCAACCCGGGGGAGGGCTGATCAGGGCGGAACTGCAACCCCAAGCACGGCGCTTTGTGGATGACGACAATTGTCTGCGTTGCCATCGGGACCTGTATAAGGACGCGCGGGGCGAACAGGCTGTTTCGGAGCTCGGCAAAATAGCTCACGATTCCTATTTGGGCAAGAACGGACAGGCCAGAAGCAACTGCGCGGGCTGTCACCGCAATCTGGCGCATTTGCCTGTATTCGACCGCAGGCTGGACGCCAACAGGGCTTTCGCGGAACGGATCCGGAAAGAACTGACCTTGGAGCAAGCGCGCGCCGAACAGAACCCCAATGAACACAATCAGAAAGAGGAGGCTTTGCCCTGATGGCCGCCAAAAAAAAATTGCTGCTCTTTCTCGCCTTGGCGCTTGCTCTCGTGGGAGGTTTTTTCCTTTACATAAGCCTGGCCTTCCCCGGATCGCGCTGCGAGGCCGCCAAACACCCCGAAGCCCCCGAGAAGTATTCCGATTGCCTTGAGTGCCACCTCAAGGTGACGCCCATGGCGGCCCAGGACTGGAGGGAATCCAAGCACGGCGTCCTGCTGGTCAAATGCGCCGTCTGTCATGGTCTGCCCGACGGCAAGGGCACCGTGCCCTTTGCCGCCAAGCCCGGCGTGCGCGAAATATGCGCCCGTTGTCATGAGCCGGCCATGAAGCAGATGGTGGAAAAATACGGGGCGCGGCTGGAGTGCGAAAGCTGCCACCCGCACCACCAAAATCCCATGCACCGCAAGGCCTTTGAGGCCAAGAAACCGTCGAAGACATCCTTTTGATGCGACAGCGGCAT
Organism: Desulfovibrio sp.; assembly: GCA_031272405.1. Classification (GTDB taxonomy): domain Bacteria; phylum Desulfobacterota; class Desulfovibrionia; order Desulfovibrionales; family Desulfovibrionaceae; genus Desulfovibrio. The sequence goes on along the minus strand of JAISTW010000073.1, from coordinate 7,441 downwards.
TTAACACCAAGGAGATTGATATGGCTGTTTCACGACGCGAATTTTTGAGAGGTTCGGCAGCGGCCGTCGCCCTTTCCGCCCTGGGCGTTCCCGCTCTGGGCGCGGACGCGGGCGGCCCCGAAAAATGGGTCAAGGGCGTATGCCGCTATTGCGGCACGGGCTGCGGCGTCCTTGTGGGCGTCAAGGGCGGCAAGGCCGTCGCCGTCAAGGGCGATCCCAACAACCACAATGAAGGCAAACTCTGCCAAAAGGGGGCGTTGCTTGTTCCGGCCGTGATTTACGCCAAGGACCGCATCACCGATCCCATGATCCGCAAGGGTGGCAAAAAGAGCCAGCTGGAGAAGGTTTCCTGGGATGAGGCGCTGGACTTCGCGACCAAACGCTTCAAGGCCGTCATCGCGGAAAGCGGCCCCCAGGCCGTGGCCTACTACGGTTCCGGACAGGCTCTCACGGAAGAGTCCTATCTGGCCAACAAGATATGGAAGGCGGGGCTGCGCAGCAACAACGTGGACGGCAATCCCCGCCTGTGCATGGCATCGGCCGTGGCCGGCTACCTTACCTCCTTCGGCAAGGACGAGCCCATGGGCACATACAACGATATTGACAGCGCTTCCTGTTTTTTCATCATCGGCTCCAATACATCCGAAGCGCATCCCATTCTCTTCGACCGCATTGCCCGGCGTAAAGAAAGCGCGCCCGACGTCAAGATCATCGTGGTTGACCCGCGCCGCACAAACACCGCCCGCATCGCGGACATGCACGTGCCCTTCAAGCCGGGCACGGATTTGGCCCTGCTCAACGGCATGGCCCATGTGATTTTCCGTGACGAACTGGACAATCCCAGCTTTATGGGGCGCTACACCATCGTCAAAAAAGGCGCGGGCGAGGAGGCCACCCTTGAGGAGTACAAGCGGTTCGTGTCGGAGTACACGCCGGAGAAGGTGCGGGAAATAACCGGCGTTCCCGCGGAGGACGTGGTCAAGATGGCCAGGATGTTCGCGGAATCGCCGGCCACCATCTCCCTGTGGTGCATGGGCATCAACCAGCGCTCCAAGGGCGTGTGGGCCAACAACCTTATCCACAATCTGCACCTCATCACCGGGCAGATAGGCCGACCCGGCGCCACGCCCCTTTCCCTGACCGGTCAGCCCAACGCCTGCGGCGGCGTGCGCGACACCGGATCCCTGGCCCACCTGCTCCCGGCCGGACGCATGGTTGAAAATGAGAAACACCGCAACGAAATGGAAGATTTCTGGAAGGTGCCGCGCGGCACCATCCAGCCCAAGATGGGATTCCACACGGTGGCCCTGTTTGAAAACATGGCCGCCGGCAAGGTGCAGGCCGTCTTTATTCACTGCACAAACCCGGCCCAGACCCTGCCCCATCTCAACAAGTACACGCCAGCTCTGGAAAAGGCTTTTGTGGCCCAGACGGAGTGCTTTATGGACGCCGAAACCCTGAAATACGCCGACGTAGTTTTCCCCGCCGCCTTCTGGTGCGAGACGGAAGGCGTTTACGGCTGCACCGAGCGCCGTTACGCCCTGACCGAACAGGCCATACCACCCCTGGGCAATTCCCGGCCGGTCATTCAGGTGCTTCTGGATTTTGCCAGGGGCGTGGGCGTGGATCCCGCCCTGATTCCTTACAAGAACGCCGCCGACATCTGGGAGGAATGGCGCACGCTGAGCAAGCAGGGTCCCTACAATTTCTACGGCATCACCCGCGAGCGTCTGAAGAAGGAATCCGGCATCAAGTGGCCCTGCCCGGACGAAACGCATCCCGGCACCAACCTGCGCTATGTGCGCGGGGATGATCCGCTGGTTCCCAAGGATCACCCCAACAGGATATTCTTCTACGGCAGCCCCACGGGCAAGGCCACCATCTGGTTGCGGCCCCATCAACCGCCCTTTGAGCCGGCCGACGCCGACTACCCCTTTGTGCTCACCACCGGCCGCGTCATTGACCAGTGGCACACCGCCACCATGACGGGCAAGGTGCCGGAACTGCACAGGGCCTATCCGGCCGCTTTTGTGGAGATAAATCCCGAAGACGCCAAAAAGCTGAACATAAAGAACGGCGATCAGGTGATCCTGGAAACGCGGCGCGACAAGATGGCCTTCCCGGCGCGCATTACGGACACCTGTATGCCGGGGCTTGTCTTCTGCCCCTTCTTTGACAAAAACAAGCTGGTCAACCGCCTCTTCCACGACGCGGTGGACGCCGCTTCCAAGGAGCCGGAATACAAGATTTGCGCCACAAAGGTTTACAAACAGGCCTGATTCCCGTAAAGTGACGTCCCGCGTTTCAGCGCCAGTCTGTGAAACGCGGGACGCGCGAAAGCAGGGGGATATTTCGGGATGGCCATAACAGGTATGCTTGTGCGCACCCTGCCGGGGCAGGCCGAAGCGGTGGAAAAGGCGCTTTCCGCCATGCCGGAACTGACCACCTACGGGGTGCATCAGCGAAACCATGTCGTGGTTGTGGCCGACGCGCCCCACGAGAGCATGGAAGCCCTGTTTCGCCGCATTGACGACATTCCCGGCGTACTGACCTGCGTTGTCTCTTCCATGACCCTTGAAGACGAAATTTTTCCCGAATGACATTTTTGCGGCCCCCCGGCGTCACAGCGGAAAAAGACCTGCGTTCCCGCTGCATCGCCTGCGGCAAGTGCGCGCAGGTGTGCAACAACGCCTGCATCCGCTTGACGCCCGACGGTTTTTTCAGCCCGGAGACGCCCAAAATTTTTCACAGGAAAAAGCCCTGCATCCTGTGCATGAAATGCGGCGAAATATGCCCCACAGGTGCCCTGCGCCCCATAGCCCCGCACCAGGCGCGCATGGGCGCGGCCCGTATCGACAAAAGCCGTTGCGTCAACTACCGCAGGGAGAATCCGGTCATGTGCTGGACCTGTTATGAGCGCTGTCCCCTCAAAGCCAGCGCCATTGTGCTGGAGCGCGGGCGTATCCCGGTGGTGACGAAGGCCTGCGTGGGCTGCGGGGTATGCGAATACGTTTGTCCGGCGGACGCCGTTTTCGTCACGCCCAGCCCGTCCGGGGACGCCGCGTGAATGTCCCCGGCCTGAAAGCCCGGCGCAGGGCGCTCCAATGCGCCGTCGCCCTTCTTTTTGTCGTCGTGCCTCTGCTCAACGTGTCCGGCTGGCATTTTTTGTCCGGCAATCTGTTTTCCTTCAGCGTCGGCCCCCTGCCCCTGGCGGACCCTCTGGCCTCGGGCCAGGTCTGGGCCGCCTCCGGCGCGCTCACAGCCTCCATGCTCGCGGGAGCGGGGCTGCCTCTGCTCCTTGCCCTTGTTCTGGGGCCGGTGTTTTGTTCCTGGCTGTGCCCATACGGACTTTTTTCGGAGCTTGTTTTCCGCTTCCGGGCAAAGGCCTCCCCGATGAACGGGATTGACAAGGCGGCGCAAAGGGGCGCGAAAAAGGCGGCGGCGCGCCCCCTGTACTTCAAAATCTGCCTTGTCTGCGCCGCCTTCGCCTTCATTGTCTTTTGTTCCCCCGCGCCCTGGCTCAACCAGCTTTCCATGCCCGGCTGGTACTCCAGCGCTCTGCAACATGCCGCGCTGCACGAAGATGTTTTGTGGGGCGCGGGAATCGTCATCGCTGTTTTGGCTCTGGAAGTCCTGAGCGGCAGGCGTTTGTGGTGCCACTACGTCTGTCCGCAATCCGTGCCGCTCTGCTTGGCGGGCATGATTCTGCCGGGGCGCGTGCGCGTACGATTCACGGCGAAAGCCTGCCTGGGCCGGAACTGCGACAGGGCCTGCGCGGCCGCCTGTTCGCTGGGGCTGAACCCGCGCGCAACGGGCGCGGCTCGAAACCCACTCTGCACCAACTGTGGGGACTGCCTGGCCGCCTGCCGTGAACGTGGCCGCGCCCTGAATTTCGGCTCCGGCCGTTGACGGCAAACGATGTTCGGCGGGTCTATTCGGCCGCTATGTCCACAATCTGAAATTTGTCCACGTCAAACAGGCCGCACGTGGTGAGCTTGAGGTGGGGGATGACCGGCAGGGCCAGAAAGCTCAGAGTCATGAAGGCGTCGGCCTTGTCCGAAATGTGGTAGTGGCTTTTGGCGAGATCCAGCATTTTTTGCAGGGTTTCCGCCACCTCATGAGCCGGGGCGTCGCTCATCAGACCGGCTACGGGCAGGGGCAGCGCGGCCAGTTCCCTGCCTTCGGCCAGCATGGCGATGCCGCCCTGCATTCGCTCCACAAGCCGCACGGCCGCCAGCATGTCGGAGTCGTTGTCGCCGGCGACCACGATATTGTGCGCGTCGTGGGCTATGCTCAGGGCAATGGCCCCGTCGCGCAGGCCGTAGCTTTTGTCCAGCAGGCCAAGGCCCATCCGGCCGCTGGCCCTGTGACGCTCCAGAACCGCCAGTTTCAGTATGCCCGGATTCTTGTCGAAGACGAAGCGGCCGTCCCCGTCTACCTTGACGGCATGCGTTTCCTGCCGCGTCACTATGGAATGGGGCGTGAGGCAGATGACGCGGGCCTTGCCCGAAGGCACGCGCAGGGCGAAGACTTCTTCGGGGTTGTCCGGCAGGGCGGCCAGGCGCACGCTGTCGCGCACGTTCGAACTGTCCGCCGTCGTGGCGACGGGGGCGAGCATCGCGCCGTTTTCGGCCACCAGGCGGCCGTCGCTCCAGACCTTGCGCGCGGCGAAGGCGCGCAGGCTGTCCACAAGAATCATGTTGGCGCGTCTGCCGGGGGCCAGAGCGCCCACGTCGTTCAAAGCATAGCATTCCGCCGCGTTCAGGGTGGCCATGCGCACAGCCGTGCCCGGCGCGATGCCGGAGGCCACAGCCATGCGCACGCTGGCGTCAATATGCCCTTCGCACAGGATGTCGGCGGGGTGCTTGTCGTCTGAGCAGAACATGCAGCGCCGGGCATTGCCTTCCGTCAGGCCGGAGAGCAGCAGGGACAAGTCCCTGGCGGCGGAGCCCTGGCGCAGGGCGACGTACATGCCCAGGCGCAGGCGGTTGTGCATTTCGTTCACGGTCGTGCATTCGTGGTCGGTTTTTATGCCGGCCCGGACGTAGCGTTCCAGATCCGGGCCGTCCAGTCCCGGGGCATGGCCGTCCGTCACGCGCCCCCGGCGTCGGGCTTCGGTCAGTTTTGCCATAACGTCGGCGTCCGCGTTCAGCACGCCGGGCACGTTCATCATTTCGCCCAGTCCCAGCACGCCGGGTTCGTCGTAGAAAGGGGCCAGTGCCCCGGCATCTAGGGGGGACACGCCTTCGTTCAGTATTTCCGGGGGCAGGGCGGGCACGCAGGAAGGCAGCATATAGCGTATGTCCAAGGGCAGGCCGCAGGAGGCCTCGATCATGTAGCGCAGGCCGGCCGCGCCCGCGACGTTGGCTATTTCGTGCGGGTCGGCGATAACGGTGGTCACGCCGCGGGGCAGAACCAGTTCGGCGAAGCGCTCCGGCGTGAGCAGGGAGGATTCGATATGCACGTGGGCGTCTATGAGGCCGGGCAGGATATAGGCTCCGCCCGCGTCAAGAACCTCTTCGGCCTCGCGCGGCTCAAAGCCCAGAACAAGCCCGTCCTTCACGCAAAGGCTGGTCCATTCCACCTCCCCGGTGAACACGTTGACGTGGCGGGCGTTGTCAATGCGCAGATCCGCGCGGGCATCCTGATCTGTTTTCAAAGTGCTGTCCATCCCTGCCCCATAGCTCTTTTTCCCGCGGATTGCAATGCTTTTGGTCGGGATTTCGCGGCGGACGGATGTGAAATCTTCGCCTCGGGCGCTTTTCGGTGGACGCTTTCAGGAGTGGCGGGGCTGAATAAACTGCTTGATATCGCATAGATAGGGGATTCTTCTTCGGCCGGTTGTCGTTCGCGCCGGCCTGTGGTAAAGGACAGACGATACTTGAGGGAAAAACGGGAGGAGCTATGTGGATGAAAGCGCTCTTGTGGGTCGCCGGTGGCATCCTGGGCATCACGCTGGCGGGCGCGGCGGCGGGGAAGGCAGCGTCAGAGCCGGATACCTCCAAATTCAGCAAGATCGCCGCCCTGATGAAAGAAAAATGTCTGGCCTGCCACAGCCGTGATTTCGCCCTGCCCTTTTACGCCCGATTTCCGGGAGTCAGGGAAATCATCGAAAAAGACTTCAACGGCGGCCTGCGGGCGATGGATCTGAACATCGAACTGGTGGAGGAGACCATGCCCGTCGGCGAAGCCGCGATCGCCAAGATGGAATGGGTGGTCACCAACAACACCATGCCCCCGGAGAGGTTTGCCGCCGCGCATTGGGGCAGCCGCCTTAGCGACGCTGAAAAGGAGGATATCCTGGAATGGGTGAAGACGACGAGGGCCGCGCATTACGCGACTGGTTCCGCCGCGGCCGACAAGGCCAATGAGCCCCTGCAGCCCCTCCCCGAAATGATCCCCGTCGCGCCGGAAAAGGCCGCTTTGGGGGAAACGCTGTTCAACGACAAACGCCTTTCGGCCGACAACACCGTGGCCTGCGTTTCCTGCCACGAACCGGACAAGGCCCGCGCGGACAATCTGCGTTTTCCCAGGGGCATCCGCAACCAGACCGGGGACATCAACACGCCCACAATCTACAACGCCGCCTTCAACATCAGGCAGTTCTGGAACGGGCGAGCCGCCGATTTGCGGGCGCAGGCCAGCTGGACGCCTTTCAATCCCCTTGAGATGGGCAGCAGAAACTGGGCGGAAATCATCGCCAAACTCGCCGAAGACGAGGAGCTGACCGCGCGCTTCAAGGCCGTGTATCCGGACGGCTGGAGCGGCGAGGCCATTGTTGAGGGCATCGCCGAGTACGAAAAAACCCTGCTCACCCCCAATTCCCGCTTCGACAAATGGCTCAAGGGGCAGGAAGACGCCCTGAGCGCCGACGAGGTCAGGGGCTACGCGCTGTTCAAGGCGTACCGCTGCGCGTCCTGCCATGTGGGCAAGACCGTGGGCGGACAGTCCTTTGAATATATGGATTTGAAACAGGATTATTTTGACGCCGCCAAACGGCGGCCCCTGGTTTCGGACGCCGGATTGAAGGGCGTCACCAAGAAGTCGTCCGATCTGCACAAGTTCAAGGTGCCGAACCTGCGCAATGTGGAGCTGACCGCCCCGTACCTGCACGACGGTTCCGTGAACACCCTTGACGAGGCCGTGCTCGTCATGGGGACATACCTTTCCGGCATGGATATTCCGCCGGGCGACAGGCTTCTCGTCGTGCGTTTTTTGCGCGCCCTGACAGGGGAATTCAGGGGCGGGCGCATCGCCGGGCAGATTGTCCCGAAGTAGGCCTTCCGTTTTCCCCGCGCGGTTTTCTGTCACGCCGCCTCCGACGTAAAAATTTTTGTTGTCGATAGCAAGTTAAGTTGACCGATGTAGGTAGCACATCATTTGACCGATGTGCCTGCCAATCGGCGTTGTTATTTTACCTGCCCGCCCAAGGGCCGGTTTG
>JAISTW010000066.1 GCA_031272405.1 Desulfovibrio sp. | reverse complement strand
CAAACAGGCAGGCTTTCCCGTGACGCAATCTGGCACTATAGCCAAATATCCCACGCCTTGTCAATCTCTTTTTTCCCCTCAGGGAAAATTTCTCCCCTCTCGGAAGCTCGTTCCTCGGCACGGGGACAACTCTTTTACCCCGCTCCACGCGCCCTGTCAACTGCTAAAATCAAATGAATCTCAATCCAAAATTTGCCGGGGAAAACAGGCAGCTATGCGTTCGTCTTTTGGCGGCGCACGGAGACGCTCTCTCCTCCTATGCCCCAATTGTCCATATCCACTTCCTCGATGACGACGACGGTTGTGGAGGGGTTTTTGTGCAGTATCCGGGCGAGCAGATCGGTCGCTCCACTGATGAGTTCCGCTTTCTGCTCCCTGCTGGGAGCTTCCTTGCCGCCTGTCACCTTGATGTTGACGTATGGCATGTCTTCCTCTCCTCATGTTTTTGTGAAAGGTCGAAAACTGTGGCTGAAGGCGGGGTCGTACAGGCATGATCTGGCGCCCTTTTTCTCCTCGCCGGGCAACACGAGGAATATGGTCTGACTTTCCAGACGGCGCTCGGCCACGCAACGCGCCATATTGTCCACATCCGTCCAGACCAGCCTTTCCTCGGGCTGTCCGACGCGATGCGCACACAACACGGGCGTTGTGGACGGCAGAACCGCCAGCAGTTCCTCACGCACCGATTCAGCCGCCCTGCCGCCCAAATAGACGGCCAAAGAGCTTTTATGCGCCGCCAGAAGGCGGAGTTTTTCCGTTTCCGGCATGGGGGTGCGCCCGCCTGCACGTGTGATCACGAGGCTTTGCGTGACCTGGGGCACGGTAAAGGCGATGCCCGCCGCCGCCGCCGCCGCGCAGGCGGCCGTAACGCCGGGAATGACGCGCCAGGGTATGCCGTCCCTGTCCAGGAGTTCGGCCTGTTCCCGCAAGGCGCCATAAAGCGAGGGATCTCCAGTGTGCACACGCGCCACATGGCCTCCCTTCAGGGCGACATCCCGCGTCAGGGCGTGGCCTTCCTCAAGAGTCAAGGGGGAGGAATCCTCAAGGCGCGCGTCCTTGCGGGCCCAGGACACAACGGCTGCGGGGACGAGAGAGCCTGTGTAGAAGACCAGGTCAGCCGCTTCAATGGCCAGACGGCCCTTGACGGTAATCAGCTCCGGGTCTCCCGGACCGGCGCCCACAAAGGTGACCAACCCCGGCATTTACAGGACCTCTGTAGGCGGTTGGGAACGCCGGGGGACACGCTTTGGTTCCTGAGGCTTTTGCGCGGCCAGAACGAAGACGGGATTCATGCCCACAAGATGTTCGTCGTGGCCCAACGGAGCGCTCTGGGCGGCCTGCAGGCAGACGACGTCGCAGGGCCAGCCCTGTGTTTGGAAAAAGTCGCGGCAGCGGGCCAGCGTATCCAACAGAACGCAGTTGATCGCCACACGCCCGCCCGTCGGCAAACGCCGGCAGACCTGGGCGAGCACCCCCTCCCGGTCGGCGGAGGCGTTTTTGCCGGAAAGGCCTCCACCGATAAAGACGCGGTGCGGATCGGGCAGGTTTTCAAGACAGGCCGGGGCCTCCCCGGAGACTATATCCACCGAGGCCGCGCCGAAACGGCGGCGGTTTTCCTCAATGCACACAACCCGTTCCGCCTTTTTTTCCACGGCCACCACCCGCCCCGGATGGGCCAGCACAGAGGCTTCAAGAGCCACGGATCCGGAACCGGCCCCAATGTCCCATACCGTATGGCCGGGCATGATGCGCAACATGGCCAGCGCGGCCGCCCGCACGGGCAGTTTGGTCACAAGGCCGCCCTCTGCCGCCAGAAGGCTGTCGTCAAGGCCAAGATACGGCCGGCGCGGCGCACCGGCGGGGATCAGCACCATTGTGCAGGAGGGGCCGAAGGTCATGGCCGCCGCCTCGGTCAGGAGCACATGGCAGGCGGTTTCGTCCGGAAAATTCAGAAGCTCGAAAACATGAACCTCAAACCAGTCCACGCCCCGGTCGAGCAAATGCGCGGCAACGACATCCGGCCGCATTTCGCCGTCCGTCAGGACGCAAACAGGAACACCCAATCCGACGACGGCATTGAGCTGAACGAAATTGTCCCGGCCGTGCAAAGAAACATTGACGACGCCGTGCCAGGGCAGGCCAAGACGGGCGCATGCCCATTGCATGCTGCTCACGGCCGGTATGACGCGCACGGCTTCCCGCCCCAGACGCCGGACGAGACTCGCGCCGAGGCCAAAAAACAGAGGATCGCCGTCCGCCAGAACAAGCACGCGCCTTCCGGCGGCCCTAGCTTCCGCCATACGGGCAAAAACAGGCTCTACGGGAGAACAGAACGGAACAGCGCGTCCGCCCATATCGGGATCGCCCGTTTTTTCAGCCACGCGTTCCAACAGGGGGCGCCCGGCGCAAATCAGCTCCGCGTCGGCCAGCAACTGCCGCTGTTGCGCGTTCAATTCCGCGCAAGCGCAGTCCAGGCCCAAAACAACGACAGGATGCGCCTCCCGGCTATCGGGCGGGGGGCTGTCGGGAGCGGACGGACGCGGAGGACGCTCCGCGGCGGGTTCGCTCACCAGCAGGGAGTGCAGCATTTCCGACATGGGAGGCCAGGCGTTCTCCCCTCCGTCTTTTTCAATTTCCAGCGCGGCTTCGGAGCTGGCGGGAAGGTCATTGGCCGTTGGGGGAACGGGCGCCGCGCCTCCAGAGGCCGTTTTTTTGCCGGAACCCCGCTTTTTGGGCGGCGCGAGCCCGGGCAACAGACCCTGTGCCTTCACGCCGCGCACAGCAGGCCGCCGTCCGGATGGAAAAGGTGTATCCTGACGGGCCGTCCTGCAAAGCCTGCCGCCCGCGCCGCAGCGCGCGCCGCAATTTCGAGCAGAACCTCCTGTCCGCGCCCGTCCGCCCGAATGTCGTCCAGGGCATGCGCCGCCGTGGTCGCCGCGCGGACGGCGTCGGCGCAGCGCGCGCCGCTTCGCAAACACAGGTCGGCCAGCCGCTCAAAGTCAATGTCTCCCTTGCGGGCATGGGTATTTTCCATGCCCTGGGCCAGTTTGAGCAACTTGCCGAAAAAGCAGCCCCAGACGATGCCGGCAAAGGGCATGACGCCTGCCGTTTTCAGGGAAAAAGAAACAAAATCGGCGGCCTGTATGAAGGCCTGCGGCGCGAGTTCCGGATACCTGCGCCTGAGCAGCGCCTCGGAACGGCGGCCGGTGGAAAGACAGACTGTAGCGCAGCCGGTTTGCAGGGCGACGTTGAGGCCTTGCCTGACTGTGGCCTTCCAGGCCTCATGGCTGAACGGACGCACCGTGCCCTGCGTGCCGAGTATGGATATGCCGCCCACAATGCCCAGGCGCGGATTGAGGGTGCGCCGCGCCAGTTTGGCCCCGCCGGGAACGCTGATGACGACGGACAGGGCCTGACGGCTTAAATTCTTCTCGGACGCGTAACGTCGCAGGGCGATGCGCATCTGCTCGCGCGGAACGGGATTGATGGCTGCCTCCCCCACAGGCAGGGGCAGCCCCGGCAGGGTCACGCGGCCCACGCCGTCGCCTCCGTCTATGCGTATGTCCCCGCAAACGCCTTTGGTCAGGTTGACGCGGGCGACAATGAGCGCCCCGGAGGTGACATCCGGATCGTCTCCGCCGTCCTTGCATACCGCCGCCACGGCGCAGCTCGGCGATTCCGGGCGGCAGCTGCGCTGTTCCACAGGCAGGCGCGCCAGGTTTGATCCGTCATCAAACGGCGGCAGGGGCACAAAAACCTCGGACGGGACGCGGCCTTCCGCAAGCAGGGTCAAGGCCGCCAGGGCGGCGCCGGCAGCCGCCGTGCCCGTGGAAAAACCTTCCCGCAACCGCTTCACGCCGTCTCCCCGGCCAGCCATACGCGCCCCTGAGCCACCAGCGCCACCGGCCCGCTTATCCTGGCGGCCCGGTTTTCTCCCTCGTCGGACAGGCTGACCTCAAGCGCCGAACCGCCGGGTTGCACAACGGAAAAAAGGCGATCCCCCCTCAGGCCGGAAAGCGCCAGAGCCAAAGCCAGCGTGCCGGAGCCGCAGGCGTTTTCGAGGCAGGTTGTGCGCGTTCGGCGTACATGCACCAGAGGAAGCACTTCCAGCTTGCCCTGACATTCGCGCCACCAGATCACGCCCGAAGCGGGGCAATCTTCCAGTCCATGCGTCCGGCGCAGTTGCGCCGCGGCGTTCAGGCAATCGTCGGGGAAAGGGTGCATTTCGGAGTGCAGCAGCAGATGGACGATGCCGGGCAGACGCACCAGATATGCGCCATCCGCAATCTTCTCCACAGGGCAGGGGGGCAGATGCAGATGCGCCTCCACATCCCAGAGGGGCGTCGCGCCGCGCGCCGTCAGCCGCAACGCGCCCGGCCAGCCGGAAACATGTATCTCCTCCCGGTGTTCCGGGAGCGCGCCCCCGTCTGCCGATTGTTTTTTTTCAGCCGCCATCGCGAGCAAAGCGCCGAAGGCGCGGCTCGCGTTGACGCAAAATTCCCCGCCCGCCATGCGCAGACGGCGTTCCGGCACATTGATGAAGCCGACCTGCTCCCCCCCCAGGTTGTGCTGCTCCAGAGCCTCGCGGGCCAGGGCCGCCTGCTGCTCTTCGCCCACGTCCTGCTCCGGAAAAAACAGCGTCGTGTTGCCGCCGGGGCTCCATTTGCTGAAAGCAAGTTCTCGCATGTCTTGACTTCATAGCATATCCGCGCGAAAGTCAACAGAAATATGCGAGCGCAGGCCCATTTTACCATCAAAAGGGGAAGAATCGCCCTTGACTTGCGCGTTCTGCGCCAGGGGACGGACGCCCAGTGTCTGCTCAGCGGCGGGGACGCCCATATCGGCGCCGCTGCTCTGGCCTGGCTTGAAGCCGACGGAACGCAGAGCCGGCTGGCCTGCCGGCCCGGCCACAGGGAGGATGAAATCGCCCTGCACATGGCCCAAAGGCTGGCCTTGGGCCTGGGTTGCGCTGTTTGCGTCAGCGCCGGCATTCACTTCGACGGCATCACCAGGGAGGAAATCCGTCTTGTGGAAGAAATGGCCGAAACGCTTGGCGGTCAGTGTCTGGAATTTTTCTCCGGGGGCCTTCCGGCGTGACGAACCCCGCAGGCAGGAAAAAGAGGGCTTCCCTCGCTCAAGCCAGCGCCCGAGGGCGCAGGCGCATGGCCAGCCGCGTATAGCGACGCCTGATTTTGTTGTTTTTGACGGCCATGTGCAGGGCCCTGGCTTCCCCCACCAGAATGACAAGTTTTTTCCCCCGCGTGACGCCCGTATAGACCAGATTGCGCTGCAACAATATATAATGCTGCATCATGAGGGGAATAACCACGGCCTCGTACTCGGACCCCTGGGATTTGTGTATGGAAATGGCGTAGGCGGGCACAAGCTCGTCCAGTTCCGAAAACTCGTAGGGGACGACGCGTTCGTCAAAATTCACGCTCAAGGCACGGTTGTGGGGATCAATGTGGACAATGCGCCCTATGTCGCCGTTAAAAACGTCCTTGTCGTAATTGTTGCGCAACTGCATGACCTTGTCGTGAAGGCGAAAGGCCCTCTCCCCGCGCCGCACTTCAAAGCCGTTGGGATTGAGTGCCTCCTGCAAAAGCGCGTTCATGCGGCCCGCGCCCACCGCCCCCTTGTGCATGGGCGTCAGAACCTGAATATCGTCCACGGGATTCAAGCCGAAACGGCGCGGTATGTGGTTGCGCACCAGATCCACCATGATCTCGGCCGCTTTCTCGGGGTCGTTCTGGTGGATGAAATAAAAATCCGAAAGCCGGTTTTTGTTCGATTCCAGCGAAGGCACAATGCCCTGATTGATGAGATGCGCGTTGCAGATGATTTCGCTTTCCGAAGCCTGGCGAAAAATTTCCGTCAATTCCGCCACAGGAACGACGCCGGCCTTGATGATGTCGGCAAGGACATTGCCCGGCCCCACGGAAGGCAATTGGTGCACGTCTCCCACAAGCACGAGGGTGGCGCCCAGAGGAACGGCCTTGAGCAGATGATAAAAAAGCAGACAGTCCATCATGGAGGCCTCGTCCACCACGAGCAGGCCGCAGGCGAGGGGTCTGTCCTCGTTGCGGGCGAAGCCGTCATCCTTGGGGCTGTATTCCAACAGACGGTGAACGGTGCGGGCGTCGTGCGCGCAGGCGTCGGCCATGCGTTTCGCCGCGCGTCCGGTCGGGGCCGCCAGCAGCACGCGGGCGCGCATGTCACTGAAGAGCCGTATGATGGCCTTGATTATCGTCGTCTTTCCCGTGCCGGGGCCGCCGGTCAAGACCAGGGCCTTGCTGCGCGTGACCAGATGCAGGGCGTCCAACTGTTCCCGCGCGAGGGCGAAGGGCATCCCGGATGTGGTTTTTTTCACCAGAGCGTCCGGATCGGAGAAAAGCACGGAACGGGGCGAATGGAGCAGGCGTTGCAGGTAATAGGCTGTCTTGTCCTCACAGTGATGGAAGCGCCTCAGATAAATGCCCGTCTCGCCGTCCATCTCCTCGCTGACGATCCTCTGCTCGCGCTCCAGGGCGCAAACGGCCTCATCCAGCGCCCCGGCGTCAACGTCGAGCTGGGCGCAAGCCTCTTCAGTCAGCGCTTCCCGCGGCAGATAGACGTTGCCGTCGTCCGCGGCCTTCTGCAGCACATACAACACGCCCGCCTGAATGCGCAGAGGATGCATCGGCTCAAAACCGAGTTTGCGGGCCGCGGCGTCCGCGGTCACAAAGCCGATGCCGCGGATGTCCATAGCCAGACGGTAGGGGTTTTCCTTCACAATCTCCAGGGCATCGGCCCCGTACACCCTGTAAACGCGCAGGGCGTACGCCGCGCTGATGCCGTGTGGCTGGAGAAAGAACAAAAGGTCGCGCACGCACTTGTGTTCCGTCCAGTCCGCCTTGATGCGCGCAAGCGTTTTTTTGCCGATGCCGCGCACCTCGAGCAGCCTGTCCGGCTCTTCATCCAGAACGCGCAAGGTGTCTTCGGCAAAACATTTCACTATGCGGCCGGCCATTTCCTCGCCCACGCCGCTGATGAGACCGGAGCACAGGTACAGCCGGATGCTTTCCGCCGTGGCGGGCAGAACTTCCTCGGCGCAGTCAAAAGCGAGCTGTCTTCCGAAGCGGGGATTGTTCACCCACCGCCCTTTCAGGCGCATCTGCGTTCCGGACTGAGGCTTCAGCATATACCCCACGCAGGTCACGCTGTCCGGCTTGAACAGCGACGGTCTGCCGTCGCGGCGAGGCATGCCGCCGGGCCCGGCATGCGGCTCAAGGCGCAAAACCGTGTAGCCGTTTTCCTCGTTGTGAAAGAGAAGACGCTTCAGCGTGCCCGTCAGTTCCACCGGCGCTTCGGGTCCGGACAGGGAGATTTTTTCGCTGTTTTCCACCTGCGCAAACCGTACGGTTCAGGATGCCGCGTCCATCCGGCATTGCAGGAGCATCGCGTCGGCCAGAACAAGGGCCGTCATGGCGGACAAAACGGGGATGACGCGGGGAATGGCGGAAAGGTCGTGGCGGCCGCCGACGATGATTTCGCGCGGGCGGCCCATTGTGTCCACAGTGCGCTGTTTTTTTGGGATCGAGGCTATGGGCTTGACGGCCGCGCGCAGGACAATGTCCTGGCCGCTGGATATCCCCCCCAGGATGCCGCCGGCGTGATTGGAGGCGAATGTGCCGCCGGGCAAAAGTTCGTCGTTGTTTTGAGAGCCGGTAAGACGGGCGGCGGCGAAGCCTTCGCCCACCTCCACGCCCTTGACCGCTCCGACGCTCATGACGGCATGGGCCAACACGGCCTCAAGCTTGTCAAAGACCGGTTCCCCCAGCCCGACCGGCACATTCTGGGCCACGACAAGGACAATGCCCCCCAGGGTGTCGTGGGCCGCGCGGGCCTCCTCCACACGCTTGTTCCAGAGGGCGACCATTGCCTCGGACGGGGCGAAATAGGGACGCCGAAAGGCCTGGGCCAGATTTTCCGGCCCGACCGCGTCCGCCGGGGCAGCGACGCCGCCCAGCTCCAGGCAGGCGGCATGGACGGCGACTCCATGCCGACTCAGGATTTTTTTGGCGATGGCGCCGGCCGCAACGCGCGCCAGCGTTTCCCGCCCCGAAGCCCTGCCGCCGCCGCGGTGATCGCGTATTTCGCAGAATTTTTTGTAATATGTCCAGTCAGCATGCCCCGGCCGGAATAGCTCCGCCAGATCGCCGTAATCGCCTGAACGCTGGTCTTCGTTGACGACATAGAAGGCAATGGGCGTTCCGGTGGCGCGCCCTTCAAAAACGCCGGAAAGCAGACGGACGCGATCGGCCTCCCGCCGTTTTGTCGCCGTGGGGCCCTGTCCGGGTTTGCGCAGATCAAGCTCCTCCTGCAGATCGGCCTCGCAAAGCTCCAGACCGGGGGGGCATCCGTCAAGAACGCCGCCCACGCCGGGGCCGTGGGATTCGCCAAAGCTGGTCAGGCGCAGAAGTCGTCCGAATGTGTTGCCGGCCATGCCTCTCCAGCAATTCAGGGTTACACTTTTACGGCCGTGCGCAAATCGGCGACGGCATCGGCGATCTCCCATGTGAATTCGGGCAGTTCCCGCCCGAAATGCCCGTAGACCGAGGTCTTTTGATATATGGGACGTTTCAGGGCAAGACGCTTGATGATGAAATACGGCCTCAGGTCAAAGACCTCCCGCACGGCGCGGGTCAACACTTCATCCGGGATTTCGGACGTCCCCTGGGAGGAAACAAGCACGCTCACAGGCTGGGCCACGCCGATGCTGTAGGCTATCTGCACTTCGCACACGGGCGCAAGCCCGGCGGAGACGACATTTTTGGCGATGTACCGGCCCATGTACGCCCCGGAACGGTCCACTTTCGAGGGATCCTTGCCGGAAAAAGCCCCGCCGCCGTGGTGGCCGCTGCCGCCGTAAGTGTCCTGTATGATTTTGCGTCCGGTCAGGCCGCAGTCCCCCATGGGGCCGCCCACCACAAAACGCCCTGTGGTGTTGATGAAAATCTCGCAGTCTTTTTCGTCAAAATACCCGGAAGGCCCCAAGACCGGCCGGATGACGTGCTCCTTGACGGCTTCGGCGACGTCGTCCTGCCCGACTGCCGCGCTGTGCTGCGTGGACACCACCACATTGTTGACGCGCACCGGCCTGCCGTCCTGATATTCGAAGGAAACCTGCGTTTTCCCGTCGGGGCGGAAAAAGTCGACCAGCCCGTCCTTGCGCACGGAGGCCAGACGATGGGAAAGCTGGTGCGCCCAGTAAATGGGGGCCGGCATCAGCGAGGAGGTCTCGCTGCAGGCGTAACCGAACATCATTCCCTGATCTCCCGCGCCCTGCTCTTCGGGATTGTCGCGTGTAACGCCCTGGGCTATGTCCGGAGACTGATGGTCTATAGTGGAGATGACGGCGCACGTCTGCCAGTCGAAACCCATTTCGGAGCTGTTGTAGCCGATTTTTTTAATGGTTTCGCGCACGACCAAGGGCAGATCGGCGTAGCCGCGCGTGCTGATTTCGCCCGCCACCACCGCCATGCCCGTCGTCACAAGCGTTTCGCAGGCCACATGGGCTTCTGCGTCCTGGGCCAGCAAGGCGTCCAGCACGGCATCGGAAATCTGGTCGGCGACCTTGTCCGGATGCCCTTCGGTGACGGATTCGGAGGTAAAGAAATATTTGCCTTTGGTCTGCATAAACGTCTCCTTGGTTCAGGGATACAATAACATATTGTCGATCAACCTTGCCTTGCCCAGATGAACGGCGCAGGCCGCAAGGGCCGGCGCGGCGACGCAGTTGACGGTTTCCAGGGTTTCCGGATGCACGACGCTCAGATAATCAAGCCGCCCCAGGGGCAGACGCTCGGCCCAGCGCCGCAGCACGGCCGCGCGCAACAGCTCGGGGTCCTTTTCGCCGCGGCTGACCATATCCTGGGCCTGCTTCAAGCCCAGATATATCTCCGGGGCCTGGGCGCGCTCTGCGGGCGTAAGATACACATTGCGCGAAGACAGGGCCAGTCCGTCGTCTTCCCGCGCGGTGGGCCGCGTCTCGATGCGTATGGGCACGTTGAGATCGCGCGCCATGCGCTTGACGATGGCCTGCTGTTGCCAGTCCTTGTTGCCGAAGACGGCCGCGTCGGCCTGGCTGAGCAGAAAGAGTTTCAGCACCACCGTGCACACGCCGCGAAAAAACGCGGGGCGGCTCTGTCCGCAGAGTTTTTGGGCCATTGCGGGAACATCCACCCATGTGCCGTGGTCAGGGGCATACATGTCCCCGCTTTGGGGCATGAACAGCACGTCGGCGCCGCATGCCCCGGCAATGGCCGTATCTCTTTCGCTGTTTCTGGGATAGGCCTCGAAATCTTCCGCGGGGCCGAACTGGGCGGGATTGACGAAAAGGCTGACGACAAGGTGGTCGGCAAGGCTTTTGCCGTGGCGCATCAAGTCTTCATGACCAGCGTGATAATAGCCCATGGTCGGCACAAGGGCCACTGTCCGTCCGGCGGCCTTCCATTCGCGGCATTGTTCGTTCAGTTCTTGGGGCGTGACAAGTATCTGCATGACAAAAGTTTGTTGAGGCCAACGGACGAACCCTGACGACCCCTTATAAACCCGGCCGGGAGCTTTGTAAAGCCGACAGAACGCGTCCGGCGGTTTTCCCGCCTTTTTGCGCGTCAGTCCGCAGCTTTGTCCGCCCTGGCATCCCTGGAAACCAGGCAGGTCATGCCGAAGCAGAGCAGCAGGACAATCAGAAAAATCACGTAAGCCGGAGTGTAGCTGCCGCTCAGGTCATGCGCCAGACCCATGACGGGGAAACCGAGACAGCGCAGCAGAAGAAAGAGAGAAACAAATTTGTAGGCCGGCAGAAAGTTGTCGCTGCCGAAACAGTAGGTGGTCGCCGCGGGCAGAACGGCCCAGAGGCCGCCTATGCAGCTTCCGAAAGTCACGCAGAAGACGGCCAGGCCAATCAGGCTCGGCGGCAGCAGGATCAGGGCAAGGCTTGCCGCGCTGAGCAGCATCACCAGCCTGCTTGCCGTGATGGGCGTGAACCTGTCGCAGAGCGCGCCCCAGGCGTATTTGGACAATGCCGCGCACAGGGCGGCGGCGCAGGCGAGCAGCATGGCCGGGTAGGCGCTGAGCCCCATGTCCGCGAGGCTGGGCTTGAGCTGGCTCATGACCCCGGAGCCGATCGTCAGAGCCAGACCGAAGGAGAAACCCAGCATGTAGGCTTTGGGATCGCGGGCCATGCGGGAAAACATTTTTTTGTCGGGCGGCGTATGGCGCACCGGGTCCGTCTTGCCGCCGTCGGGGAACATGTGCATGTACTCCGGCTTGTCGCGGACAAGCAGCCAGGATATCGGGCCAAGCAGCATGGTGGCCACGCCGAAAATCATGTAGGCGTCCCGCACGCCGAAGCTCTGAATGAGGGGCAGGGCGAGCAGGGGCAGCACAGCCCCGGAAAGAGAAGTCCCGGAGCTGACAAGCCCAAAGGCCCTGCCGCGGTAGCGGTTGAACCAGTTGCTGACCAGGGCGTTGCCCACTACGCCGCCGCAGGCCTGCGTGGCCACCCAGGAAATGATGGACAGGGCCGTGAAGGCCGGGATGCTGTCGGTCCAGCCGAGGAAAAACGTCGCGCCGCCGCCGGCAAGCGCGCCCAGCGTCATGAGCGCGCGCAGCGAAACGCGGGTGGAGATGTCGGCCATCAGGGGCATGGCGGCCTGCCCGGCCAGAGCGGCAAGCCCCAGGCTCAGGTTGATGTCTCCGCGCGACCAGTTGTTCATCTCGCACAGCGGCTCCATGAAGGCGTTCATGATGTAGATGACGTAGCCCTGGAGCAGGAAATTGCCGCCTAGGGAAATCAGCCCGATTTTCCATCCATAAAACATACATCTTTCCCGTTTGTTTTTACGACGTTTTTTTGTGGCTGGAGCGCAGACGCAGACGCATGGGGGCATGGTTTATGCCGAAAAGACCGCGCAGCGTCCGCTCCAGGTAGCGCGCGTAGTTTTCCGGAACACGGTCGGCATCGTTGACGAAAAAGACGAATGTCGGCGGCGCTGTTTCAGCCTGGGTGAGGTAATAGAATTTGGCCCGCGTCCGTTTGACCACAGGCGGCTGATGCCCGGCCAGGGCCTCTTCCATGGCCCTGTTGAGCTGTCCCGTGGGCACGCGCAGCCGACATTCGGCGTGTATCTTTTCGGCGAGCGGGATGATTTTGTCCAGATTCAGCCCTGTTTTGGCGGAAATCGGCACTATGGGAACGTGCGGGCAGAAGGCCAGCAGGGCGCGGATGTTTTTTTCCAGTTGCTTGAGGGCCGCGCGCGGCACAAGGTCGCATTTGTTGACGAGAACGAAGAAGGGCGTCTTGCGCGTGTCCAGCAGGCTCATAAGCCGTTTGTCCTGCTGGCTCACGCCTTCGACGGCGTCCAGCGTCATCAGCGTGATGTCCGCCTTGAGGCTCGAGGTGAGCGCCGAGTTCACCGAATGCTTTTCCAGGCTGTCCGTTATTCTCGTCCGGCGGCGCACGCCGGCCGTGTCCGCGAAAACGTATTCCCGCCCCTTGCGGGTGAAACGCACGTCCACGCTGTCGCGGGTTGTGCCGGCCAGGCTGGAGACGATCATCCTTTCCTCGCCGGCAAGGGCGTTGACCAGCGAAGACTTTCCGGCATTGGGCCGTCCCAGCACGACAAGGCGCAGGGCCTGCCGCGGATTCGAAGCCTCGGGATCGGCGGCCGCTCCCGCCAGATCGGCCAGTCTTTCGGCCAGGTCGGCCACATTGAGGCCGGTTTCGGCGGAGACGGCGACAAGCGGCAGGCCCAGGGCGTGAAATTCCGCCGTCATCCGGTCTTCCCGCTCCGGGGCGTCCACCTTGTTGACCACGCAGAGCGTGGGCAGGTTTTTGCGCCGCAGATAGGCGGCCAGATGTTCGTCCAGGGGCAGCAGCCCGTCTTGGCCGTCCACCACCAAGGCTATGGCGGCCGCTCCGGCCAGGGCCGCCTCCGTCTGACGCAGAATGTCTTCCTCAAAGCCGCGCAGGCTTTCCGGGCCCTCGGCAAGGGCCGCGCGCCCGTCCGCCCCGCCCGCCAGGGTGACGCCGCCGGTGTCCACAACCACATAGGTCAGGCCGTTGCGGCGTACAAGGCCCTCCATGCGGTCGCGCGTCACGCCCGGCCTGTCGTGGGTGATGGCCCGTCTGGCGCGGATGAGCCGGTTGAACAAAGTGGATTTCCCCACATTGGGGCGTCCGGCCAGCACAATGTGGGGAGGGGGCGTCGCGTCCTTCATGCGGGGTTCATACCTGAAAACGCGACAACATTCAAATATTCAGAATTCGTACACGAAGCGCGCCGTTCCGCTGACGCCTTCCCTGACGCCGACGTAGCCCTGCAGGCCGATTTCCAGCCTCAGGGGAACATTCGGCGCGGGCCGCAGGATCAGGCCAATCTCTCCCACGCCGGTGTCGCCCTTGAGCGAGGGGACGGGCACGTCGTAGCCCTGGGTGCGCGCCCGTTGCGCGCTGTCGAATTCGCGCTCGTAGGCCAGACCCACATAGGGGAAGACCCGTCCGTTGGCATCGTAGTTCAGGCGCAGGCCGGCGCGCAGACGGGAGCTGGTCAGCGGGTCGAAGACAAAGCTGTTTTTGCCGTGCAGGGTCACGCTTGTGCCTTCCCGGCGCGTCCAGAAATATTTGGCGTGCACGTCCAGGGATGCCCGCTGGGTGACCTGGAAGATATAGCCGCCGCCGGCGTGCAGGCCGTAATAGGGCGTGGTGGCGTCGTAACTGGTGCCGCGCCTGTTTTCGTCCGTCAGGTCGGAGGAAGACCAGTTGGAGGTGATGCTGCCGGCCCGGGCCGAGGCGTCCAGATAGAAATGGCCGGTCTTGTTTTTGACAAAAGACATGTGGGCCAGGATGCCGCCGCCGACGTAGCTCATGTTGCCGTCGCCGTCCACGGACGGGGCGTTGTCGATGCTGTTGTGCGTCTTGTAGATTCCGCCGCCGAACTCGAAAAAGGCCCCCAGGGTGATCCGGCCGGCCGGGGTGTTCGCGCCGAAGGAAATGCCGGTCATCGCGGCGTAGGAGGTGACGTCCACATGGCTGCCGGAGTGGTATCTGGACGAATTGCCGGAAACGACGCCGAAGATTCCCCATCCGGTCAGGTTGTCCTTGTCGCCGGCGGCGGCGACGGCTTCGTCCATGCCCTGGAAGGCAATGAGGTCGGAACCCGTATTGAGCACGGCGCCGCCGGCGGCAAAGCCCTCGGACGGCCCCTTGGCGCCTGGGTCAAGTCCCGCGCTGTCCAGGGCCGTGAGCCAGAGTTCCCTGGCGCTGGCCGCGTCGTCCAGAAGCAGGGAGAAGTTCTGCCGCAACAGGCCGTTTTTGCCCTGAACCTGAATCGGCTGCCCGTAGTGGTCGCTGAGCAGGTTGCCCTGGGCCTGCGTCCTGATGAGGACGATGTGCTCGCCCTTGTTCAGAACAAGGCCGCCGGGGGCGGACACGCCCACCTGAGCCGTCCTGATGTCCGTCTGCGCGCTCCCGTCCACGGTGAGAATGGGCGGAGTCGCGGCGCTGGCGTTGGCCGGCAGGACGAAGACGATGTGTTTGCCCGCCAGGTTCAGGGGAACGGCGTCGTTTTGGATTGTGCCGGAATTGACGACGTACAGCTCCTGCGGATTCTTGTAGGCCGAGAAGCCGGAAATGTCCAGCGTGCCGCCGTCCTGCAGGGTCAGCCGCGTCTGGGAGGATATGTCGTAGTCGTCCAGGGCCAGGGTTCCGGCCTGCACGGTCAGATATCCCGCTCCGGACATACTCTGGGCGGACAGGGTCTGGATTTTGCCCGGCTGGTTGAATATCAGGTTGCCGTCGTTTGTTATCTGCTGGGCGTAATCGTATGCGTTCGGCGTGCCTTGCGTGTCCAGCGAGCCGGTGACTATCAGGCTGCCGTCCTCGATTGTCGTTTTTCCCTTGTAGGTGTTCTCTCCGGCCAGGGTCAGGGTACCCGTGCCCTTTTTGACCAGATCGCCTGTCCCCGAAACAGCGCCGGGGGCGGCAAGAGTCTGGTTGATTGCCTGGTTGAAGACCAGACGGCTCTTGTTGATGATGTTTCCGGCGTAGCTGTTGCCTTTGTCGGCGCCCAGCGAACCCGTGATTTCCAGCGTGCCGTCCTCGATTGTCGTGTCGCCCGTATAGGTGTTGGCCGCGGCCAGGGTCAGCGTGCCGTCTCCGGTCTTGGTCAGGCTTTTGCCGTCCCAGCCGTAGCCGGAATAAGGCGCGATCGTCCCTGGAACCTCCGGTCGGTCGTTCAGCGGCACGCCGACGGTGAAGGGATAGGCGGAGGCCACGTCAAAGGTGCCGTGCGGCAGGACATCCGCGTACCAGACCAGGCCGTAATTTAGCATCACCTTGTTTTCCGTGTATATCAACCCGTTCTGCAATGTGTTGGGAACGCGGATGTAATGCTCGGGATGGGAAGTCTCGGTGAGGTCGCTGATGTTATGGCCGTTGAGCGTGAATGCGCTGAAGGCGTTGGTGCCGCTGCCGAAACCTGACACGGCGTCCGACTGGAGCACGACGAGGGTGCTCTGCGTTCCGATTCCGTTCCAGGCGAAAGTCGGCGCGCTCACATTCGCGACGGAATCGGCGCCCAGGGTCACGACCCCGGTCACGCGCAGCAGCGGGTCTGTCCCCAGGGCTTGCAGGTCCGCGGGCGCGGTGATGTTCAGCGTGCCGTTCAATGTCGCCCCTCCCGAGGCGTTGATGGAACTGAGTGTGTTGTAGGTTGTTCCGTACGTGGGGGTTTCCGTCGGCAGATCATCTGGATCCGAGTCTGTGGGCACTGGTGAGCCGTCCGCGCCCCGCAGGCCCAGCAGGTAGATGTTTTTGGCGGGATCGGCGTTGACCTGTCCGGTTTCATCGCCGTAGACCGGAATGTACAAGGTTCGCTCCCGGTCGTAGGCGACTTTCAGCGTGGCGGTCGCATCCAGGATGAAGGTCCCGCCATTGCCGTTCGCGCCGAATATCGCGCCGTTCTGGAGGACCATGGTTCCGTTTTCAACCGTCGTGCTGCCGGTTACGGCGGACTTATGCTGGTCAAAGACGACCGTGCCGCCCAATGTCGCCGCTGTGGCGTTGATGGTTATATCCCCGCTGCCCTGCACGGGATCATAGAACCAAAGCGTGTTCCCTACCGCCGCGCCGAGGCCGAGGCCGAGGCTTCCGCCATAGGCCAGGGCGTTGGCCGCGCCCCCGGCGGTGTTGCCCTGAAAGACCACGTCTTCCGCGGGCGTGAGCGCGGCGAGCATACTGCCGTTGCCCAGACTAAGCGCGCCCCCGCTTCCGCTGGCGTGGTTGTCCAGAAATTTCGAACCGCTCAGATCGGCGTATCCTCCCGCCCGGGCCGTATTGGCCAACGCGCCGGCCACTGCCATCGCGCCGCCGTCGCCCGCCGTGTTGCCGCTGAAGACGGAATTGCTGATATCGCCGTCGAGACTCCCTGCGGGCAGCCCTATCGCGATCGCGCCGCCGCCCTCGGCTATCGCTCTGTTTTGGCTGAAAACGGAGTAGCTGATGTTGCCGGTAAAATCGTGTCCGACAAAGATCGCCCCGCCAAAGTCGCCTGCCGTGTTTCCGCTGAAAATGGAGTTGCTGATGCCGTCAGAGAAAGTGCCCTCGGGGATGTAGACGGCGCCGCCGGCGCCGTTGCCGTGGCTGGCTATGTTCCCGCTGAAGATGGAGTTGCTGATGCCGCCGGAAAAATCATACGATATGAATAAGGCGCCGCCGCCGCCGCCGCCGCTGGTTGTGTTGTTGAGGAAGACGGAGTCGCTGATGCCGCCGGAAAAAACGCCAAAACTGTAGACGGCGCCGCCGCCATCGCCGAGGTCGTCGCCGCCGATGGATGCGTTGCCGCTGAAAAAGGAGTGCTGAATGCCGCCGGCGGAAAAATCGTCTGTGAGTATCGCGCCGCCCTGGCTGTCGCTGATGTTGTCGAGAAAGGCGGAATATGTGATGCCGCCGCTGAATTCAACGGCGCCGCTTATCGCGCGGCCGGTGGACCCTGTCCCGTCGAACAGGAGTTTACTGATCCTGGTTATCGTAAATGGGTCGACGTTGTCGGTGGAGAAAAATTGAACATCTGGCGCTCCCTTCTGCAGGGTGACCGACGGCCTGCTCAACGTCAGCGGCGTGCCGTTCGGCAGGACGGAATCCCACAACGTGCCGCCGTTCATGCCACTGCCCACGAGACCGAGGTCCAGTTTGGTCGTGACGGAAGTGCTGAAGGTATACGTCCCGCTGCTAAAGTACAAATCCACAGGGGCGCCGACGGAGAAGGGGGTGAAAATTGTATCAAAGTTAGTCTGGTCGAGCGAGGTGTCGGTGACGTATACGTCTGTGGCAGCGGCGGCCTCCCTGAAGGGGCAAAAGACCAGTAGCGCGCAAAACGTCGTCACCAAGAGACGCCTGATGATCCCCTGGGTCGGGATCATGACAAACTGAAGAAATGCGGCCGCGATCGTCATGTGACTTTCCGCCTTTCCCGTTGATGTTTGAATGAATGATTATTCGCCTGGCGGCAAAACTCCTGAAATTCTCAAGAGAATTTCTAAAAAATTGTTTTATTTCAAGTGGTTGCTCCCTTGATTGCCTTTTCGGCCATAATTTTATTTTAGTCAAGTCAAAAAAACGTCTTTGTGACTTTTTTTGAAAAAAAAAGAAACAGCCGCCCGACAGGTCGCGCATTTTATCGTTGCCGGAAGTCCGAAAAAATGGCATGTTCGGCGTCAATACTGTCGCCTTCGTCGCTTTCCGACGAAAAAGGAGAATCCACAATGCGCGCCATGTCCGTTTTTGGGGCGGTCATCGTCCTTGCCCTGTGGCTGACGCCCGCCCTGGCCGCCAAGGAATCCGCCAAGGGGCCGAAGATATTCGTCAGCCCGCCGGAGGAGGCCTTTCCCCCTTCCCGGCCAGAAACGCCGCCGCCCAGGGCCAGGGCGGTCAGTCCCTCGGCCCTGTTCGCCTACGAGCTGGCCGCCGCCGAAAAGGGAGACAAGCTCAGCCTGGTCAATGTCGGCATTCTCTATGAACAGGGCGTCGGCGTCGCCAGGGACTACACCAGGGCGCTGGGCTGGTACGAAAAGGCGGTGGCCGCCGGCGTGGCGGACGGCTACCTGCGCGCCGGGGCCTGTTACGAAGTCGGCATGGGCACGGCGACCGACCTCGGCAAGGCGGCTTCCTATTATGCCGTGGCGGCGGGCATGGGCATGCCCCAGGCCCGCTGGCTTCTGGCCGAAATGTACTTCCAGGGCCGGGGCGTGCCCAGGGATGTTTCCAAGGCCGGGGAACTGCTGGAACAGGCGGCTTCAGCCGGGCACGGCGCGGCGGCCAATGCCCTGGCGGTGCTTCTTCTGAACGGGGGGTTGGGCAAGCCCAAGGATGCCGCCAGGGCGGCGGAGTGGTTCAACAAGAGCGCTGAAGCCGGATATCCGGAGGGGGCCAAAAACTATGCCGTCGTCCTGAGAAACGGCCTGGCCGGGAAAAAAGACCCGGCGGCGGCCCTGCACTGGTATCTTGTCGCCCGTGGACGCGGTTTGCGCGCCCCGGACCTGGACGCCATCATCGGCGAGCTCAAAAAGGAAGTCGGCCCGGAAAAGGCGCGGCGGGCAGAGGAATCCGCCGCCCGTCGCCTGAAGGAATTCGGAAAACCCGAACAGTGAAGGGCTTCAGCTCCTGTCACAGCACCAGGCGGGCATAGTAGCGCCGACCGTCGCGCGCCACCAGCAGAAGCACCTGCCCGGCGAAGCGTTCCCGGCGGAAGACGTTGAGAAGATCGCGCATGGTTTTCACGCGCGCCGCCCCCACGGCCACAATCACGTCGCCCCGGCGCAAAAAATCCGCCGGGCCGCCGCGCCGCGTGTTCACGATGGTCATCCCGTCCCGCCCCTCCCGCGCGGTCATGCCCCAGCGCTGTTCCATCATGGCCCGCGCGGTTTCGTCTTCAAAACGGGCCGGCTTCAGACTGACGGAGACATTGCGCTCGTTCCGCCAGATGCGCAGGGTCAGGCTGGCGTCTTCGGTCTGGTTGCGCAGCACGTTGACGTAATCCTGCCTGTCGCGCACCGGCGCGGCGTTGACGTTCAACAGCACGTCGCCGGGGGCGATGCCAGCCAGCGCGGCGGGCGTGTCCGCGAACACCGTGTTCACGAGCACGCCGGCGGCATCCCTGAGCCCGAGCGCCATGGCCGTGCGGCTGTCCACATCCTGGACCATCATGCCCAGCCACAGCGGCGCGACTCTGCCCTGGGCGAGGAGGTCATCCATGACCCGGCGGGTTTTATTGATGGGAATGGCGAAGCCTATGCCCTCGGCCCGCGCGTCCACAGCCGTGTTGATGCCGATGAGGCGGCCCTCTATGTTCAGCAGGGGGCCGCCGCTGTTGCCGGGGTTGATGGCCGCGTCGGTCTGGATCAGGTCTGTGAAGACGCCGTTTTCGTTGCGTATGGAGCGCCCCAGGGCGGAAACCACGCCTGTGGTCACCGTGTGGGTGAAGCCGAAGGGGTTGCCGATGGCGATGACCGTCTCCCCGGGCAGGATGTCGGAGGAATCGCCCATCTTGCATTCCGGCAGATTGCGCGCGCCGACGATCTCCAGAACGGCGATGTCGAAATCCGGGTCCGCGCCGCGCACAATGGCGGTAAATTCCCGGCCGTCCAGAAGGCGGGCCACAACCTCGTCCCCTCCGGCGATGACGTGGGCGTTTGTCAGCGCGAGGCCCCTGGCCCCGTCCACAATGACGCCGGAACCCAGGCTTGTCCGCTTTTGCCGCCGCTGCCCTCCGGGCATGGAAAAGAAATCCTGTCCGAAAAAGCGCTCCAGGGGGGAGAGCCGGGCCCCTTCAATGATGTGGGTGCTCGTGATATTTATCACGGCCGGGGCAACGGCGCGCACGGCCCGCACCACGGGGGTGAATCTGGGGCCGGACATGTCCGCGGCGGGCGCGGGCAGGCCCAGACAGGCAAGAAACAGGAAAAGAGGCACAAGAACCCGATGCATGATTGACTCCGTGGAATCTTCTTGCCACATTCGGCCGCAAAAAGCTATAGTCTCTTCGCCGCGCGGCGGGAGCGGCTGGAGCAAACAATGAAACAACTTTGCGCAGATATTGAAGCGATACAGGAAAGGCATCTTCAGGCCGCCAGAGCGCGTCTGGACGATCTGACCAAGCCGCGCGGCAGTCTGGGCCGGCTGGAGGACGCGGCGGCGCGGCTTTTCGCCATGGGCGGGGGACGCTTTCCCCTTGTTCTGGAACCGGCCGTCCTGTTCACGGTGGCCGGAGACCACGGCGTGGCCGCCCAGGGGGTTTCCCCCGTGCCCCAGGCCGTCACGCGGCAGATGGTGCGCAATTTTCTCAACGGCGGCGCTGCGATCAACGCTTTTTGCCGCACCGGGG
Source organism: Desulfovibrio sp. (assembly GCA_031272405.1). Taxonomy (GTDB): domain Bacteria; phylum Desulfobacterota; class Desulfovibrionia; order Desulfovibrionales; family Desulfovibrionaceae; genus Desulfovibrio. The sequence goes on along the minus strand of JAISTW010000066.1, from coordinate 39,358 downwards.
GCATGGATTTCCGCGTTGTGGACGCCGGCTGCGCGGGCGGCCCCTTTGAGGCCCACCCCCTCCTGCTGGACAGGCGCCTGGGCGACGGCACGGCGGACATGAGCCTGGGCCCGGCCATGCCGCGGGAAGTCTGCCTGCGGGGCATTGAGGCGGGCATCTCCCTGGTCGGGGATTGGGCGGGCTATGCCTGTATCGGCGCGGGAGAAATGGGCATCGCCAATTCCACTTCCGCCGCCGCCCTGTACTGCGCGCTGCTGGATGTGCCGCCGGAATCCGTTGTGGGGCCGGGGGCGGGGGCCGCGCCGGACATGGTGCGCCGCAAGGTCGAGGTCGCGCGCCGGGCCCTGGAGGTCAACGCCGCGCTCATCCGCGCGGACGACCCTGTGGGCGTGCTGGCCGCCCTGGGCGGTTTCGAGACGGCTATGCTCTGCGGCATCGTGCTCGGGGCCGCGCGTGCGCGCGTGCCCGTGCTGGCGGACGGCTTTATATGCGGGGCCGCCTGCGCCGCCGCCGTAAAAATATGCCCGGACGCGGCCGGATATGTCGTCCTGTCGCACCTTTCCGCGGAGCCGGGGCACAGCGTCGCCCTGGGCAAACTTTTTCCGGGTCAAAGGCCGCTCCTTGACCTGGGCATGCGCCTGGGAGAGGGAACGGGCGCGGCCGCGGCCTACCCCCTGCTGCGCTGCGCCGCGGCCATGTATAACGAAATGGCCACTTTCGCCGCCGCCGGCGTTGTGCTCTGAGGCTCTTCAAAACAACATGACGGCGCTTTCCCCCCTGACGGATCCGCAGGAGCGGCCCATCCTCGCCTTTGAGGACGTGAGTCGTCTGTTCCGCGTGCGGCGCGGTTTTTTCGCCGAGCGCAACAGCCTTGCCGCCGTCAACAGGGTGAGTCTGCGTCTGGACAGGGGGGAATGTCTCGGGCTGGTGGGCGAGTCGGGATGCGGCAAAAGCACCCTTGGCCGCCTGGCCTGCGGCCTGCTGACGCCTTCGTCCGGCAGGGTGCTTTTCGACGGACGGCCGCTTCCCGAAGCGGGCGCCGGAAGCTGGGCCGCCGGTCGGATTCAGATGATTTTTCAGGATCCCTCGTCCTCGCTCAACCCCAGAATGCGCGTCGGCGCTTCCGTGGCGGAACCCCTGACCGCAGGCCCGGGCCTTTCCGAGGCAGGGGCGCAAGACAGCCATGAAGACAGGGCTGAAGCCATGCTGACCGCCGTGGGACTGGCAGGCGCGGGCAGGCGCTACCCGCACGAATTTTCCGGCGGTCAGCGGCAGCGCATCGCCGTGGCGCGCGCCCTTGTCACCCGGCCCGACGTTGTGGTCTGCGACGAGCCGGTCTCGTCCCTGGACGCCTCTGTCCAGGCCCAGACCCTGAACCTGCTGCGTGAGGTGCAGGAGCGTTTCGGGCCGGCCTATCTGTTCATCTCCCATGACATGTCGGTTGTCGGCTTCATGTGCGAGAGAATTCTGGTGATGTATCTGGGGCGTATTGTGGAAGAAGCGGAGCGCGACACGCTTTTTGCCAGCCCGGCCCATCCGTACAGTCAGGCCCTTCTGGCCGCCGCGCCCAGCGGCCTGTGGAAAAAGGAATTTCCGCCCTTGCCCGACGGCGAACCGCCCAGCCCTCTCGCCCCGCCGCCGGGCTGCCCCTTCCATCCGCGCTGTCCAAAGGCGACGGAACAGTGCCGCCGCGACGTCCCGGAATGGAAGGAAATTTCATCCGCGCAGCGCGCGCGCTGCCATTGCCTGTAGCCGTCAGTATTTTCATCCCCGCGGCTTTCTTTGTCCGCGGCGTCGACCGTCGGCCCGTGCGCGCCTGGAGCGTCGAACTCTTCCGTGCCGACATTCCGAGAAATTGACCAGCGCCCCGGCGCAAGCCGGAGTTGCGCTTGTCCGCTCATCAGCCGACCTGTTATTGCTCCATCTGAATCCAGCTTTTGACTTTTTCCCGCGGGCGTGTATCTTCTTGAGCGGGGCGAGTTCTCCGGCAAAGGAGGATGCGCCCAATGGGAAAGTTCCTGCTGAACGTGCTGGCCGCGGTTGTGGCCGGCGTTCTCGTGGCCCTGATTATACGTTTCCTTAACGTGTAAAAAGGTTTGCCCCGGCGGAACTATACCCATTCCACCGGGGCGAATACTGGATCGGTTGAAAAAACCGCCGGGAACTTGCCCCAGGGCCGGGGGCGTTGACGCGCTTCCGGCCCGCTTGCTTTCCAGATATGCACTTCGGAGAAGTTTGTCAAGCCCGGCAGACCTGTCGAGATAGATGGTGACAGGCTGGTTAACAATTTTTTCTTGATAGTATGGAAAAAGTATATAATGCTCTGCTTGAGACGGCAAGCACGTTCTTCGCGTTTCGCCTGGCCGCTCCCACGGTGTCACTGAAACTGTCTGGCATCCTGACGGGATCAGGCCTTGCGCAGCCTCACCCTGTACTTGCGCAAAAAATCCGTCGGCAGATAGGACAGTTTGGCCTGGCGCAAGCCGTCTTCATCCATGTCCTGGGCGCGGTTGATCAGCGTAAAGCCCGCGCCGGCCTTTTGGGCGAAAAAGCGGTTCATGGCCTGATAAACGCCGCGAAAGCCGTTCAGGCCCTTTTCATAGTGTACCCCCAGACAGTGGCCGTCCAGGCGTTCGCCCACGCTGAAGGCCACCATTTGCCCCTCGCTGTGGAGCGAGCCGCCGCAAAGTCCTCTGAAGCGGTTCCAGTGAGAGAGCACCCGGTTGATGGCCTCGTTTTCAGCCCGCAACGAAGGCGAGTCCCCACATTCGTGCCACTGGCACCAGTTGTCCTGAAGGGCCAGAACATCCTCAACCATGCTGTCGTCCAGACTGTGGTAATTTTCACCGTAGGCCTTGACGAAGCTGTTGCAGTGATTTTTTTTCTTGTGAAAGCGGTTGCCGGGCAGCAGCGCCAGCTCGTCCCGCTTGTAGAGGTACTCCCATTGCCCGCGGTCTTCCGCAACGTCAAGACGGCCCGCGAAAAGTTCACTCCAGATCAGCGTCAGTTCTTCCGGCACGCGCAAAAAGACAAGCTCGCTGCCCGCGTCAATGCGGCCGTTGGAGAATATGGCCCGCCAGTCGTCCCAGGTCATGCCCCGCCAGTCAAAGGCGTTCCAGTCGCCCAGGGGCGCCCAGAGAACAGGCAGAGGGCAGCTTTGCCGTATCCAGCACAATCCGGCCTCAAAGCGCCATTCCAGACCGTAGTATTCCTGCCAGCCCCAGATGTTGGGCAACGTATAGTCCAGGGAGCGCACGGGCGTGCGCTCCCAATATTCGTAATAGCCGGCGCTCTGTTCCAGACTGACCGGCGTAAAGGATGAAGTCATGAGCGGATCGCGCGGCGTCTTTATATTTGTTTCAGCGTGTAGTCCCGGCTGCCCAGTCCTATTTCCTCGCCGTAGCGCAGCTGGATTTCACCGCGGGTTTTGGGCCAGCGTTCGGCGAATTTGTCGAAATCCGTCTTGAGCAGCTTTTTCCTGTTTGCCGGGTTGAGGGCCGGCGCGGCTTTGACCAGGTCGAAACAGGCCTGATCCAGGGCCACGGGATCGCGGGAGGCCAGTATGCCGATATCGGGAGCAAGCGGCGCGTCGCTCCAGGCGGCGCAGTCGCAATCCGGCGTTATGTCGAGAACGAAGTTGATGTAGCAAACGTGTTTTTCCCGCCCTTTGACCGTGCCGTACGCGTATTCCGTGAGCCGCTCCATAAAGGGGGCGATCTCCGTCTCCCAATCCATATCCACAGCCTTGGTGGGGCAAACGGTGATGCACTCGAAGCAGCCGATACAGCGTCCCGCATCGACGCAGCATTTGCCGCCGCCGAGGGAAAGCGCCTTCTGGGGACACACGCGGACGCACTTGCCGCAACCAATGCAGACGTCCGCCGCCACGCTCACATGGGTTGCGTGCTGGGCGCGCTTGCCGCGCGGGGAGGCCCCGCCCATGGCGAGGTTTTTGATGGCGCCGCCGAATCCGGCCATTTCATGCCCCTTGAAGTGGGACACGACGACCATGGACGGAGCGCGGCGTATTTCCGCCGCTATGTGGACTTCCTTGAAACGCTTGCAGTTGATGCGCACGGCGACGTCGTTTTCCCCGTACAGGCCGTCGGCGATAATGACCGGCGCGTCCACCACGGAAGGGGCGAAGCCGTGCAGATAGGCCGTGCGCAGATGGTCAACGGCGTTCTTGCGGGAGCCGGAATACAGGGTGCTGGAATCGGTCAGAAACGGCTTGCCGCCGGCGGCCTTGACCTTGTCCACAATCTGCCGCACGAAGGTCGGGTTCACGTGGGTATCGTTGCCGAGTTCCCCGAAGTGCACCTTGATGGCCGCGAGGTCATTCCTTTTTATACATTTTTTCAAATCCAAGGCATCGCATAAACGGGCCAGCCGGGAGATTTTGTTCTCTTCGCTCGAGCGGGTGCTCGTGTCCGCATAGTAGACTTCAGACGGCATATCCATACCTCCTGTGTTGTTTCGGGCTTTGTTCGTTATGGGCGCGACGGCGCGGCCGGAGAGGGAACGACAAGACGCAGAAAGCGTTTTTTGCCGAGTTTGAGTACATGTTTTCCCTCGGGCAGAGGGGCCGTTTCATCCTCCCAGCGTTCTCCGTCCACAAACAGGGCGCCCTCCCGGATGAGCCGGCGCGCTTCGCCCCGGCTTTTGACCAGACCCGCCGCCGCCAGAAAAACGGGCGGCAGGGCGTCGTCCTCCGTCCGGCAGGAAAATTCGGGCATATCCTCCGGGACGGCCCCGTCGGCAAAAACGGCGTTGAATGCCCGACGGGCTTCATTCGCGGCATTTTGTCCGTGATAGCGGGATGTTATCTCGTGGGCCAGATTTTCCTTGGCCAGTTTGGGATGGAGACGGTTTTCAGCCACATCGGCCTTGAGCGCCGCGATCCGCTCAAGGCTCTGGGAGGAAAGCAGCTCGTAGTAACGCCACATCAGATTGTCTGAAATCGCCATGAGTTTGCCGAAAATTTCCGAAGCCGGCTCGTCAATGCCGATGTAGTTGCCGTAGCTTTTGGACATTTTGCGTACGCCGTCCGTGCCTTCAAGGAGGGGCATGGTCAGCACGCACTGACTTTCCTTGCCGTAGTGGGACTGGAGGGCGCGCCCCATGATGAGGTTGAACTTCTGGTCCGTGCCGCCCATTTCCACATCGGCTTCAAGGGCGACGGAGTCGTAGCCCTGGCAGAGGGGATAGAGAAACTCGTGGATGGAAATGGGCCGTCGCTCCCGAAAGCGTTTTTCAAAGTCGTCGCGTTCCATCATGCGGGCGACTGTGCAGGAAGATGCCAGACGGATGAAATCCGCCGCGCTCATGGCGCCGAGCCAGCGTGAATTGAACTCCACAAGGGTTTTTTGCGGGTCGAGTATTTTGAAGACCTGTTTGGCGTAGGTGGCCGCGTTGGCCTTCACGTCTTCCTCGGTCAGGGGAGGGCGGGTTTCGGAGCGGCCCGAGGGATCGCCTATGCGCCCGGTGAAATCCCCGATAAGGAAGATGATGGTATGCCCCAGTTCCTGAAAATGGCGCATTTTGTGCATGACGACGGTATGCCCCAGATGCAGGTCAGGCGCCGTGGGGTCGAAACCGACTTTTACCCGCAATGGTTTGCCGCGTTTGAGTTTGGCGCGCAACGAGTCCTCGTCTATAAGCTCGGCCGCGCCGCGCCTGATAAGAGCAAGTTGTTCGTCAACGTCCGGCATGTTTGTCTTTTCTTCCGTCATTGCCGCCTCCGGGAATGAGGATAGCAGTTTCGCTTTGGCCTGGCAAGGTTACCGTCGACATGGCATCTGCGGCATATCCGCTGAAATCAGGCCATTGACTTAAAATTTTGTTGCGTTAATATGCAGTTTCTGTAGAGCCTTTCTAAAAGTTTGACGGCGGCCGGTTTTCGGACGGTATGCAATGGAGCGCGGCAATGAAAAAATATCTTATGACGCTGTTCTGTATAGTTTTTTCATCCCTTGTTCTTGTATCGTGCAACGAAAATGACGGCGGCAAAAAAGACGCCGCCGGCCGGACTGCGGGAGAGGCGGCAAGTCCGAAACCGGACGGACGCATTGTGGTCGGCTTTTCGCAGGTCGGCGCGGAATCGGATTGGCGCCGGGCCAATACCATATCCATGAGGGATACTTTCGCGGAGGCCAACGGCTACAGACTGCTCATGAGAGACGCCCAGCAGAAGCAGACGAACCAGTTCGCCGCGATCCGGGAATTTGTTCAGAAAAAGGTTGATTACATCGTTTTGGCGCCGGTCACGGAGACGGGCTGGGATGATGTTCTCAAAGAGGCGAAGGACGCCGGCATTCCCGTCATCATTATTGACCGTATGGTCAAGACGGCGGACCCGAGCCTTTATGTCTGCTGGGTGGGCTCCGACTTTCGCAAGGAGGGCGGCACGGCCGTGACCTGGATGGAAAAGAAATTCAAGGGCAAGGAGAAGTTGATCATTGCCCACATTCAGGGGAATATCGGTTCATCAGCGCAGATAGGCCGTACGGAAGGGCTTCAGGCCGGCGTGGACAGAAACCTGGGCTGGAAGGTCGTGGTTCGGGACACCGGGAATTTCACCCAGGTGCAGGGCAAGGAAGTAATGGAACGCATTCTCAGCGAATACAACAACATTGACGTGTTGTACTGCGAAAACGACAATATGGCTTTCGGCGCCATGAAGGCCATGGATGAGGCAAATGTGCCGTACGGTTCGCGCGGCGGCGTGACCATCATTTCTTTCGACGCGACGCGCGGCGGGCTGGAAGCGACGCTTGCCGGGAAAATCAGCTACAATGTGGAATGCAATCCCCTGCACGGCCCAAGGGTTGAGAAGATCATACAACAACTGAAAGAGGGCAGGCTGCCGAACAGGATAGCCTATGTGGATGAGATGGCCTTTGACGCGACGACCATAACGCGTGAGGAAATAGACGCCCGTTCCTACTGAAGCCTTTTTTGAAGCGGATGTTTTTTCAGCGCCGTCGCCCGGCAGATGTGGGGACGCTCCGGATATGGGAAACAAAATCTTCTCCTGGCTCATACTGCTTGTTGTCGTCGCGGCGGCGGCGACGTTTTTTTTGAGCCTGGGCAGTGGAAAATCCGAACTGGACGATCCTGTTTATGTGGACTTGATGTCCTCGCCGGCGTATGTGAAACGCGGTTTTGAACCGGCGTACGCTTCGTTGACCGATCCCGGCATGACGGAATGGGACGCGGCTCTGCCGGCGGGCCACGGCAAAAGTCTGCGCGCGGCGGCTCTGACAGGCGACCGGGATTCCGTCAAAATTTCGGAGTTTTTGAACCCCGGCCGGCGCGTTGTTCAAGAGTACACGATACTCATTCCCTTTTCCATGAACTCCGGCATGATAGCGCCGATGTACGACAAGAACAATCCCATCATGCCCGGATTGTACCTGGCCGGCATCGGGGAGAACTGGGAAATCTACATAAACGGGAACGTCATCGCCAAAAAACTGTATCTGAATTCGGAGGGGGAGATAGTCTCGTTCCGCAGCAACCGCGGAGTCGGCATCCCCTTTGACAGAAGGGCGCTTGTGGAAGGGAACAACACCCTTATCGTACACGTCATGGGGGCCTCCGCCAGCAATTATACCGGCCTTTTTTACACCGGGCCCTATTACATGGGCGATTTCAGAAGGGTTTCCAACCGTCACGAAGGGCTCCAGACGATAGCCCTGTGCAGCGTGTACATCCTTCTGGGACTTTATCACATTCTCCTGTATTTTTTGCGCAAAACGGATTCGTACAATCTGCTGTACGGCGTTTTCGCCTGCACTGTGGCAATATATTTTTTCGCCCGATGCCCCGCCATCTATCATGTGTTCGAAAACACGGCTTACGCGCAGCGCGTCGAGTTCGCCGCCTTGTACCTGATCGTCTTCGGCCTGGCCGCTTTTCTGGAGACGCTCAGTTTCGGCGGACTCAAAGCTCCGACCATCGTCTATGGCGTATTGTGCGCCGTCATTATTGTTCTGCAAAGTCTGTTCACAGTCTGGTTCGCTTCCGATTTGCGGATGATCTGGAATTTCGGCTGCATCGCTTTTCTCGTCTATGTGGTGGCGTATGATGTCATCCTGGTTTTCATAAGGAAAGTGAAGGAAAGGCGGACAAACGAGGGCGGGACTTTTGCGGCGTCGGTTTTTTGGTGTCTGCGCGAAACCGTGCTCGGCAACATGCTTCTTTTTTTGGCGCTCGCGGTGGGTACAAGCATATTCGATATCCTTGACGCGGCCTTCTGGCATACGGGGCTTTTGATCACCCGTTTCAGCTGTTTCGCGTTCATGTGCTGCATGGCCTACACATTGGCCAGAGGTTACGCCAACCGTTTCGCGCTGACCGCGCAAATGAACAACGCCCTTGAGGAAACCGTCAGGGAGCGCACGCGCGCCCTTGAGGAGCAGGCGCTGATCGCCGAGGCGGCGTCGCGCGCCAAGGGCGATTTTTTGGCGAACATGAGCCATGAGATACGCACACCCCTGAACGCCGTCATCGGCATGACGAAAATTGGCGCCATGGCCGGGGATATTGAACGCAAGGACTATGCGTTCAGCCACATCAAGGACGCTTCGGAGCATCTTCTCAGCCTTATTAACGACATTCTGGACATGTCCAAAATAGAGTCGGGCAAATTCGAGCTGTCGGAAATCGTATTCCACGTGCGCGACGCCGTGAGCCGCGTGCGGGACGTGATGCGCTTCAAGTCCGACGAAAAACAGCAGAAGCTCGTCGTCGAGGTGGCCGACGATGTGCCTGCCGCCGTGACGGGCGACGATTTGCGGCTTGCCCAGGTTATGACGAATCTTATCGGCAACGCCATAAAATTTACGCCGGAGGGAGGGGTAATCTCGCTGACGGTCAAGCTGGACAGCGAAACGGACGGCATATGCGTTCTGCGTTTTCTGGTGCGGGACTCGGGCGTCGGCATCACGGAAGAACAAAAGGCCAGACTGTTCAAATCGTTCAGCCAGGCTGAAAGCGGCACAACCCGCAAATATGGCGGAACAGGCCTTGGGCTTGCGCTCTCCAAGCAGATTGTGGAAATGATGGGCGGTGAAATCTGGGTGGACTCCATGCCCGGTCAGGGCTCCGTTTTCGGCTTCACCATCCGGGTGCGGCGCGCGAAGACGGTTTCGTCCGCCGAAGGGCCGCCCGACGCGGACATGTCCGGCGAGTTGCGGGAAGGCGAGTTTGAGGGACGCGTTATTTTGCTGACCGATGATGTGGACATAAACCGCGAAATCATCATGGTGCTGCTTGAGCCGTCCGGCGTGAGCATTGAATGCGCAGAAAACGGCAAAGAGGCGCTGGAGATGTTCGAGAGGACGCCGTCGCGTTACGATTTGATCCTGATGGATGTGCAAATGCCTGAGATGGACGGCTACGACGCGACAAGGCGCATCCGTGAATCCCGGTGCGCGGAGGGCGCGAGCGTTCCCATTGTGGCGATGACGGCCAACGTGTTCCGGGAGGATATTGAGCGTTGCCAGCAGTGCGGCATGAACGAACATCTGGGCAAGCCTATCAAACTGGAAGCCTTGCTGGCCGTATTGCGCCGTTATCTGGGCAAAAGCGACGACAAGCCCGAAGAGAAGGGGAATAATGTGGAGTCCGGCGCTCCGTTGGGTGAAGATATCTCCCGCGGAGCCGCTTGACTTTTTCCGAAAGACAGGGTAAACATTCTACTCCCTTTTTTGGAGGACGAATATGTACGCTATTATTGAAACCGGCGGCAAGCAGTACCGCGTTCAGGAAGGAAGCAAACTTGCCGTGGAAAAACTGACGGCCCAAGCCGGAACGGAAGTCACTCTTGACAGGGTGCTTCTTGTGGGCGGGGTCGAGTGCAGGGTGGGGGCCCCCTATCTGGAAGGCGCCACCGTCACCGCGGAAGTCACGGAACACGGCCGCGGCCCCAAAATCAAGGTATTCAAGCGCTGGCGGCGCAATGATTCGCGCAAGCTGCGCGGACACCGACAGGATTTTACGACGCTGCGCGTCAAAAGCATCAACGGCTAGCTTCGGCCGTCATTCCCACAGGAGGGCGATATGGCTCATAAGAAAGCGGGCGGCTCGTCCCGCAACGGACGCGACAGCGCCGGACAAAGACGCGGCGTCAAGCGTTTCAGCGGACAGCGTGTCACGGCGGGCTGCATACTGGTGCGCCAACTCGGCACAACTGTGTACCCCGGCGTCAATGTGGGCATGGGCAGGGATTTTACCCTCTTCGCCAAAACAGACGGAGTGGTGCGCTTTGAAAAGTATATCCGTAAACGCCATACCCGTGTGCGTGTGCATATAGATACAGCCGGGCGAATGTAGGCGCGATGCGGAGCGGGCATCCGGCCGCAGGCATTCGGGGAAGGCGCGTGAGCATCTTCCCTTTTTTGTTTTTTCAGGCGTATTGTCATGCGTTTTGTTGATGAGGCGAACATTCTTGTGCGGTCCGGCAAGGGCGGACACGGCTGCGTTTCCTTCCGCCGGGAGAAATTCGTCCCCCGCGGCGGGCCGGACGGCGGCGACGGCGGCGACGGCGGGTCTGTCATTCTCAGAGCCGACGCGCACCTGCTCTCCCTGTATGATTTCCGCGTCAAACGCTTGTATGAGGCCGGGAATGGCCGACCCGGCCAAGGGAGCCAGCGGTGTGGAAAAAACGGCGACGACCTGGAAATCGGCCTGCCGGTGGGCACGCTCGTTTTTGTCCAGAGGCAGGAAGGAGAAAGCCTGCTAGCCGATTTGAACGCCGACGGCCTCAGGGTGGTGGCGGCCAGGGGAGGACGCGGCGGCAAGGGCAATGAGCATTTCAAGTCATCCACCATGCGCGCGCCGAAATTTTCCCAGCCCGGCGAGCCGGGAGAGGAGCTTTCCCTGCGTTTGGAGCTGAAGATTCTGGCCGACGCCGGTTTGATAGGGCTGCCCAACGCGGGCAAGTCAACTTTCATTTCACGGGTTTCCGCGGCCAGACCTAAAATCGCCGCTTACCCCTTTACCACCCTTGCGCCTAATCTGGGCGTGGCGACGGACGGGACAGAGACTGGAAAACGTCTGATCATCGCCGATATTCCCGGCCTTATCGAAGGAGCGCACAGGGGTCTTGGTTTGGGCAGCCGGTTTTTGAAACATGTGGAACGCACCCGTTTTCTGGTGCATATTCTGAGCGCCGAAGACATGAGCGAGGCTGATCCCTGGGCCGGATTCGCTCTGGTCAATGAGGAATTGCGCCGTTTTGACCCGGAACTTGCCGACCGGGAGCAGATTGAGGTGGTCAACAAAATTGACCTGCTTGCTCCGGAGCGCCTGGCGGCCCTGCGGGAACGCGCTCGTGCCGAGGGCAGACAAGTGTTTTTCATCTGCGCCCGCAGCGGAGAATACCTTGATGAACTGCTTGCCCGGATGTGGCTTTTGAACGATGACGTGGGCAGGGGCGAATCCCTCGCCGGCGGAGGGTGCGACGCCCGGGGCGATGGACAGCCGGACGTCGGGTCCGATGCCTTTGCTCACGCGGGATACTGATTTCGGGGAGGCGACAATGACGGACTTTCAACAGGCGCGGAACAGAACGCTCACACACGCCCGCACCGTGGTGGTCAAGGTGGGCAGCGCTGTCCTGAGCGACGCGTGCGGGCTCAACTTCTCCGTCATGTCGGCCCTGGCCGGACAGATGGTTCTTTTGCGCAATGCCCATCAAGGCGCCGTGCGGCGTTGGGTGCTGGTGTCCTCTGGAGCTGTGGCCGCGGGAATGGCCGTTCTGGCCTCAGCCGGGCAAAATCCTGACAACGCCAATCTTGCCGCCCGCCAAGCGGCGGCCGCGGTGGGGCAGGGGCAGTTGATGCGCGCATGGGATGCCGCCTTTGCCGAAAACGGCGTGAAAACGGCCCAGATTTTGCTCACCAGGGATGATCTGCGCTCAAGGGAGCGTTTTCTCAATATCCGTAATACCGTCGCGGCCTTGCTGGATTGGAACGTCGTGCCCATCGTGAATGAAAACGACACTGTTTCCGTAAGCGAACTCAAATTCGGCGACAACGATTGTCTGGCCAGTTTGCTGGTCAATCTTACCGGGGCAGATGTCTTCATCAATCTTACCTCGGCTCCAGGAGTGCAGGCCGATGACCCGCGCCGCGCCCCGGACGCGCCGGTTCTGGAATATATTGAGCACATTGCCGTCCTTGACCTGAAACGCCTGTGCGGCGGCAAAACCAGTTCCGGAAGCGGCGGCATGTATTCCAAGCTTCTGGCCGCCAGACGCGCCGCGCAGATTGGCGTTCCCACGCTTATTTTGCCCGGCCGCGCTCCCCATATCCTGGAGCGGGCCTTCGGACTGGGCGAAAGCCGCGGCCCGGCGGACGGACGGGGAACGTGGGTTCTTCCGTCAGATCACGCAATTCCGCGCCGCAAGTTCTGGATGGCCTACCAGTCGGAACCGGTCGGCATGGTGGGCATTGACTCCGGCGCGGCGAATGCGTTGCTGCGCATGGGCGGCAGTCTTCTGCCCGGCGGGGTGCGTTCTGTGGAAGGCGCGTTTCAGAAAGGCGCGCTTGTGCGCGTCACGCACGACGGGCGGAATCTTGGCGTGGGCCTGAGCAATTACAGCGCGGCGCAGCTGAAAAAAATCATGGGACTCAAGCGGCATGAAGTGGCGGTTGTTCTCGGCGATGCCCATTATCCGGAAGTGATACACCGCGATAACCTGCTGCTGGATGCCGCCGTATAGCCGCATTGGAGTTGAAAATGGGCGAACTGACGCGCATTGGCGTTTCCCTGGATGAGGACTTGCTGGCTCCCTTTGACGAACTTTGCCGGCGCAGGGGGTATTCCAACCGCTCAGAGGCGATTCGGGATCTGATCCGCAAGTCTCTGGTGGAAGAATCCGGGCTGCGCGAGCGCGCCAGAGGAGCGGGCACGCTTTCCCTGCTTTACGATCATCACAAAAACGATCTGGCCCGGAGTCTGACGCGAATACAGCACGACGACCATGATATTATCGCCGCCACCCTGCACGTCCACCTTGACCACGATAATTGTCTGGAGGTTCTGGTCATGAAGGGAGAGACGGGACGCATGCGGGCGCTGGCAGACAGGCTGACAAGTCGTACCGGCGTGAAAAACGGAGCTTTTATCCTGATATTGGGCGATCAGGAGCCGCACTGACGACACGGCGAAAAAAAACGGGACGTCACGTCCCGTTTTTCGTGTTGCCGTCAAACTCAATATTTCCATGCCTTGCCGTCATATATAATCATTTCGGAGACCTGTCCCTTGCCCACCTGCGGGCAGGAGTCGGCAAGGGCCGTCTTGCGGTCAGCGCCGCGGCATTCATGGACTTTTTCCGTATAGTGAACGATGCCCACATACATGCCGAGCTTGTCGGCGGGCCTCATTTCCGTGGTCACGCTCGTGGTGTCCACCTCTTTATACAGGCCGATGTGTTCCTTGCCGATCTGCCTGACGTCGCGCGCTCCCTTTGACGGACGCAACGTCCTTGCGGCTTGAGCGGCAAGTTTGCGGCCGGTCTCGTCCAGTTCGCCTTTTATCTGGGCCTCCGTTTTACGGCCTTTGGCGGCGGGAGCGGCTTGTTTGTTTTCCTTGCCGGCTTTTGCCGCGGCGGCCTTTGACTTCTTGCCTTCAGGCTTCGCGGGCGCGGGCTTTTCCGGCTCCTGCTGTTGGGCTACGACCGGCGCCTGTCCGGCGTCGCTCTTTTCCACGGCGGAGCTTTCTCCGCCGAAAAGGCCGCAGCCGGAGACAAGGGCGAGAGAAAGCAGGGCAGAGAGGAGAGTCAGGGAGAAAACAGGGCGCATGGCGATCCTCATCAGAATAAGATTGTGATATGCGGGGTGTCCGCGCGAGAAAGCCGGGCGGTTTTCCCGCCCGGCTTCAGAGTGCGTTTGCCGTTCAACGCGACGGGTTATTCAAAGGAAATCTCTGTACGGCGGTTCATGTAACGGCCTTCTTCGGTCTTGTTGTCATACTTGTAAGACTTGCCCTTGCCGATGGCGGACATGCGGCTTGAGGGCACGCCCTTGTTGGAAAGGTAGGTCTTGACGGCGTTGGCGCGGTTCTGAGAGAGCTTCTGGTTGTATGCGTCAGAGCCGATGTAGTCCGTCCAGCCGGTCAGCATGACGCGCTTGTTGGGCTGGCCCTTGATGAGATTGGCGGCTTCGTTCAGCGTGGCCTGGGCCTTGTTGTCGAGGGCGTAGGAATCAAAAGCGAAGTTGACGCCGCGCAGCACCAGAACATTGGACTCACGGCAGAAAACAGCCAGGACAAAGCGTTCCACGGCGGCGTCGCTGGTGGCCAGATCTTCGGCGCGTACGAGGACGCTTTCCGGGTTCATGCCGGCGATAGCCTTGACGGTGGCTTCACCATGCTTTGTGTCAGCCAGGGAGATGATGTGGATGACAAGGTTACGCTGGCTGGCGTAAACCTGACGAGCCACTTCGACAAGGTCGGAACCGCGGTTGTTGTCGCCGTCGGTCACCAGAATGATGGCCGCGTCGCGCTTCATGCTGGACAGAAAGGGTTCATACTTGTGCATGCCGTCGCCCATGTAGGTCATGCGGCCGAAAACGGGAAAACCGGAGCGCAGTTTGGAAAGACCGGCGTCCATGGCGGCGCGGTCCCAAGGGCCCTGCTCAATGATTTTGCCGTTGGGCGAAATGGTATGCAGGCCGCCGTTATAGTTCAGGGCGGGGATGGCCGCGTTGACGCGTTTGAGGGCCGTCCTGGCCACAAGAATTTTATCCTGCTTCAACTGTTTGTTCTTCATCATCATGGAGCCGGAATAGTCCACAACAAAGTCGAAGCTCTCAATTTTTTTGGTGCAGTTCACCGGCGCGGCGGCGGCGGCGACAGCGTAGCTCATGATCAGAGCCGCAGCGAAAACAAGGACACGGAATGATTTCATAATGCCTCCCAAGTTGAGTGAATGTGTTTGCTCTTTGCCCGCCGAATTCCCAAATACCGGGCAAAAACAGCGTTATGCCCATCTTCAGAACTTCATTAGTGCATTTTGAAAAAAACCGCAAGAACAAATTGTCCCGCAGCGAGAACAACTATTTTTTCGTCGGTCACACGACGAATTGTCTGCCGTTTTCACTTCCCCGGCATGTTCGCGTCACATGATAAGGGTAAGGATGAGTAAAAATTTTTATATTTTTTCTTGCCTTATTTTGACAAAAGCGTTATTTTTTGTCTTTGGAAGGGGAGACTGGACCAACGGCGTCCAGGTTGTTAAAAAAATAACAAAAATGTATTATTGGAGGCTGAAATGAAGCGTATTGCAACACTTTTGCTGGCTGCCGGGATGCTGCTGGGGGCAGCGAGCGGCGCGGCCGCCGTTGACTTCAAGGTCAGCGGTCAATGGCTGGTGGGTTTCAGCGTAGGCGAGTCCGATTTGGTGAACAAGCAGCGCGGGCCGGGGGAGGTCAAACATCTCAAGGATTCCAACGACCAGTTCAGCGCGGCCCAGCGTTTCCGGCTCAAACTGGAGGCCGTGGCTTCGGAAAGCCTGTCCGGCGCGCTCTATTTTGAAATAGGAACCACCACCTGGGGCAAGGCGGACGGCTACAGCGGCGCGTTGGGCGCGGATCAAACAAACGCCATCAAGCTGAAGAACGCCTATATAGATTGGGCCGCGCCGGATACGGCCCTCAAGTTCCGCATGGGCCTGCAGGGGATCACCATGCCCAACAAGGCCGGTGGCTCGGCCGTGCTGGATTCCGACGTGGCCGGCGTCACGGCCTCCTACCAGTTCAACGACAACGTGGGCCTGACAGCCATGTGGGCGCGGCCGTTGAACGACAACTATTCGGATGGACACAACGGCGCATGGCAAGACAGTAACGGTGCCTGGCATGCCGACCGCGACAACTACCTGGACAACATGGACCTCTTCGGTTTGTTGCTGCCCCTGCGATTTGACGGTTTTGAGGCCACTCCCTGGGTCATGTACGGCATCAAGGGCAAGAACTCTGGAAACTTTGACGCATATAGTAATGGCGGTTTGGGCGACGGCAACCCTTACTACACCCTGAACCCCTACCCCGCATCCATGAGTGCTGTCGGCAAGACCGGCAAGGCTTACGGTTCCATGTTCTGGGCCGGACTGCCCCTGGCCGTGACCGCCCTGGATCCCTTCAACATTGAGCTCGACATCAACTACGGCTATGTGGAGGCCATGGGCCGTTACGACGCCCACAGACTGGGGCTGGACAAGCGCGCCAGCACAGAGCGTCAGGGTTGGCTGGCCAAGGCCCTCATTGAGTACAAGATGGACTGGGCCACGCCCGGCATTTTCGGATGGTACGCCTCGGGCGACGACGGCGATCCCAAAAACGGCTCCGAGCGCATGCCCGCGCTGGTGTCCTACGGCAATTTCACCAGCTTTTTGGGTGATGGCAACAATTTTGGCTGGACGCCCAACGGCGCCATGCTCGACTACAACGTCAGCTACGCCGGCACTTGGGGCATTGGCGCGCGCCTCAAGGACATGAGCTTTGTGGAAGACCTCAAGCATACCCTGACCATAGCCTATTTCGGCGGGACCAACGCGCCCAAGATGGCCAAATACATGAGCGCCGCCTATGACTGGAACCACGGTTATCCGGAAAATTACCTGACCACCAACGACGGTCTGCTGGAAGTCAATCTGATCAACTCCTGGCAGATTTACGAGAACCTGGAGCTGAACCTCGAACTGGGCTATGTGGCCAATTTCGTGGACAACAGCACCTGGAAGAAGGCCGGAGAGCGCGACACCTCTTTTGAAAAACAGGACATGTGGAAGGCGCAGCTCATCTTCGCCTACACGTTCTGATTGAGCGCGCACTAAAAAAAGACGGCGGCCCTTTGCGGGACACGCCGTCTTTTTCTTTTCCGTTGGGGCTACAACAGGCCCTGGGCCTTGAGTACGCCCGCAAGTTTTTCTTTGTTGGCTTTGCTCATGGGATACATGGGCAGGCGCATTTCTTCGCGTATCCGGCCCATCATGGCCAGCGCCGTCTTGACCGGCGCGGGATTGACCTCCATAAACATGGCCTCGTGCAGGGGGAACATTGCATGATGCAGACGCGCCGCCCTTTTGGCGTCGCCGGCGGCGAACGCCTCGCACATGGCGGCCATGCGGCCGGGGATCACATTGGATGTGACGGAAATCACCCCCTTGCCTCCCAGGGACATGAGGGGCAGGGCCGTGAAATCATCTCCGGAGAGGACGTCGAAATTTTCGGGACAGTCTTCCAGAACGCGGCTGCACTGAACCATGTCGCCCGTGGCCTCCTTGACGCCGACAATATGCGGAAAGTCTCTGGCCAGGCGGCCCAGGGTGGCCGGCAGCAGATTGCAGCCGGTGCGGCTCGGAACATTGTAAGGCACAAGGGGGAGTTCTGTCGCTTCGGCAATGGCTTTAAAGTGCTGGTACAGACCTTCCTGGGTGGGTTTGTTGTAATAGGGCGTTATCAAAAGCGCGCCGTCTGCGCCGGCTTTTTGGGCGAATTTGGTCAGGCGCACGGCCTCGGTCGTGTTGTTGGAACCGGCGCCGGCCAGCACCGGCACACGCCCCGCGGTCACGGCGATGCATATTTCAATGACCTGTTCGTGTTCCTTATGGGAGAGCGTGGCGGATTCTCCCGTGGTGCCGCAGGGCACAAGCCCTTGTATGCCGTCCCTGATTTGGGTTTCGATGAGGGTGCCGAAGGCCTTTTCATCCACGACGTTGTTTTTGAAAGGGGTGACAAGAGCTGTCAGGGCGCCTGAAAATCGCATGGGTTGCTCCTCATGGTAAAAGCGGCGCAAATTTGCGCGATGCGCTATTTGTTGATGAACTCCTTGAGTTCCTTGCCGGCCCGGAAGAATGTCAGACGTTTGGGAACAACGGATATTTTTTCGCCGGTTTTTGGGTTGCGTCCGGAATATCCCCCGTACTCCTTGATTTTGAAGCTGCCGAAACCGCGGATTTCAATGCGGTCACCCGCGAGCAGGGCCTTTTTCATGGAATCCACAAAGGTGTTTACCGTCATGGAGGCATCCTCAAAGGAGATGCTCGTCTCCTCGGCCAGGGCCTTGATAAGTTCGCTCTTGTTCATTCTGCCTCCAGAAATTCTCCCATCCTGAGATTTTGTCAAATTTGCCGACCAGGCGTTTGAGGTTGTTTGTTTGGTTCGTGATAGATGCTCATCGTTCAGGCTACACCTTTTGACGGTGTATGTAAAGTTGATTTACGACAATGTTCAGTTATTTTTCGCCATATTTTTATTCGGGCGCATCCCGCAAAATTTTTCTGTCGGCCAGATAGTCGGCCATGGCCAGCCGGGAGCGCTGCAGAGCCTCCGCCATTTTCTGTATGTCTTCTGCAGCGTGGGAACCCGGCGCGTAGCGCAGAAGCGGCATCTGTCTGCGCACGGCCTCGGGCATTTTTTTGTCCTGTCTGACGTGGCCAAGGAGCACAGGTTCCAGATGCAGGAAATGGCGGCAGGCGCCGGCGAGCTTTTCAAAGGCTCTTTTGGCTTCCCCGGCCGAGGTCGCCTGATTGACCAGAATCAGGAAATCCCGCAGGTGGTGACGATTGTGCAGCACCTTGATCATGGCGTAGCTGTCCGTCAGAGACGTGGGTTCCGGCGTGATCACGATGAGGCGGACAGCGGTCATGGCTGCGAAAGCCTGTACCATTTCGGAAATGCCGGCGCCGATGTCCATGAAGACATAATCATAACCGCCGAGCAGGGGTTCCAGCCGCGAGAGCAGCAGGGCGCGGGCGTCGGCTTTCATTTCGCTCAGTTCCGGAACGCCGGACGCGGCCGGCAGCACGTCAAAGCCGGCGGCCACGGAGTAAAGCACGTCGCTGACGGGAGTTTCACCCAGCAGCACGTTTTGCAGATTGTCTTTGGGGGCGATGCCCAGGAGCACATCCAGATTGGCGAGCCCGAGGTCGCAGTCCATAAGCAGCGTTTTGAAACCCATCTGATGCAGGGCAAAAGACAGATTCAGGGAAAGATTCGTCTTGCCCACGCCGCCCTTGCCGCTCAATACGGAAACGCTCAAAGTACAGTTGACGGTCATGTTTGTTCCTCGCCAAAAAAAAGAAATCGTTTTTCGTCGGAATGAACCAGTGTGGGACGCTCGGACAGGGCAAGCCGATCCTGGCTGATATGATCGCGTTTTTGTTTCAGCGCATCATTCAGAGCCCTGTTGCCCCGTTCCAGCAGATCATCGGCGCTGCCGACCTCGCCGCGGGAGATGGAGACAAGGCCCAGGGCACAAACGACGCGCGGCTCTTTGGTCCGCGTTTTGTCCGTAAACGAACTTTGCAGCCTTTCTCCGCGCATCCGGGCGGCGTTTGGCCCCACCCCGGGCAACAGCAGGGCGTGGCGGCCTTCAGCAATGCGGCCCAAGCTGTCGCATTCCTGCATGTTTCGGCGCAGTGTCGCGACAAGGGCATTTTCCAAAGCTGCCAGCCCCTCCGCTCCCAGTGTAGCGGCCAGTTTTCCACGGTCAACGAGTTCCGCGCAGATCAGGGAGAGTTCCGCGCAACCGCGCGTGATGCGCGCGATCTCGGCTCTGATTTCAGCCGTGAATCGCCGCACGGCGCGTCGCTCGCCAGCGTTTGGGGAAGTTGCGGCGCCGGATGCCGCCGGTTTATCTCTTGCGTTCATGGAGGTAGAGGAGATAATCGTGTTGAAAGCGGTCAATCTGCCCGTCCAGAACAGCGTCCACATCGCTGGCCTCGCAGCCGGTGCGGTGATCTTTGACCAAACGGTAAGGCTGCAGCGTATAGGTGCGTATTTGGCTGCCAAAGGCGATGGTGTCCTTGCCCGCGTATTCGGCCTGCCGCTCCGCGTCGCGTTTTTGCACTTCAAGATTATAGAGGCGGGCCTTGAGCACGCGCAAGGCGGTTTCCTTGTTGTGGTGCTGAGATTTTTCGTTCTGGCATTGGGCGGAAATACCTGTGGGCAGATGGGTGACGCGCACCGCGGAGCTTGTGGTGTTTACACTTTGTCCTCCCGGACCGCTGGAACGGAAGATGTCTATGCGCAGATCGGACTCTTTGATATCCAGTTCAATTTCGTTGCCCGCGTCCGGAATCACGTCCACCGAGGCGAAGGATGTGTGCCTGCGCCCGGAGGCGTCAAAAGGGGATATCCGTATGAGTCTGTGAATGCCGCGTTCGCTCTTCAGAAAACCGAAGGCGTATGGACCGGCGACGCGCAGTGTGACGCTCTTGACGCCGGCTTCGTCTCCGGGCAAAAAATCCAGCTCTTCGACGGCATATTTGCGACGGGCGGCCCAGCGCGTGTACATGCGCAAAAGTATTTCCGCCCAGTCCTGTGATTCCGTACCGCCCGCGCCGGGGTGGATTTCCAGAATGGCGTCCTTGGCGTCCTCTTCGGCCGAGAGCAGCATGACCAGTTCAGTTTCGTCCAGAAGCTCTGCCAATTCCTTTTGCTGCCGGGCAAGGGAGGTCAGCGCTTCATCGCCTTCGTCGTCCTCGTTCTTCTCTTCTTCCGCGTCCTGCGCGAGAATCAGCCATTCCTGCATGTCGTCGCTGGATTTCTTGAGACGTTTCAGCCGTTCAATCCGGTTGTTTAGAGAAGCTTTTTCCTGCAGAAGCGGGGTCAGTTTTTCCGGGTTTTCCCAGGCCCCGGGGCGGGAAATTTCCGTCTCTATGGCCTGCAGTCGCTCTTCAAGGGCTGCGACGTCAAAGACGCCTCCAAAGGGTTTCAAAGCGTAGGGTCAAGGGCTGACAGGCGGCTCGCAAATCACTGAAGTTCAGCATGGTTCTTGCGCACTCTGGTCATAAGGTTACATTACAGCGACGGGTGGCGCTTCCGTTCAATGCGCGCTCCGACAAACAGGAACAGAACAAAGGCCGCCAGTCCCACGGGCAAAATCCAAGGGGCCACAAGCGCGTAAATGGTTTTTTCAGTCGCCAGCGCCGCCCGCGCGAAAAGCGTTTGCGCTTGAAACCGTCCGCCGCACACAGTCAGGCGGCCCCTGCTGTCAATCACCGCGGGCAAGCCCGCGTTGGTCCCGCGCAAGAGCCAACGCCCCTGTTCAACAGAGCGCAAGGCCGAGAGGCAGAGGTGTTGCCGTACGGCGGGTGTGCGTCCGAACCAGGCATGGTTGCCGAGATCCACCAGCACGTTGGCTCCGTGTTCCACGCGATCCCGTGCCAAAGGCTGGAATATGGTTTCATAGCAGAGAATCATGCCGAGGGCAAGTTTGCCGTAGCGCAGGGGTTCCGCCGACATGCCTTCCTCATAAACGCCCACGTTCTGGAGCAGATTCGCCAGGAAAGGGACATCCAGCCATTTCGGCAGATATTCGCCGAAGGGCACCAGGCGCATTTTGTTATAACGGCCTACGGTGCCGCCGGGGACAATACCCAAAGGAGAAAGGAGAAAAGCCCTGTTGTAGATGAAACGCTGGCCGTTGGCGGCAATGTCCAGCGCCGGCGCGCCCAGCAGCAGCGGGCAACCACTTTTGGCCGCAAGATCGCGGATAACGCCGTCGTAGGCCGGCATGCGTTCAAAAAAGAAGGGCATGGCCGTTTCCGGCCAGACAATGAGGGGTTTTTCTCCCGGAGGAACCGCGGCAAGACCCATGCGCGTCAGGTTGACGTGCGCGTCGAGAGAGGCCTGTTGGAAGGCCGGGATCCATTTTTGATTCTGGTCAATATCGCCGTCGACAAAGAGAACAGAGATGCTTTGAGGCCCGGCGGGCTCCACCGTATAGGGGGTTTGTTCCAGTCGCCAAAACCCGTAGGCGAGAAGCGCTGCCGTAAGGGAAAGGCCGGAAATGAGGCAGGTTTTGTTATTGAAAAAGACCAGGCAGAGCAGGGCGGCCAGAACCCACAGCCCGCTCAGGACATAGGCCCCGAAAATGTCCGCGGCTTGCACCAGCACGGGCCAGGCAGCCAGCGCGCCCGCCAGCGGCAGCCAGGGAAAGCCCGGCACAAAAGAGAAGACGTCTTCCAGCAGATACCAGGCCAGAGCCAGGGTGGCGGCGCAGATCAACGGTGGGCGACGGCGCAGGGAATAGGCGGCCAAGACATAGAATCCATTGGCCGAGGCAAGACAGGCAGCGACCAAAATCGCGCAGGGCACGGCCAGAGGCCAGGGCAGACCACCCACGTTGTGGACAGGCAGACTGATCCAGTATAACGCGGCCGCGCTGCCAGCCAGCCCGCATATCCAGCCTGTTCTCAAGGCCGCCGCGCCGCTTGCGGCGCGGAAGCCGAGCAGAGTCAGGGCAACGGGCCAGAGCAGGGCCAAGGGCGGCATCTCAATCAGATCGTTGGGAAAGCCAAGCCAGACGGCGACCGCGCCGACAAGGCCCGTGAGGACGGTTTTGCCGGAAACGGCGTTTTTGCTGCAAAAAGTCATTGTCCCGCAGTGTCTGTTTTTTGCACTTCCTATATCCCCACGTCGAAATTGTCAACAGGTACGGGCATTTTCTGCTTTGACAGCCGGGCGGAGCGGGTGTATATTGATATATTCAACAAGTTTTCCGGAGCGAAAGCATGATCGCCATGTCGGATCTTTTTCGAATCAGCCTGCGGCAGGTGGTGCGCCAGCGCAATTACGGCGTCGTGCTCTCCATCGCCCTGGGCATAACCGCTTATATCGTGCTGGCGGTGCTCGGACGGGAAATCCGCTATAAGATCGGTCAGGATATGGTGCTCATGGGCGGAGTGAACGTCATCAACGTACTCATGACCGACAGCCAGTACCCGGGGCAGCCTGTTCGGGAGTTTTATCCCGAAACGGTCAGGGCCATTGAAGGGCTGCCCGGCGTGTACATGGTCAGCCGCAACATCCGGAACAATGTTTCCTTCAACCTGCGCGGAGAAGGCGAGCGTTCCCTGCAGGTCAGCTTTATCGGGGTGGATGAATATTACGCCGAAACTTTTTCTCTTGAGGCCGTGGCCGGACGTTTGCTCACGGCGGAGGACGTGAGCGGGCGCCGACGCGTTTGCCTGCTGGGCCTTGACGCGGCGCGCGACCTCTACGGCGGGGCCGGACAGTCTTTGGGCAAATTCCTTTTTCTGGACAAGGAAGTCTTTGAAGTTGTGGGCGTCATTACCGGAGTCATGCTCGGTTCCCAGCGTCGGGGCGGCTTTTTGCCCATCACCTCCATGATTGATCGTAACTGGGGCGGCGGCAAGGTAACCCGTCTGTACGTGCGGGCCACAGGTTGGGAGGACGTGGCCGGGTTGGTCAAGCTCATCCCTGATGTCGTGCGCTCGCATCAGGCCGCCCCCTATGTGCGGCTGGAAACGCAGGAAGATCAGCTCAAGCGCATCAGGTTCACCTTCATGTGGGTGGAAAGCCTGCTGTGGCTCGGCATCGCGGCTTCCCTGATGCTGGGCGGCTTCGGCATCTGGACGGGCACCTTTGCCGCCGTGCGCGCCCGTACGCGTGAAGTGGGACTGAAAAAGGCCATGGGCGGTTCGGATGCCGACATCCTGGCCCAGTTTTTGGCCGAAGCTCTGTGCAAGGCCGTGACAGGCGGATTTTTGGGTATCATTGTGGGCGCTTTGTTGGTGGAAACGGGCGCCGCGCTTCTGGACACCGGATTTTCTTATGGGCTGCTGGCGACAAGCAGTCTGGCGAGCATCGTTTTTTCAGCCGTTATCGGCGTGGCAGGCGGTCTATACCCGGCGATCCAGGCCAGCCGCATGGATGTCGTCACAGCACTGAGATTTGAATAGGTTTTCCTTATGCCTGTTATTTTGGCCAGAGATCTGCACAAGCGTTACGCCGGTTTTGATCCGGTCTTGCGTGGAGTCGACATGGAAGCCGAGGCCGGAGAGATGGTCGCCGTCATGGGACCTTCCGGCTGCGGCAAGTCCACCATGCTGCACATTTTGGGCATGCTGCACGCGCCGGACTCCGGCCGGCTGGAAATTCTCGGCACGGATGTTTTCAGTTTAAACCGGGAACAGACAGCGGCTTTTCGGCGTGTAAACATGGGTTTTGTGATGCAGTCTTCCAACCTTTTTGACCATTCCACCGTTTTTGAAAATGTGGAGTTCCCCCTCATTTATGAAGGAATACCCCCGAAGGAGCGCTGGGAACGGGTTATACGCGCCCTGGATCTGGTGCGCCTGACCGCGCGGGTGCATTATCGCAGCAACCGTCTTTCCGGCGGCGAACAACAGCGCGCGGCCATTGCCAGAGCCATGGTCAACAATCCGCGCATTCTGCTGGCCGACGAACCCACCGGCGCTCTGGACGTCCGCACCAGCAGCCATATTATGGAAAATTTCCGCGCGCTGTGCCATTGCGGCGGCGTATGCCTGGTTATGGTGACTCATGACCCCAAAATGGCCGAATACTGCGACACGATATACACTCTGGAAGAAGGCGTTTTGCACTGCCGCAAACGCGAATTGAAGGAGATCGCGGCCCCGGCGGAAGGCTGGGAAAGCGCATTGGCCGCGAACGAGTGGTCAGGCGAGGGCGATATCCCGCCGGTGCCGGAACAACGCGGTATTCTGGGCTTTCTGAAATCCCTGTTGCTGGAAAAATAAATCACGATGTATTTTTCTGTTGACACCGGCATTGCCGGAAGAATAAAATAATGACCAATTATTTGCCGTGACTTGATTTTTCTTCCAGCGAGCGGTTTTTTCTTTTTATCTTTTCTTCACATTAACCCAACGTTCTCATTTGCCCGGCAAAGGCGTTTCACGCGAGCGAATCAAATTTGGTTCCGGGAGAAGGCATGGAAAGCAACGATTTTTTGTGCATGGGCGGACGCAAGGTCGCTCTGGCGCTGGATCCGTCGGATAACGTGGGTGTTGTTCCCGCCGATGTGCCCCAAGGCGAGATTTGTCTTGTCCGGGGCCAGGGCGGTGAGTATGACCTACAGGCGTTGGAGGATATCGCCTTTGGCCACAAAATGGCCCTGCGCGTTTTGAAAAAGGGCGATCCCATCCTCCAGAACGCTCATCGGCATCGGAAAAAATCCCAATTTCGCCGGAGTGGTCGTAGTAGGGCTTGGGTGCGAGCGATTCTCCTCCCGTGAATTGGCCGAGGGCATCGCGCCCACAGGCAACATGCTGGAAACCGTCGTCATTCAGAATGTGGGCGACACCCTCTAGGCCATAGAAATCGGTTCGCGACACGCCGTCGGGTTTCCCCGGTGTTCCGGTACTCAAGATAACCGGCAATCCGCGCACTTTTGAAAGGATGCGTGAAAACATCGACGTCAACGCCGGCAAAGTCCTGACGGGCGAGCGCACAATGGATGAGATGGGCAACGAGATTTACAGCGAAATTATCGCGGTTGCCTCGGGCAAGCTGTGCAAAGCGGAGATACTCGGACACGACGAACAGTTTTGCATAACCAGATTGCCCTGACAGGGAGTCAGGTTTTCGGGCTGATCATCGCCTTGCAACTGGAGCCGCGTGCCGTGGGCGGCGAAAAGCGAAAGGGAGACTCATCGGATATTGGGCCGATGGCCGACACATGGTCGGAAAATTGTCATCAATGAATTCATAGACAGGGAGCTGCGCATGTCTTACGCGACTGAACTTACCGAAGCCCATAAAACATTCTTGAAGGACGCCCTTGGCGAAGGCGTGAATTTTGAACCGGAAGTCACGCAGATTTATTCGTCTGACGCCAGCCTGCGGACCGGAAAGGTGTTTGCCGTGATCTGGCCGGCGAATACGGAACAGGTGCGGAAAGTCATGGCCTGGGCCGACGCCGAATGTGTCGTGATCCATCCACGTGGACGGGGCACCAGTCTTTCCGGCGGATGTGTTCCTACTGTGCCCGGCATTGTTCTTTCCACGCTTGGGATGGACAGAATTCTGGACATTTCGATCACGGATTTCGTGGCGGAAGTGGAGCCGGGCGTCTGTACCGCCACTTTTCAGTCCGAATGCGAAAAGCTGGGCGTCTTCTATCCGCCCGACCCAGCCAGCGGCAAGGCCACGTCCATCGGCGGCAACGTGTCCACCTGCGCCGGAGGGCTCAAGGCCGTGAAATACGGCGTGACCCGCGACTATGTCCTCGGTTGTGATGTGGTTCTGCCCGGCGGCGGGCTTCTCAAACTGGGCGGACGAACGCACAAGGACGTCATCGGATTGGACATGACGCGCTTTATGGCGGGCTCGGAAGGAACGCTGGGCATTCTCACCAGGCTTATTCTGAAACTCCTCCCCAAGCCCGAGTCATCCGCCTCCGTGCTTGCCGGGTATCCCTCCCTGGACGCGGCTCTCATCTCCATGGGCAAGGTGTTTGCGGCCGGCATTCTTCCCACCGCCGTCGAGTTCATGAATGAAACCGTTTTGGACATTCTGAGGCAGACCGGGGAAATTCCCTGGCCGGAGACGGTCAACTCCCTTTTGCTCTTTCAGGTGGATGGATGTAAGGAAACGCTTCCCCTTGAAGTCGCCCGTTTGGGCCGGCAGCTTGACGATTCCCTTTGGCAGACGCAGGGGGTGGGCGCGGCTGAGGAAAACAAGCTTTGGGCCTACCGTCGCCGCATTTCGGCAGGTTCGTATGTGCTCGGCCCCGACCGTATCGGCGGCGACATGGCCGTGCCCCGGGGACAATTGCTTGCGGCTGTGCGCCGTTTTGAGGAAATAGCACACAACAACGGCAAGCGGCTTATCGCCTTTGGCCACGCGGGCGACGGCAACATTCACGCCAATCTCCATTATGACGCTTCGGACCCGGACGACAAAAGACGCACCGAAAAAACACATCACGAGCTTGACGACGCCGTGCTGGAATTCGGGGGCAGCATCTCCGGCGAACACGGCGGCGGTTGTCTCAAGGACGTAGGCAGACAGCTCGGCGAAGCGGAGCATGCCATGATGCGGCAGATCCGCAAGGTTTTCGATCCCAAGGGAATTTTGAATCCAAACAAGGGATACTGAGATGAAACGCGGTTGCACACAATGCGGCGAATGCCTGAATGTCTGCCCCGTCTATCAGCAATACAAGCGCGAACAATACTCGCCCAAGGGCAAGCGCATTCTGATGGAGCCCATTGACAACGGCGACTCTCCTCTGCCCTGGGAGCGGGTGAAATTCCTTTCCCGGCTCTGTGCGGGTTGCGGGCGCTGCAAGGATGTCTGCGCCAGAAAACTTTCCACCGCGGATCTGCTGGCGGACGTGCGCTCGACGCATCCTCACTGGACGCAGTACATGTGGGAATTATGGATCAGCCATATGGGACCATTCTGGCCTGCCCTTGGTTTTTTCGCATCCTTGACGCCCGACGCCGTCACGCCTGGACCCCTGCGTTCTTCCCTTGCGATGGCGAAAGCCCTGCCCGCCCCCAAAGAGGGCAAACCCTGGGTGGTGCTCAAAAAAAATCCCGCCGTCACGGTGGATCCCACGCCCGTTGTGGTCTTTGCCGGCTGCACGGCCAACAACGCGCGTCCCCTGTGGCGGGCCAAAACAGAGAAGCTGCTGAAGGCCTGGGGCTATACGGCGCTCGACTCGTCCTCCTTTGTCTGCTGCGGCGGCACGCTCCATCATGCCGGGCAGTACAAGGCCATGCACGCCATGCAGGAAAAAAACACCGCGGTCTGGAAGGAACTCGGGCGGCCGCGCATAGCGGCCTTCTGCGCCTCCTGTCATCACAGTCTGGCCGAGTACGCGGAAAAAGTTCTTCAGGGAGAAGACGCGGCGCTCTGGAAAAAGAGCCTGACTCCCCTTTCCACCCTGCTCGCGGGCGCGCAAGCGGAAATTACGCCGGACAAACCCGCCGAATACGGTTATCACCATCCCTGCCACTGGGGCGCCAACGGCGACAGGGATCAGCCGTTCCTGGCCGACATTGTGCCGGGGTTGAAAAAAGGCGCCGATGTCTGTTGCGGCATGGGCGGGGTGCTGAAAATGACGGACCCCGATCTTTCCATGCGCATGGCGGACGCCTGCCTTGCTTCCTTTCCCTCTTCCGCCCGCGATATTCTCACCGGGTGCAGCGGTTGCGCCATGCAGCTTTCCGCCGCCGCCCCCAAAGGGACTTCCGTCCATCACTGGCTTGATGTGGTGAGCGTCTGACATAATAACTTCATTCACATTCAACCTTCATGGCGTATACCTGCTGGATCTGGATAGGAATGTTCAATTAACCCTGCATCGTCTCACGACAGGAGGAATTCATGGCCAACAAATTTGAGGAACTGGGTCAAAAATACGGGCTGACCGCCGCTGTCGCCATCGGACGTCTGGTCTGGCTCATCCCCACTCCCGAGGGCATGACCATTGTGCAGCACAAGCTGTTGACCATCTTCACGGCCGCCGTCGTGCTCTGGATCACTATCGGCGTCAACGTCATCGGCATGTTCAGTTGACCTCGATTTTGGCGGCCGGGGGCATCCCCGGTCGCCGACAAAAGTTCCCCGCGTCAACGCCAAAAAGGAGTTTTTTGTGAGCGCAGCCGACATATCCCTCCCCAGACTGGTAAAAATACGCCAGACCTTTCCCAGACCGAAAGTAGATGATATTGAAGCCGCCATGACCGGCGAAATGAAAAAACTGCTGCGCGCAACTGACATTGGTCCGGGCAAAACAGTGGGCATTACGGTTGGCAGCAGAGGCATTCAAAATATCGTCTCCATGCTGCGGGCCGCCTTGGCCGTTGTGCGCGAAACCGGGGCCAGGCCTGTGCTGCTGGCCGCTATGGGCAGCCACGGCGGTGGCACGCCGCAAGGCCAGAAGGAGCTTCTGGACAGCCTGGGCATTACCGAAACGGCCCTGCACGCGGAAATTGTCACCTGCGCCGAAGGCAGAGAAATAGGCGTGACCTCCCGGGGGCTGCACGCCTATATGCTTGAGTCCGTTTTTGCCGTGGATGCCGTCATTCCCATCAACAGGGTGAAAACCCACACATCCTTCAAAGGGAAGCTCGAGAGCGGACTGATAAAGAAGCTGGTCGTGGGTTTGGGCGGCCCCATGGGCGCGCGGCAATTCCACAGTCAGGGCAAGGCGACTGATCTGCCCATACTGCTTGAGGACGTGGGCAGGGTGATTCTGGAAAAAATGCCCGTGCCCGGCGGCATCGCCCTTGTTGAAAACGCCTATGAGGAGACGGCGCTCATCAGGGCCATTTCGGCCGCGGACATGATCCGGGAGGAAAGTGAACTGCTTCTCTACTCCAAAGAGCTTATGCCCTCGCTCCCCGCCGTTCGTCTCGACGCCCTCATAGTCGAGGAGATGGGGAAAAACTACAGCGGCACGGGTATTGACACCAATATCGTGGGCCGACTCTCCATCCAGGGGGAACCGGAGCCGGAAAGCCCGTTCGTGCGCTATCTCGCGGTGCTGGATCTCTCCGAGGAGTCGCACGGCAACGCCATAGGCATCGGTCTTGCGGATTTCACAACCCGCAAGCTGGTAGACAAAATAGACCGCAAGCCGACCTATCTCAACTGTCTTACGGGGACGTTCCCCAAACGGGGCGCCATTCCCATCTGGTTCGACACGGAACGGGAACTGGTGGAAACCATATTCCGTTGTTTGTCCGGGAGCGTGCCCGCGGAAAAGGCGCGTCTCATCGTCATTCCCAACACGCTTTTTCTGACGGAATGCTACGTCACCGAAGCGTTGCTCGACGAACTCCCCGACGATCGCGTCAGCGTCGCAGGGGAGGCGGAACAGCTTTCCTTCAGCCCGGACGGCGCCATCAAACAGCGTATAGGAGGAAGGCACGGATGAGACAGGGCGGGCCGAAATCCCCCTTTGCAATGTTCGGCCCGATACGGTATTCTGCGCGCATGTCCCGTTTATCCAAGGAGATTCCCGGTGAATTTTGACGGCGCCCGTGTTTTGGTTGTGGGCGATGTCATGCTGGATCATTACATTTCCTGCCTTGTGGACCGTATCTCGCCGGAAGCGCCCGTGCCTGTGGCCCGCGTGCGGGAACGCTGGTCCGTGCCTGGCGGCGCGGCCAACGTGGCCCGCAATCTGGCCCGGCTTGGAGCGGGAGCGCTGCTTGTCGGCCTTGCGGGGGACGACGAATCTGGAAAGACCTTGCAAAACCTGCTGGAAGGGGAAGGGATCAAGGCCGGCCTGATTGTCTCCAAAACACGGCCCACCACGCGCAAAACCAGAATTATGGCCCACGGTCAGCAATTGTTGCGCTGCGACGAGGAAGCCAGCCGGCCTCTCGCGGCGGAAGAGCACAGGGAGCTTGCTCAAAAAGTCCGGGCCATGCTTTCCGGTTGCGGGGCGGTGGTTCTTTCGGACTATGGCAAGGGCGTTCTGTCGGCGCTTGCCGACGGGGAGAACCTGTGTTCCCGCGTCATCACCCTGGCGCGCGGACTCGGCGTCCCTGTGCTGGTTGATCCCAAGGGGGTGGATTGGGCCCGCTATGCGGGCGCGCAGTGCGTGACGCCCAACAGCGCGGAATTTGCGGCCGTGTGCGGCCAATCCTTTGACGAAGCCGGGGAGCGCCATGTTCTGGCGGCCGCTCTGCGCGAACGTTTTGCCTTCGAGCGCCTGCTGGTTACCCGCGGGCCCAAGGGCATGGCGCTTTTTGAATCCGATGCGGAACCGTACTACATACGGGATGTGGCCCGCGAAGTGGCGGACGTTTCCGGAGCGGGCGACACGGTCATCGCGACTCTCGCGGCCTGTGTGGCCATGGGCATGGACTGGCGGCAAAGCGCGGCCACGGCCAACGCCGCCGCCGGCATTGTAGTGGGCAAGGTGGGTACGTCTCCGGTGAGCCTCGTGGAACTCAACCAGGCACTGCGGGAAAACTCGCTCAACCCCAAGCTCTACAACCTTTCGTCTTTGCTGGATAAAATTGAGGAATGGCGGCGCGGCGGCGAAAGCGTCGTCTTCACCAACGGATGTTTTGACCTGCTGCACCCTGGGCATATTTCCCTCGTGCAGCAGTGTTCAGTTCAGGGTGACAGACTTGTCGTGGCCCTGAACAGCGATTCTTCGGTCAAACGGCTCAAGGGGCCGGAGCGTCCCATTCAGGACGAGCAGAGCCGAGCCTTGCTCATTGCCGCCCTGCGCGGCGTGGATGCCGTGATTCTTTTTGATGAGGACACGCCACGTTCCCTTATTGAGGCCGTCAAGCCTGATGTTTTGGTCAAGGGAGCCGACTACGCCGAGCAGGATGTCGTGGGCGCGGATGTGGTCAAGGCTTGCGGCGGCAGGGTGTATTTGGCGCGTCTGACGGAAGGTTGTTCCACCACAGGCCTCGTCAGGCGGATGGAGGGCCGCTGATGCCCACGACGCAGCGCGTTCTCGCCGCAGACATTGGCGGCACCAACGCCCGCTTCGCTGTCTTCCGTCATGAGAGCGGCCCCGCTGGACCAAAGCTGGAGTTGGACAGCGTCGTCTGGCTGTCCACCGCGGAACTGAGCGGCGCGGCAAGCGTTCTGGCCGCGTTTCGGCGTGCGCTCCAACTGCCGACGGATGTGGGACCGGAAGCGGCCGACGCCCTGGCCGTGGCTTTGGCCGGACCGGTGAGCGGCGGATGCGGCTGTCTGACCAACGGATCCCTGCGTCTTGATTCGGCTGAAATGGCCTCCGGCATTCCCGTTGTGCTGATGAACGATTTTCTGGCCCAGGCTTACGCCTGCGCCTGCCTGCCGGAGGAGTCCGTCCGTCCGGTCTTTGCGCAGGAGAGCGGCGCTGAGGCGGGAAGCGTCCGCGCCGTTGTGGGGGCCGGCACAGGAGTGGGCGCGGCCGTTCTGTGGGAGTGCGCGGGGCGTCTCCATGCCTTGCCCTCGGAAGCCGGCCATGCGAGTTTTGCCCTTGTGGGACGGGAAGAAGAGGATTTCGGCCGATTTGCCCTGCAGCAGACCGGAGTGCCCTTTCTTGTGGGTGACGAGGTGTTGAGCGGCAGAGGTCTTGCCCTGCTGCACCGCTATCTGACAGGGGAGCGTCTGCCGCCGCGCGAGGTCAGCCGCGCCGCGCTGAAGAGCGAAACGACGACCCTGCGCTGGTACGCTCGTCTGTACGGCCGGTTTTGCCGCAATGTGGCTCTGACCACTTTGTGTACAGGGGGGCTGTGGATTGCGGGCGGCATTGCCGCCGATAATCCGCTGGTTGTGAACAGCGGCTGTTTTGCCGAGGAATTTTTTGCCTCGCCGCGCCTTGAGGCACTGTTGCGCCGTCTGCCCGTCTTCCTGGTGGACGACAAGAACAGCGGCTTGTGGGGAGCGGCTTATGCCGCCTCTCTGCAGACAGCGCCCGCCGCGGTTTGTGAATAAAAGAACAACTGATTTCGTTCCTGCGGACGTTTCAAATAAACAGCCCCGCCAGGAGCGGACAAAACGGGCATCAAGAAAAAGGCTTGCGTTTTTTCCTGCCATACACAATACTTATTGAAAAGGAGGGATGCGCTCGACAGATTTGAAAAGCGGTATTGACGAAAATTTTGTGTTTGGTGTTCTTTAAATCTTGGGCGCCGATACGGCATCAACATAATTACGCTGGAGTGAATTTATGAATAGGACAATGAGAGCTCTCCTGCCCATAGTGGTTTGCGCGATTGTCTGGCTGCTGCCAGTTCCGGACGGCCTCACCGTAAACGCCATGCGTTACCTAGGGGTTTTCCTGGCCGTCATTCTTGGACTCATTTTGGAACCTCTGCCCAACTCGGCTGTGGGGTTGATCGGCTGCGTTCTGGCCGGGGCGTTGCGCCTGGTGCCGATGCCCGACGGTAAACCGGCCACCCTTGGCGGTTCCCTGGGCTGGGCGCTCTCCGGTTTTGTGGACAGCACCGTGTGGTTGATATTCGTGGCCTATATGTTCGCCATGGGTTACGAAAAGACCGGCCTCGGCAAGCGCATAGCCCTGTGGCTGATGAAGGCGCTCGGCGGCAAGGCCCTCGGTCTGGGTTTCGCCACGGCCATAGCCGACCTGGTGCTGGCGCCGTTCATCCCTTCCAATACGGCCCGCAGTGCCGGTTCTGTCTATCCGGTGGTCAAGAACATCCCTCCCATGTATGGTTCCCTTCCTGAAAACGAGCCCCGCAAGATAGGCTCCTATCTGATGTGGATATGTATTGCCACCACCTCGGTCACGAGCTCCATGTTCTTCACCGGATTGGCCCCGAATCTGCTGGCGCTTTCCCTTATCAACAAAGCGCCCGGCGCGGCGAACCTTGAGCCCATCACCTGGATGAACTGGTTCGTGTGCCTCCTGCCCGCCGGCGTCATCCTGTTCATCCTGGTTCCTGTGCTTACCTACATCATTTATCCTCCCAGCCAGAAGGTCTTCACCGAAACGCCCAAATGGGCAGCTGAAGAGTTGAGGAAGCTCGGAGCCATCACGCGCAAGGAACTGCTCATGGCCCTCATGGCCCTGATAGCCCTGTTGCTGTGGATATTCGGCTCCAAGCTGCTGAACGCCACCATGGTTGCTCTGGTGGTGTTGTGCCTTATGGTGATTCTGGACATCATAAGCTGGGAGGACGTCATTTCCAACAAGAGCGCCTGGAACACCCTGACCTGGTTCGCCACCCTGGTGGCCATGGCTTCCGGACTGGCCAGAGTCGGCTTCCTGAAGTGGCTCAGCGGCATTTGCGCCGGCTATCTGAGCGGAGCGAGCATCATGGTGGTTATGTTCGGCCTGCTTTGCCTGTTTTATTTCGCCCATTATTTCTTCGCCAGCCTCACGGCCCACACCACGGCCCTTATGCCCGTGCTGCTGGCCACAGGCGCGGCCGTGGCCGGAATGGACATGCGTCTTCTGGGCATGATGCTGGCAGGCTGCCTGGGCATTATGGGCATACTTACCCCGTACGGAACCGGCCCGAGCCCGGTGTACTACAATACGGGCTACATTGAGAAAAAGACGTTCTGGATTTTCGGCTCGGTCTACGGCTTCATCTTCTTTGCCGTCTACGCGGTTTTCGCTTTGTTCTGGTTCCCCATCGCTCTCAAGATGTGAGAAGAAAATATCCCGGCGGATCCGGCCGGCCCCATCGGGCTGGGCCGGATCCCCCTCCGCAGCTCTCAAGCCGCTGGGAGTCCCGTCATGAGCACCGTTTCCTGTTCCGCGCCTGCGGATTCTCTGCCCGGAAGCAGTGCCGCAGTGCATTGGGTCTTGCTCATTGACGACGACCAGCAGTATTGCGCCCTGCTGCGGAAATACCTGGAACAGTATTCCTTTAAGTTCACCATCGCTCAATCGGCGCGGCAGGCATTAAAACGGCGCAGACAATTGCCTGTCAAAAGTCTTTTCTTCCCGTGAACTTCTGGCCCACCTGCGCGGCGTATCTGTTTTTGAATTTCTCAAATTGAGGAGTTTGTTATGCAGGAACTCGTTAATCTCAGTAAATTCCTCGCCGATTTTCATATTGAAAGTGGACCGCCGGAACTCATCCTTGCGGCTAAACTGCGCATCCTTGATACTGTCGGCCCCGCCATAGGCGCGGGGAAAGACTCCATGCTGCGAAGCATCGCCGATCAATACTATCAAATGGAATCCGGCGTTGACGGCCGGGCAGGCGTTTGGGGACAAAAGAAAAAGACTTCCATGCGCACCGCTGCGTTCCTCAATGGCATGTTTGGGCATATTCTTGAAATGGACGATGTTCACGCGGGGTCCAAGGCCCATGTGGGCTCGGTGGTGGTGCCCGCCGCCTGGGCGGCGGCTGAGTATCTCGGCAGCACGTCCATGGAGCTTCTTGAAGCGATTGTCTGTGGTTTCGAGACTCTGGGCCGCATCGGTTCCGCTATTGGAGCCGCCGGGCATCGCACAAGAGGGTGGCATGTCACCGGGACGGTGGGAACCTTTGGAGCGGCCGCATCTGTCGCCAAACTTCTCAAGCTTGATGCCGAGCATACTCTGTATGCCCTGGGGATCGCCGGGACGCAGGCTTCGGGTTTGTGGGCCTTTCTAAAGGACGGGGCAACCAACAAGGTTCTCCATATCGGGAGAGCTGTGACAAACGGGATTGAAGCGGCGTTTTTGTCCAAAGCAGGCATGAGCGGTTCCCGATATATTCTTGATGCCGAGGACGGCGGACTGTTTCCCGCTACTTCGGATAGCTATGACTTGTCTCTTGTGGATCGAGACCTCGGCAAAACGTATGAGATACTTGACATCGACACCAAGCCCTATCCCAGCTGCCGCAGCACCCATCCCGGCATTGATGCTGCGTTTGCCCTTATCAACCGTGTTGATCTTGACCCCAACGCCATCGAATCCATTGAAGTCGGCATTTACCTCGTGGGCTATAAGCAGACCGGAGCAAGCCCCATCAGCAAGAACCCCCAAAGGCAGCTTGATGCCAGATTTTCCATGCCTTATTGCGTGGCTTGTGTGTTGCTGGACCGCGAATTCGGCCTGGAGCAGATGGAACCCGAACACATTGTGCAGGAAAAATACCAGAAGCTCCTTCAGCGAATTCATGTCTATCCGGATGAGAAATTGAGCGCGAAATATCCTAAACACTGGGGCTGTGCCATAAAAGTACGCACCTTTGACGGTAAGGTTTATGAAGAATCTGTCAGTGATCCTTCCGGCAGCGCCGCCAATCCCATGACACCCGAACGGATCAGGGCAAAATCCTTTGATCTTGCGCGGAGAACCATAGGCGTTGAAGCGGCGGAGGCCATGGCGGAGTCCATCATGCATCTTGAAAAACAAAACCGGCTTCCAGAGTTTTGATGCCTGTAGACACAAAATGAGCAACCATGTTTATCTCACTGGAAGGTGTAAAAAAATAACTGACAGGAGAAACGCCCATGATGACCATGCGAGCTGTGAACGGAACATTTATGCGCGCCGGAACAAGCCGCGGAGTGTATTTGCTTGAAAATGAGCTTCCTCGGGATCCGGAACTGCGGGACAAAGTGATATTAGCCATTTACGGCAGCCCGGACAAAAGACAGATAGACGGTTTGGGCGGAGCCGAGCCGCTGACAAGTAAAACTGTGTTTGTTGGACCTTCAAAGCGTCCAGGCATTGATGTGGAATACACATTCGGCCAGGTGGGCATTGATGTGCCCACAGTGTTTTACAAGTCAATATGCGGCAATATGACTTCCGGCGTGGGACCGTTCTCCATTTATAAAAACTTGGTCAAGGCGGAGGAAGGCATTACCACGGTCCGTATGTATAATCGCAACACGGGCAGCGTGCTGATCGCGGATGTGCAGGTCGCCGGCGGCAAACTAGTGGTGGACGGCGACTACGCCATCGCGGGTGTTCCTGGCACGGGAGCCAAAACCACGGTAAATTTTTCAGAGACTGTGGGTGCGTTGGCCGGCAAAGGCCTTCTGCCCACAGGCAAGCCGATTGACCGGGCGGTGGTGAATGGCGTCGGCGAAATTGACATGTCCATAGTTGATATGGCGGCCTGTCAGGTCTTTGTTCGGGCAAAGGCTCTCGGGCTTACGGGCACCGAACCCCCTGAAAGAATAGATTCCGATCCGGAAATGCTGCGCAAACTTGAAGCCATCCGCGCCCATGCCGCCTGGATGGTGGGGCTCGCTGATACGCCGACATCCGCTTCTATAGGGCGTAAAAATACGCCGCACATCGTTTTTGTCGGTCCCCTGTCCGACTATGTGAATTATTTGTCGGGGAAAACGATAAAAGCGGATGACATTGATGTGTTAGTGCGGTGCATGTTTATGCAGATCATGCACAAAACTTATCCTGGAACCGGTTCTATTTGTACGGCCGTGGCCAGTCAGATTCCTGGAACTATCGTCAATGAGTACTCCCGCAAGGAGTCTCTTGGCAGCGGTCTTGTCAGACTTGGTCATCCCGCCGGCGTCATTGAGGTGGAAACCGTCATATCGGGCCACGGTGACGTATTGAAGGTTGAACGGGCCGCCATTGGCCGCACGGCGCGGGTCATTATGGAAGGGCAGATATTTGTGCCGGAACGTCTGTTCCATAACTAGTGGGCATGATTGCATTATGCCCGACGGAGCGGCCCCGGTGGACGGGTGGGCGATACAGCGTACTTGAATGGCAAAATTTTATCGCAAACAGCGGCAAGGGCGAATATGGATGAAGCGGAACGCTGGCTGGCGCGTTTTGGCAAGGGCCTGAATGATTCAAGTCCGGACAAAATGTGGAATGTAAAATACGCCGATTATTTCGAACAAAAAAGGTCATCGAAGATACTTGATCTTGGATGCGGTGATGGAGTTCACGCCTGTTATATGCATGATAAGCGCTATAATGTGACGGCTTGCGACATATCATCCACCGCCCTGAAGGTAGTCAACGAACGAAATCCGGCTGTTCCTACGCTTCTTTTTGACATGGCGCAGGGCCTTCCTTTTCCTGGAGAAAGTTTCGGTATTGTTTTCTCCAGTTTAAGCGTGCACTATTTCACCATGAGCGATACAATCACACTTTTTGAAAATATACATACCGTATTGGAGATGGGAGGATATTTTATCTTCAAAGTGAACAGTTACAAGGAATATTATCTTACCACCAAAGGCAAGAATACAACGCGAATCGAGGAGGATTATTTCCTTTCCCCCAACGGCGAAAAAAGGCGTTATTTTACTGTGGACTCCATGGAAAAGCTGCTTGCGCGGTTCAGTGTCCTCAGTCTTGCGGAGAATGACTTTACCTATCACGGCAAAACGAAATATTCCATTGAAGGGGTTGCGCAAAAAATATAATTTTGGATTTCAATCCAACCGTACATAGGGCATAATTACTGTATCAGCAATAATATTTTGAGGTTAAAGAATACAAAAAGACTGAAAAACCTCATCCAGGAGTGATGGTACCATGGAAAAGAGCAGGATGATGAAAACTGCAGTACTTATCTTGCTGGCAGTGGGCATCATGATGATTCCGCCTCCGGAGGGTCTGTCTCCCACGGCCTGGAAAATTTTCGCCATTTATATCTCGGCTATTCTGGGCATCGTTCTCAAACCGTTTTCTGAGCCGGTGATTTTGTTGGTTGCCATCGCTTCCTCCTCATTGCTGCTCGGCAACCTCAACAGCATTTTGCGCTCCGGCTATGGTTCTACCACGACCTGGCTCGTCTTGTGCGCTTTTTCCTTCAGCGCCGCGTTCATCAAGACCGATCTGGGCAAGCGCGTTGCTTACGTGCTCGTCGGAAAACTTGCCAGCTCCACCTTGGGAATGGGTTATGTTCTTGCTTTCCTTGAGTTTATCATCGCGCCGGTCACGCCGTCCGGCACTGCCAGAAGCGGCGGCATCGTCTTCCCCATTGCGAACAGCGCGGCTGTGGCCTTGAATTCCGAACCTGGTTCCACAGCCCGCAGGGCCGGCTCGTACTTCATGATCAGCCTGTGGTGTTCGGCCAAAACTTCGGCGTACCTGTTCCTCACGGCCTTAGCTCCCAACGCCCTCGCGGCCAAACTTTGCTTTGACATCAGCAAGGTGGAAGTCGGTTGGTTCAAATGGTTCATCGCCGCTTCAGTGCCCGGAATTCTCATGCTCTTGCTGATACCGTTTCTCGTGTACCTTGTGCACAAGCCTGAATTGGCGAAAATAGATGGCAAAAGCATCTCCGAGGTCGGTCTCAAGGAACTTGGGCCCATGAAGAGTTCGGAAAAGATTCTGGCGGGTATTTTCATTCTTGCCCTTTCCGGCTGGATGTTCGGCGGTATTCTGAAAATTGGAGCCACGGAAGTCGCCATAGTGGCCATGTGCCTCTGCCTCTTATCCAATGTTCTGACCTGGGACGATATCCTCAAGGCTAAGGGAGGCTGGTCGACTTTTATCTGGTACGGAGGCATCATCGGCTTGGCGGCCGTGCTTTCCGGAGCCAAGTTCTTCGAGTGGCTGGCTCCCAGGATAGGGGCCTTCATTCCCCCCGCGTTAAGCGGTTACACGGCATTACTTATCATTGTCGGCCTCAGCGTTGTCGTGCGGTACTTTTTTGCTTCCGGGGCGGCGTACACAGCTTCCCTGCTACCGGTATTCCTGACCGTTGGTTTTACCTGCGGAGCCCCTCAGGGAGCGCTGGTGCTGGCTCTTCTGTTTTCCAATTGCTATGGCGGCGTGGTAACCCACTATGGCGGCGCCCAGGGTCCGATTATATTCGGTGCCGGGTATCTCGATGTCAAGCCGTGGTGGACCGTTGGCGGCATCATAGCTGCGGTCACCTATTGCGTGCAGATGTCTCTGGGGGTCGCCTGGTGGAAATTCCTCGGCTACTATTAGGCTTTGCTAACAAATATGACAAGAAAGCCACCCACTTCGCCGGGTTCATAATCTTGGCAGCGATAAAAAATTGGCTGAAATTATTTGTTAGAGCAGTTTAACTTTTATTTTATATATCCACAAGATTCAAACCAGCCTTTGGCATCTTTGGCTGTAACCATACCCAAGGCGATTCCTACCGCCGATAAAAGTTCATCGGAGGTTCTCGCCTTCATACCTCGCAACAACTGCTTGA
>JAISTW010000006.1 GCA_031272405.1 Desulfovibrio sp. | reverse complement strand
ACCTGCTCCACCTGGGCGGCCAGTTGCTCTGAGGCGGCGGCCACGCGGTCGGAAATCTCCCCGGCGTTTTTGGCCACTTCCAGCATGGTGCGCTGCTGACTCTTTATGGAGCTGATGTCCGTGATAAACTGCATGCAGGCCAAAAGTTTCTGCTGCTCGTCCAGCATGGGGATGGCCGTGTACATCACGTCAATGGTCTTGCCGCCGGGATGGGCCACGGTTTCGCCGCTGGCGCGCTGTTTCGTGCTGTAGGCCTTGCGCAGGGCGTCTCCGGCCGTGCCGTCGTCCTCGCGGTTGATCAATTCCTTGCACAATTTGCCCTTGTAATCGTTGCCCACATAGCTCCGTCCCCGGGCGTTCAGGTATTCGGCCCTGCTGTCGGCGTTGAGGACGACCACGGGATTGGGCATTTCCTCGATAACGGACAACAATGCGGCGAGGGAAGCGTTGCAGGCCCCGACTATTTCAGCGAAGCCGTTCTTGTAGAGTTCCAGGCGACCCCTGGCCGCGATGTCGCCGTGCTGAATCTTGCCGGCAAGCGCCAAAAAGCCGTCGCGCATTCCCTTCATGGTCTCTGGGATGGCTTTGATGGCTTCCACCATCACGCCGATTTCCCCTTTTTCCTTCACCTCGCACCGGGCTTCCACATCGCCCCCGGAAACGGCCGTGGCGAAGGCGGACACCTTCACAAGAATATGCATTATGCCGATGATGATGAAGACGGCGAGAAGAACCCCCAGAGCCAGCCCGCCTATGCCCATGGAGAGCAGGAACGTCTGGGCGGAGGCGCTGCTCTGCGTGAGATCGCGGCCGTATGCGGAGCACCGCTTTTCCGAATCCTCGGAAACCTGCTGCGCTGTGTGGCGGAGATCCCTGCTGATTGACTGAGCCTTGTCAACATTGTCATTGGCCGTTTTGTACAGGGTCGCCATTTTTTTGAAAATTTCGAGGGATTCGGCCATGGCCTTTTTGGCCACCGCCGCCGTGGCCTTGCCGGCGTCCGTCGTCATGTCCTGATCAAGACGGTAGACGATTTCCGCGGCCTTGTTCAGGGAGTTCAATGACTCTTTGGCATCAACCTCGTCCCTTGACATGGAAAAAAGTCCTATGCTTGCCCTTGAGGCGGAAACATGAACCAGGGCGTCAGCCAGGGTATCCAGCACCTGGAAGTTATTGTTCACATGGGTCAGTTCACGGACCTTGTCCAGAGAATCCTGCAATTTGACCAGGCTTGGCCGCACCACATTCACGAAGTTGTTCCAGCCCGACATATAAGAGGAAACCATATCCTCCCCAAGTTTTTTGTAGGCCTCTATGGATTTGAGTATGTCGCTGAAAATGGCCTTACGCTCAAGAGTAAGATCAAGGCATCTTTTGGCGTTTTCCGAGGCTCTTTGGACGTTTTTCCGGAAGTCGGCCAGGGCCTTGTCATCCCTGTCGTCCAGAATGGCCATCAGGTAATAAACAGAGGCGGACATGCCGGCTTCCATGTCGCTCGCGGCGGCGTTCATGTCGCTCAGGCGCTTGTATTCCACGAACTGCGTCACTGTGGTCCTCAGGCTTGAATAGCCCAGCGCGGCCATACCCCCCAACAGCACCACCATCACAACAAAGCCCAAGATAATGCGATATTTTGTTGTCATTGCCGTTCCTCTCCTTTGATGTTTGCAAAGGCGTTTCCCGCGACGCCCTGATCCTTTCAATATCCTCCAGCCACATGAAATCCCGAAGTTCAGGGATGGCTCGTGGTCGTCGGGTCATCCTCGCCTTCTCTCATCATCACAGTCGTTGTTGAAGCCTTATCGTCCGGTCATGAAGAAACTTTACACCGTGGTAACTGAACATTTGGTCAGAAATACGTTTCTGTGTTAAAGATACGGGCTTTCAGAGCGCCACGTGGCGCATGAGGACGTCCTTCCAGTCCAGAAACAGCTTTTCCGGGGCAAGGGCCGGTTTTAGTCTGCATTCGAGTTCCTGTACCCTTAAGGTGACGCCGATCAGCTCGTTGTGTATAAGCCAATGGACGGTGGCCTTTGTGTCAAAGGGTCTGGCGAAACCGCGCCGGACGCACTCGGCGAGCCATTTGTCATGAAAATCCATCGCCGAGTTCAAAAAAAGTTCGCTGTATATTTTCCCAGCCCGGATATTGCGGAACTGCTCGGCCAGGATGAGGGAGTATATATAGCAACTGTATGGGTTTTTCATGCTCCTCGGTTCCCGGATCATGGCGTCCAGCACCTCTTCGAAGGTAACGGCCTGTTCAAGCTCCACGGCAAGGAGAGACAGGTAGAGGTGGAAGATTTGCACGGCCTGATCAAGTATGACGTCCCAGAGCTTTTCCTTGGAGGGGAAGTGGTTGTACAGAGCCCCTGGCGTCATGCCGATTCTCAGGGCAATGTCGCGTATCGTCACCCCCTCGTAACCCTTCATGCAGAACAGCACGGTGGATTCCAGAACAATCCGTTCCCAGGTGGGGTTCCCGTTGCTGTTAAGGGGCAGGTGATGACGTTTGCCGAATATCTCGTATACGTCCAGATTTGGGATCGTCAGGTGTTTATTTGTTTTTCTAGCCATACGATACCTCAAGGCCAATGTAGAGAAGAAAATGGCGGAGGGCAATAATTTTTTACGTGACTGGCCCGGCTCACGCCTATTCCTCGTCTCGTCTCTCTTGAGTTTTTCCCTCCGGGCGGGTATACACAATCCATGTCCGATTTTGTTCACCTTCACTGTCACACGGAATACAGCCTGCTGGACGGGGCCATCCGTCTGAAGGAGCTGTGCGCCCGGGCCAAGGATTATGGAATGGCGGCCTGCGCCGTCACCGATCACGGCAATCTGCACGGCGCGGCGCGTTTTTACAAGCACTGCAAGGAATTTGGCCTCAAGCCGATCATCGGTTGCGAAGTCTATGTCTGCCGCGACCATACCGACAAGACATCGGAAGACGCGCGTCGAAATCGCCACCATCTGATTCTGTTGGCCCGCACCAATACAGGTTACCACAATTTGGTCAAACTGGTCACGTGCGGAGCCCTGGACGGATTTTACTACAAGCCGAGGGTTGACAAGGCGTTGCTGCGCCGCTACGCGGAAGGGTTGATATGTCTTTCCGCCTGCATATCCGGAGAGATACCGCGCGCCGTCATCAGCGGCGACATGGATGCGGCCTTGGCTTTGACCCGTGAATATGCGGATATTTTCCCCGATTTTTACCTGGAATTGCAGTCCAACGGTTTGACC
Source organism: Desulfovibrio sp. (assembly GCA_031272405.1). Taxonomy (GTDB): domain Bacteria; phylum Desulfobacterota; class Desulfovibrionia; order Desulfovibrionales; family Desulfovibrionaceae; genus Desulfovibrio. Next base: position 17,968 of record JAISTW010000006.1, on the reverse strand, counting down.
GCACAGGAAAAAGCCAATGCTGGACTGCTGGAGTTGGCGGAAAAAATCGGGCTGCCTGTCGTGGCCACAAACGACTGCCACTATCTGGACGCCGCCGATTACGAGGCCCATCAGTTGTTGCTGTGCGTACAGAGGAAAACCACGTTGGAGGAAGAACAGCAGAAGAACTCGGGGGGACGCAAACACGGCAGTCTTTACGACAGCCGGGAGCTGTACTACAAATCCGCGGAGGAAATGGAGCAGGCTTTTTCCGGTCTGCCGCCAGAGGCTTTGGTCAACTCCGCGCGCATAGCCGAACAGTGCGATGTGGAGCTGGATCTGGGCAGGCACCATTTTCCTGTGTACGACCTGCCGGAAGGAAGCACGGCGGAATCCGAACTGCGCCGTCTGGCCGCGGAAGGGCTCAAGACGCGACTTGCCGCTCATCCCCGCCGCGAGACCATTGACGCGGACGCATACAAGGCCAGATTGGAGCGCGAGCTTGAGGTTATCCTGGGGCAGGGCTACGCGAGTTACTTCCTCATCGTGCAGGAGTTCATCAATTGGGCCAAGGAGCACGGCGTGCCTGTGGGGCCGGGGCGCGGCTCCGCCGCAGGATCCCTTGTGGCCTGGGCTTTGGGCATCACCAATATAGACCCACTGCCCTACAATCTGCTCTTCGAACGCTTTCTCAACAGCGAGCGCGTTTCCCTGCCTGATATTGACGTGGATTTTTGCGAACGACGCCGCGCGGAAGTGATACGCCACATGGTGGAGAAGTACGGGGCGGATGCCGTGGCCCAGATTACCACCTTCGGCACCATGAAGGCCAGGGCCGTAGTTCGGGATGTGGGTCGGGCCATGGGCATGAGCTATGCCGAGACGGACCAGATCGCCAAACTCATTCCCGGAGAACTTGATATCACCATAGAAAAAGCTCTGGACAAGGAACCGGAGTTGAGAAAACTTCTGCAGACGGATTCGCGAGTGGAGAAACTCATCCGCATTTCCCAACGCCTGGAGGGATTGAGCCGCCATGCTTCCACCCACGCCGCCGGGCTTGTCGTTTCGGACAAACCCACGGTCGAGTATCTGCCCCTGTACAGAGGACAACACAACGAGTTGGTAACCCAATTCGACGGCCCCACAGTAGAGGAAGTGGGCCTTGTGAAATTCGATTTTCTGGGTCTCAAAACCATGACACTCATTGACGATACCCTGCGCAACATCGCCGCTCAGGGCAAGACGCCGCCGGACATGGACAATTTGGCCCTGGATGACAAGGACGTTTACGAACTGTACTCCCGCGGGGACACAGACGGTATTTTTCAAATGGAAAGCGCCGGCATGCGCAAATACCTGCGCCAGCTCAAACCCAGCTGCTTTGAGGATATCATCGCCATGTGCGCCCTGTACAGACCGGGCCCGCTGGGATCCGGCATGGTGGAGGATTTTATCCGTCGCAAGCAGGGGCAAACTTCCGTCGTTTACCCCCATGAACTGCTCAGAGATTGTCTCAAGGACACCTATGGAGTCATCGTCTATCAGGAACAGGTCATGCAGATCAGCCAGATTATCGCGGGCTACACTTTGGGCGGAGCGGATATTCTGCGTCGGGCCATGGGCAAGAAAAAACCGGAACTCATGGCCGGGGAACGGATAAAATTCGTCGCGGGCGCGCAGGAGAAAAATATCAGCAAGGACAAGGCAAACGAGATATTCGATCTGATGGCAAAGTTCGCCGAATACGGATTCAATAAATCCCATTCTGCCGCCTACGCCTTGATTTCCTATCATACGGCTTGGTTGAAGACGCATTTCAGCTCCGAATTTATGGCCGCGTTGTTGACGTCAGAGACGCACAATCAGGAAAAACTTCTCAAATATATTTCCTGCTGCAAAGACATGAATATTGACGTGCGGCAGCCTTCTGTCAACGCCAGCCGAGGGGAATTCGCGGTCGGCGAAGGCGCGATTGTATTCGGGCTGGGCGGGATCAAGGGCGTGGGCGATGAGGCTATCAGGGAGATTGTCGAGGGCCGTGAAAAGGGCGACTATGCCTCTCTGCTGGATTTTTGCTGTCGCGTCAATCTGCGCAAGGTCACTAAGAGGGTGCTGGAGGCGCTCATCAAGAGCGGCGCCTGCGACTGCTTCAAGGTGAGTCGAGCCGGCATGATGGCGGCGCTGGATGATGTAATCGGCCGCGCCCAGAAGAAAAACAGCGAAAAAAATTCCAATCAGGTATCCATGTTCAGTCTGATTCCGGCCAAAGAACAGGAAAAGCGTCCGGGCATGGGTTTTGACTGCCCGGAGGCCGACCTGAGCGAGTGGAGTGACGACGAGCGACTGAAGGCCGAGAAGGAATCTCTCGGCTTTTTTGCCAGTGGACATCCCTTGCAGCCATACAGTAATGAAATACGACGCCTTAACCTCACTACCCTGGAGCAGGCGCGAGAACTGGAATCGGGCGCGGAAATCTCCTGCGCCGTGGAGGTGGTGGCGGTAAAAAAGAAGTTCACCAAGAAGGGGGATGCCATGTCTATCGTCAATGTGGACGATACGACAGGCCACGCCGAAGTGGTGTTTTTCCCCAAGGCCTGGGACAGGGCCAGAAACGAAGCCATGGAGGGCAGTCTTGTGTGTTTGTCCGCCATTGTGCGGAGCAGTGGGGGGGCCGCGCCCCTTTCGACCGATGAGAACGACGAGGATAGAGGAAGCGCGCAGGAACTCAAACTTGAAGGATTGGACTGCGTCGCATTGGAGCGATACTGCGCCGAGAGCAGCAAGCCCGTTTGCGTGTATATACCGCGGCACCGTCTGGGCCGCGAGGATATGCTGGCCTTGAGGAATATTTTGCAGGAATACAGGGGGCATGTGGAAACGATAGCCGCGGTTGATCTGGATGGCTACGAGTGTCGGCTTTCCTTGGACGAAAATCTCAAAGTGCGGCCTGGCCCGGAACTGGAAAAAGCGCTGGCGGCTTGGGCCTCTTGACCAAAACGTCGTCTGCCGGATCTGTAGCCGCAAAATTGTTGCAACAGGAACATCATGTTGAAATATCTGGATAAAATCAGAAATGTCTTTACTATGCCCACTGCGGCGAACGAAGATTTCGGCGGAGAAGATCGTGGGTTTGCCTGGAGTCAAAGCGCGCGTACCGTGTTGGCTATCCTTTTCGTTGCGCTCTCCGCCTTTGTTCTGTTTTGGATAATGTCGTGAGAGGGATTTCCGGAAAGGAGAGTCCGACAAAAGGCTCGTGGCGGCTGGCCGTACGGGATGAATTTTCCGCCGCCCATGCCTTGCGCGCTTACAAGGGCAAGTGTGAACGTGTACACGGGCACAATTTCTCTGTGGAACTGGTGGTGGAGGGGAGCGTGCTCAGCGCAGACACGGCGCTGTTGTTGGATTTCAGCGTGCTCAAGGCCGTTCTCCGGGAAATTCTGGCTGAGTTCGACCACAGGCTGCTCAATGAAACGCCTCCCTTTGACGCGTTCAACCCCTCCTCGGAGAACTTGGCCCGCCATATCTGGCAGACCGCTGTCAGACGACTTGCTTCTCATCCTGATCCCCGCGCGGCGTCCGTACGGCCCGTAAGCGTCACCGTATCCGAAAAAGGCGCGCAGAGCGCGACCTATTTGGAAGTCGCCAACTGACGAAGCCAGGCACGTTTTGTGCATATGCGCCTTTGGATACATTTGGAGGCAAATCATGCCGCGTACGCTTTGTCTTGTTCACGCCAACTGCCAGGGGCACGCCCTGCGTTCTCTGCTGGAAATGAAGCCGGCCTTCAACCGGCTTTTCCATGTTCGCGTCTATACCAACTATACGCGTGAAGCTATACGACAGGAAAACATAAGCGCTTGCGGCCTTTTTTTGTATCAGAAATTGGACGGGAGTTGGGGAGAACTCTCCTCGGACAGTCTGCTCGCCATGTTGCCGAAGGACTGTTTGCGCTTTGAAATTCCCAATCTGTTTTTCAAGGGCTATTGGCCGACTTGGGCCAGCGGCGACAAGAGCATTGATTTTGCCGACAGCCTGCTCAACGAATTTTTGAGCCGGGGCCTTGCGCCGGGTGACGCCTTGCGTGTGTATGAGCGCGCCGGCCCGGCCCTTTTGGGCGATGTGTGGGGCATTGCCGAAGAATCCCTCGCGGAGGCGGAGAGACGGGAGGCGGCCTGCCCTGTGCGTTGCGCGCCACTGTTGCGGGATCGCTGGCGTGAAGAACAGCTTTTCCTGACCGTGAACCACCCTGGGAAAACGCTGCTTTTTCATCTGGCCGAGGGGCTCTTGGGGCTGCTGGGGCTGGGGAGGCTGTCCAGGAGCGCCAAACGCGCCTGGCGGCATCCGGACGACGATTTCTGGCTGCCCATACACCCAGCCCTCAAGAGGCTTTTGGGTCTGCCCTTTGCCGGAGAAGGCAGACGCTATCCCATGTTCGCCACTGCCCTCACCCACAGGGAGTACACAAGTTGCTACCTGGCCTGCCGCAACGAGGGCGTGAAAGATCTGGTCGCCTTTCTGAACCACCTGCCGCGGGATTTCCGTCCGGCAGCGTGAACTTTTGGCCTCAGCGCATCATTCGCCCATTTCCGGAGGCTGTAATTTCAACCGGCAGTCTTTCTTGTTGACAAGGCCCCGGGGCGTGGCGGGACGTTCAACTGACAAGACGGATGCCGAGATCGAAAGCCCGTTCCAGCTCCTTGGGGAAAATTTCTTCATGGCGTTTGAGCTTGCCCGGCACATCGAACACGTCGAATTCATATTTCGAGTAGTCTTTCACCTGTTTGGTGTCGCAGCAGAGAAAGACCTCGCAGGGAGCGAAGAAGCGTTCCATCAGCCCCTTGCTCCGGGTGACGACGGCGTTTTTGCCGTAGGCCTCCATGTCCTCCAGACGTATGTTCATAGTGTACACAAGGGCGGTCGCTTTTTTGCGGGGAGACAAGGGGGGCTTCCTTTTTGTGTACAAATGATACTGGAACCAGAGTCGCTCCATGCAGGCGCGCGCCAGGGACGTCTCCATGCTGAAATAAAAGGGGGAACCGAGCACAAGAACATCCGCTTCATGCGCCTCTTGCAGGACTGGGCCAAGGTCGTCCTTGACGATGCAACGGCCGTAGCTTTCGCTCTTCGGGTCCTTGCAGTGAAAACAGCTTATGCAGCCTTTGAAGGTCAAATCCCTCAGATGCGTCAGCTGGACTTCGGCGCCGCGCGAAGCTGCGCCATCGACGATTTTTTCCAGCAATGATGCAGTATTCATGGTTTTGCGTGGACTGCCGTTGATAGCCAGAAGTTTCATAAATTTCCCCTTGAAATATTTTTATGCCAGCCGAACCATTTTTTATTTTTGGCCACGAGGTTCAGCGGGTACGTTGCTTGCGCGCATCTCCCACACGCACGGTAATGCGTTCCTTATCCATATACTCCATGAGGGCGATGAGATATCTGCGGGAAAGACCGATAATTTCTTTCAGATTTGCAATGTCCAGACTTTCGTGTTTCTGGAACCATTGGGCGACCTTTTCCAGAATGGAGGCAAGGACCTCCGCGTCATAATAGAGTCCTTCCCTGACCTTGACCAGGGCCTTTTCTTCGCACAAGAGTTTCAGAACTGGCAGGGCCTCCTTTTCGCTGATTTCGAGTTCGGCCAGCATCCCCGGCATATTGGGAGGGCTTGCCCCGCCCTGACGGCAGGCGTCCAGAATCTTTTGGCGTATGGCCGAAGTGTTGGCCGCAAGTCGGACTTTGTGTTCAGCCAGGCGCAGGCCATTCCCTTCACTGACGAGACGGCCCCGACGCAGGGCGTGACCAAGAACGGCAGCGGCGAGTTTGTCCGGGAGGGCGTCAGCCCAGCCAGCAGTCAGGGCACCGCGTGCGAAAGCGTTGGTCAAAGGATCCCTGGCATGCAGGGCAGCCGTACGTTCCAGGCAAAGGGTCAGAAGACGCTCAAAAACCGGGGCGCTGATCCAGCGTTTTTTTTCTTCATCAAAGCAGAGCGCCTTGCCCTGTGCGCAGAGATGCCGCAAGGCGGTCGATATGTCCGCGGCGTCAAGACCGGTGAGGAGTTTCAGTTCTGTCTCTCCCGCTCCTTCGTTTTCCCGGAGCGCAAGCGCGGTCTCCAGCAAGTCGGATGCTGTTGCGGCCTTGGCCTGAAGTTGGGAAAGACTTTCCAGAAGGACCAGACGTTTTCGTTTTTCTTCCGGCTTTCCGCGCAGTTGGGGGGGCATGGGATCTATGAGAACCCCCCCGGCCAGAGTGCGCAAGGGCGCGCCGCCCCTGAGCACACAGTGGTCATTGAAGACGCCGACCATATCTTCCCTGAAGCGGACTTCAGCCAGAGCGCTTTCACCCGGCGCGAGTTTGTCGCGTCCGAAAAATATCATTCTTGCCAAACATTCCCTTGTGCCGTGGTGAAAGTGAATTTCAGCGCGATGACGCAACGGCCGCGGAGAGGACTCAAGGCAGGCGAGGCGGACGATCCAGCGTCGGGAGGGGATGAGATCATGAGGTCTGGTCAGCACATATCCGCGTTCTATATCGTTGACTTCCAGGCCTTGCACATTGATGGCGCAACGGTGGCCGGATGTGACATTTTCGACGAGTTTGCCGTGGCATTGCAGGCTGCGCGCGCGGCTGAGGTTTTGCGCCGGCATGAGCATGACTTCCTCGCCTGAGCGCAAAGAACCGGACACAACAGTGCCCGTGACGACAGTACCGTGGCCTTTCAAGGTAAAAACGCGGTCAATGGGCAGGCGGAAGACGTCTCCGCGCTGGCGCGCGGGCAGGAGCAAGGCCTGTTCGCACACGTAGCGTCTGACATCCTCAATGCCCTGACCGGTTGCTGCGGAAACCTGAAAGACCGGCGCGCCGTCAAGAAATGTCCCACGCGTGAAGTCGGCTATGTCGTCCAGAACCAGACCCAGCCAGTCTGCGTCAACCAGATCGCATTTGGTCAGGGCGACAAAACCGGCGCTGATGCCGAGCAAAGCGCATATTTCCATATGTTCGCGTGTTTGCGGCATGATGCCTTCATCGGCCGCGATAACGAGCATAACCATATCCATGCCGCCGGCGCCTGAAACCATGGCCTTGACAAAGCGCTCATGCCCGGGGACGTCCACGATGCCGAGCGCCTCGCCATTGGGCAAGGGAGTAAAGGCAAAACCAAGTTCAATGGTGATGCCGCGGCGTTTTTCCTCGTCAAGGCGGTCGCAGTCAATGCCGGTGAGCGCCCTGACGAGCGCTGTTTTTCCGTGATCTATGTGTCCCGCCGTTCCTAGAATCATGGTTCCGACTCCCGGCTTATCGCTCTACGGAGAAAATGTTGCGGTAGACCACGGTATTGTCGTCCTTGCGCACTTCCAGGATGATTTGGGCGTTGGTGGTATTCACTTGCGGAGAAAGGCGGGCGAACATGATTGTGCGTTTAAAGCGGCTGATGCGGAAGTCAGTCGCGTTGGCCGGGGCAAAAACGAGATCGTGCCGCGCGCCGTCCACCGTGAGCAGTTGGACGCTGACGCGGCCGGCAGCGATTTTTTGATTGTCCGTGTTGCGCAGGTCAAGGGCGACGCGCAGCCTGCTTTCTGTGAGGACACGCGCCTGAACATTGTCCACCTTGATATAGTCGGCATCCAGCGCCGGGAACACGTCCTGCGTCGCCGCAGTCGGCGCGGGCGCGGCGTCTTCATCGTCCGGCGGGTCCTGGCGCGGCGGAGAACTCGCCTCCTGGGACGCGGCGAGCCCACGTGCGAGGACATCCCTGCCGGGAACAGCATCCTCGCTCAGCAGTTCTTCCAGATTTTCAAGACGCTCGGCCGTTTTTTGCGCTTTTTGAAAACCGTCCTCAAAGCGCTGCACATTTTCGCGCAACAGAATGTTTTCCTGCCGGATATGCCAGGAAAACCAGCCGAGACCGCAGAGAAGGAACGGCATGCACAGGATGCAGCACAGCAACGCATATAAAAAGGTCGTCGGCACGCGGAAGGAATGCCGCCTGCCCTTGTCGCGCATAAAAACTATATTGTAATGTTCTCTGTACTTCAATCAGGTTCACCTGTCCGCGCGCCTTTTCCCGAAGCGCGTCCAACGCGCCGCTACTGCGCCGGCGACGTTGTTTCGTCCGGTCTGTTTGAATCCGGCGGCAGAGCGACCCAGGTCTCCCGGTAAATTTTCCAGCTTTGCCCTCTGGAACACACCTGGAGCGTTTTTGTTCCCTTGTCGCTGTGACCGGCGCTGTCGGCATAGATCTGATTCATGTCCACCACAACGCAATTCCCGGCTGCGCTGTTGGCGGGGGCACGTCTTTCCCTGCCCTTTTTTTTGTCCAGGGCTATCCGCATCCCGGAAAACTGCACCAGAGCGGGCTGAATCCTCGCCCAGAGAGTTTCCTTCTGGCGGCGTATATTCTGGCTTCCCATGCGCCCCTGCTGGACGGCCCTGTCGTCGTAGTACCGGATATACTCATCAACGCGGCCGGATTCCCAGGCTTGACGCCACTGCTCCAACATATCGCCGATATCTGCGCTGATCGAAGACAGATATTCGATATCGCTGTCAGGCGGAGTTTGCGGATCAGGTTGACGGGCAGCGGCGCGGGGTTCCTGGTCTGGAACGTCAGGTTGAACAGGCGTTGCCGCCGGGACGGATTGCAACGGAGGGGGAGAGGCCATTCTTTTTTGTTCCGGTTCCTTGCTTTCTTTCCGCTCCGGGGTCGCGTTTTCAACGCGTTCCGGCATGTTTTGCGGGGCGTCTGTCGGCTGCGCCGGCGCCGTTTCGCGTTTTCCCCACAATATCACCGCGGGCGGTTGGGAAGGAGAAGGCGCTGGCGCCAGGGGCGCCGCCGCCACGAGCGCGCCGGCATTGTCTCTGTGCGCCTCCTGTTTTTGCGGCGTCGAATTTTCTGCCAATCGCGCGTCTTCCATCAAATCGGAAATTTTTTGCGCATCCGCCTGCTCCGGAGTTTCAGGCATGGTCAGGCGCGGCGCCCTGGGCAGTTCGGAGGATGCGTCCGACACCGGCACGTCTGATTCCGCCACGAGACGGCCCTGCTGAAACGCCGCGCGCATCCCCATATCTCTGGGTATCCATTCCATTCCCACAATGCGGAAGTCGTTGTTCCTGTCCTTTTGCCAGTAGAGGCGACGCGTGCCCTCCGTGGAAAGGTTGGAAGCCGTGTATAATTGCTCCGCCCAGGTCACCCAGTAGCCGGGACCTTCCAGGACATGTATTTCACGGTTAAAAATTTTTATGAATTTCAAGATGCTGAAAAGGCGTTCCTTGTTCTGGCGAAACGCGGCGAAACTTTCCGGCATTGCCCTGGAGTAGCCTTCCGGATCGTAAAAATCGAACATCTTGCGAGAACGGGCGGCCCATGCGCCGCTCCACTGGGCCATAAGACGGCGCAACTGTTTGGCGGCATCGCCGTTTTTGTCGGGCACGTTTTTTTCATCCAGTTTTTCGGCGAGAATCACGGCCGTGCCCGGCGTGAGCCGTGGGCCGACTTCGTTGATTTCGTCAAGACCGATGGCTATGCATCCGCGCGTGTCGCGCGGCACGATGCCGAAGCCCTTGCTGTGTATCCATATTCCGTGCCCAGTTTTGCCGCGCAGGCGGTCAACCGGATTGGGGTAGTTCAGCGTGTAAGCTATCCCGCCGTATTCTTTGAAGTCCAGACCCGAGGCGATCTTGTACTCCACAAAATAAATGCCCTCCGGGGTGCGCAGGTCGTTGAGCTTCTGCTTGTCGCCGGTCATTTGGCCAGTGGCGCACGGGTAGGAATACTTGAGTTTGATGGGACTTTTTTTCTCAAAAAAGAGGAAGAATTGGCGTTCCTTGTCCACCGCCGCAAAATGGCTGGGGAGAGCTGCGTCGTGGACAGGCGCTGCCCAGTTGTCGGCGCGGGCCTCGCGGTTTATGGGAAGGGAAAGGCACAATGCCGTCAAAAGCAGGCAGGGGACAAATAAGGACGCTTTCGTGTTGCCCGACGAGCGGCCAGCCGAAAAAGGCATGCGGGCGTTTCGGCAGGTTCCCGTGCGACTGCTTTCGCGCAGGACCGTTTCAGCGCGCCAATTCAAGCAACTCCCGACGCGAAAAAAGAGCGTGCAGATTGAAGCCTGCCGCCTCAAGGGTTTCACGTCCACCCTCCTCCCTGTCCAATATGGCACAGACGGCCGCAATATTCAATCCGGCCGCGCGCACTCTTTCACAGGCCTTCAGCAATGAACCGCCAGTGGTGACGACATCTTCCAACATGGCGACAGCGTCGTTTTTGCTGAAATTCCCCAAACCTTCCACAAACTGTTCTGTTCCGTGCTTTTTAGCCTGCTTGCGCACCAACAGGCCGTGGAGGGGGCGGCCGAACTCCGCGGAAGTCACGGTGACGGCGGACACCAGCGGGTCAGCGCCCATTGTCATGCCGCCGACGCCTCTGATATCGAAATTTTTGAGCATGTCGTTGAACAGGAGGCCTATAAGCCGTGAGCCTTCAGCGTGCAGGGCCGTCACCCGGCAGTCAAAATAATAATCGCTCCGGCGTCCGGAGGACAAAGCAAAATCGCCCTCCCGATAGGATTTTTCGTACAACAGTCTTGCCAGTCGCCGTTTGTTGTCAAGCATATGCACTCGTTACGGGAGGCGCGTCAACAACGCGCCGTTCAACGCGTCCCGAACACGCGGCTGAAAATGGCGTCCTCGTGCTGAAGATAATAAGCTTCATCAAACAAATCCGCAAGAGTCTCCGCCGGGATGGCCGCGCTGATATCGTCGTCCCGCGCCGCCAGTTCAGACAGATGCCGCCTTGTCTCCCAACAACGCATGGCCACGCGCTGCACGGCCTCATAGGCTTTTTGCCTCGACAAGCCCGAATCCACCAACGCCGTGAGCAGGCGTTGGGAAAAATACAGGCCGAAGGAGCTGGCCATATTTTCACGCATGCGTTCGGGTCTGACCACAAGGCCCCGCAGCAAGCCGGTCAAGCGCGTCAGCGCGTAGTCGGCGAGCACGGTCGAGTCCGGCATGATGACACGTTCCACCGAGGAGTGGCTGATATCGCGTTCGTGCCAGAGGGGTTGGTTTTCCATGGCGGCCAGCGCATTCGCGCGGAGTATCCGTGAGATGCCGCAGAGATTTTCGGCTGAAATGGGATTTTTTTTGTGGGGCATGGCTGAAGATCCCTTTTGCTTCCTGGCGAAACCTTCCTCCACTTCAAGCACTTCGGTGCGTTGCAAATGGCGCAGTTCCGTGCACAGGCGCTCAATGCCCCCGGCGGTAAGGGCCAGAACCGAAAAAAAGTGCGCGTAGCGGTCACGCTGGACAATCTGGGTGGAATGCTCGTCCGGCCGGAGGCCCAGGCGAGCGAGAGCATTGCTTTCAAGTTCTGGCGAAAGAAAGGCGTAGGTACCCACTGCCCCGGAGATTTTGCCCACGCGCACGTCTTCCAGAGCCGCAGCGATGCGGGTCTTGTGTCTGGAAAATTCCGCGTGGAAACCGGCCAGTTTCAGCCCGAAACTTGTAGGTTCGGCGTGTATTCCGTGGGTACGGCCCATGCAGAGCGTGCCTTTCCAGCGCCATGCCAATGTTTTCAGTTCTTCCAGCAGAGATCCCGCGTCCCGGAGAATCAGATCCCCGGCCTCGCGCAACAACAGGCCGTTGGCCGTGTCCACAATATCCGAAGACGTGCATCCGAGGTGGATGTAGCGGGCCGCCGGGCCGACCTTTTCTTCCAGAGAGGTGAGAAAGGCTATGATGTCGTGCCGCGTGTCTTCCTCGATTTCCAGAATGCGTTCAACGTCGATCTCTGCGCGGGCGCGTATGGCCTCCATCGCTTCCGCCGGGATGCGCCCCATGTCGCTCCAGGCTTCGCAAACGGCAAGCTCCACGGCCAGCCAGGCGCGGTAGCGGTTTTCCTGTGTCCAGATGCGGCCCATTTCGGCGCGCGTGTACCGTTCGATCATGCTACATCCGTTTTGGCGCGATCATTGGGGAGAAGTGCTCTCCATTCGAGACGCGGTGGGCGTGGATTCCTTTTTCCGCTTTGCCGGCTTTCCGGACGTTGTGGACTTGCCCGCCGGTGCGCCGGAAGCGGCGTTGGCCTCTTTCGCCCCCGTTGTCGCCCTCGCCTCCGCGGTCGTTTCGTTTCCAGCCGTTTTGTCGGCGTTGTTTGCCCTTCCGTCCGGCTGGCCTCCGTCGTCGCTTATTCCCTTGCGATAGCCGTAATCACTGACATACCATCCGCCGCCCTTGAGTACGAAAGACGTATGGGACATAACCCTGGACGAAGACGCTCCGCACTGCGGACAGGGCTCAACCGTGTCGTCATTGACGCTTTTTGTCCATTCTTCAAATACCTTGCGGCAAACGGGACAAAAATATTCATATATGGGCATGGAAGGACTCTCCTGCCGTTGTCACGCCTTCGCGGCTTTTGCGTCTCGCGTGCGTTGTTTCAGGCGTTCCTGGCGGCGGTGACGGCGGCGGGCAAGTTCTTTTTTGCGTTCGACCTTTTTGTGAGCCATGCTTTATTCTCCTAAAAATAAAAGAAATAAGTCAACAGGTTAATGTATATCAAACACAAGACAAAAAAACTATACAGATTCGGGACAAAAGTCCAGCGGCATGAACGCGCGTCTACCAGGTCAAGCGCATTTTGGCGCCGCGTTCGGCCATATATTCCTTGCAGGAACGAATGCTGTACTGTCCGTAGTGCACGATGGAAGCGACAAGGGCTGCGGAGGCTCCACCGCCGGTGACCACTTCCAGCATGTGCCGGGGTTCGCCCGCCCCGCCCGAGGCGATAACGGGGATGGACACTGCCTCGGCAATGGCCTTGGTGAGCGTGAGCTCGTAGCCGTCCCTGGTGCCGTCGGCATCAATGGAATTGACGCACAACTCGCCTGCGCCGAGACGCTGGCACTGTTTGGCCCAAGTCAGGGCATCGTGCCCTGTGCGTTTACGTCCGCCGTGGATGACGATTTCATAGCCGGACGGAATGTCTTCACTTTTGGGCACGGCCAGTACGTCCATGCCGACGACGATGGCCTGGGAGCCGAAGGCCGCCGCGCCTTCGCCGATAATGGCGGGATTTTTGACGGCCGCGGAATTGACGGAAACTTTCTCTGCCCCGGCCAGAAGCACGTCGCGCATCTGGCTCACGCTGGAAATGCCTCCTCCCACGGAAAAGGGGATGAATATCTGTTCAGCCACGCGTTCCACGACGTCCAGAAAAATGCCGCGCGCCTCCGCCGAAGCGGTGATGTCGTAAAAGACAATTTCATCCGCGCCTTCTTCATAATAGCGACGCGCGCTTGTCACAGGGTCGCCGATGTCTTTATTGCCGGCAAAACGGATCCCTTTGGTCAGACGTCCGTTGCGCACGTCCAGGCACACAATGACGCGTTTACTGAGCATGGTTTTTCTCCCGACAGCGGACAAAAAAATTATTCAGCAACGTCAGGCCGGGTTTGCCGCTTTTTTCGGGATGGAACTGCACCGCCCACAAGCCGTCGCAGCCGTATACGGAACAGAATTCACGACCGTAAACCGTTGTGGCGATAACGAGTTCCGGGGCAGGAACAACGTAGTAGCTGTGCACGAAGTAAAATTCCGCTGCAACGTCAATGCCTCTCAGCAACGGGTTGGGCTGTTGAACGCGCACACTGTTCCAGCCCATGTGAGGCACGGGGGCCGGGCTGCCGTCCTCCTGAAGCATGTCGTCGGCAAAACGGCGGCACAGACCGGGGGCCACGCCCAGGGTACGGGCCTCATTTTCCTCGCTGCGCTCCAGCAGTATCTGACAGCCCAGGCAAATACCCAAAATCGGCTGTCCTCTGTCCGCAGCCTGGCGCAAAACCTTGTCCAACCCTGTGTTGCGCAGGGCGGTCATGGCCTGCCCGGCCGCCCCGACGCCGGGGAAGACAATGCCGTCAGCGCGCTGCGCCGCGGCGGCGTCCGCCGTCACAGCGCAAGGAATACCTAGATATTCCAGCGCACGGCGCACACTTGTCTGGTTGCCCGCCCCGTAATCCAGAATGGCCAGCATGTTCGCTCCCGGCAACGTGTTGTAAGAAATCCCTGCGTTTTTTCAAGAGAGCAGTTTGTATATACCACTTGAGCGCGGACGGCAAGCAGGGGAAAGGCGGTGACGCTTTTTTACGTGTCTCCAAATGGCTGTAACTGGAAAGACCCTGCCCTCCGGGTGCTTCCCTGAAGCCAAATGTCTTGCAGACAAGCCATTCCAGGCAGGAAAAAATTCCATAAAATCAAATTTTTTTATTGACAATTATCTTGGGACTATACTATGCAAAGAATGTCGACATTCTTACATCTATGCCCGCGCGAAGCGCGACTCAGGAGGCTTATGCATGAATCTGGCTAAATTTCCCCGTCGCGGTTACGTGACAAATCCCACTCCCATCGAATACCTCTCCAATTTTTCAAAAGCCCTTGGCGGCAAGGTGAATGTCTACGTCAAACGCGATGACTTGCTCCCCGGATGCGCCGGGGGAAACAAGACGCGCAAGCTGGACTTCTGCATTGCCGATGCCTTGGCCAAGGGGGCGGATACGATCATTACCTGCGGCGCGGTGCAATCCAATCACGCCCGTCTTACCCTGGCCTGGGCCGTGCATGAAGGCCTTGATTGCCATCTTGTGCTGGAAGAACGCGTCAAGGGCAGTTACAGGCCCGACGCCTCGGGCAACAATTTTCTTTATATATTGTTGGGAGTTTCGGGCATAAGCGTTGTGCCGGGCGGTTCCCCAATGCTTGATGAAATGGAAAAGGTGGCCTCAGACCTGCGGGTCAAGGGCAAAAAACCCTACATAATTCCCGGCGGCGCTTCCAATGCCTTGGGCGCTCTGGGCTATGTGGCCTGCGCCCAGGAAACCACAGAGCAACTGTTCCGCATGGGGCTGGACATTCACGCTATCGTGGTACCCAGCGGCAGCGCCGGCACACATGCGGGCATGGTCACGGGCATATACGGGTCAAGCGCGGACATACCGGTTCTGGGCATAAACGTGAGTCGGACAAAAGAGACGCAGGAAGAGCTTGTGTACAAACTTGTCCGGCAAACCTCGGAGTTGGCCGGAGTCAACCATAATATCCCCGCCTCCGCTGTCACCTGCTTTGGAGACTATGTCGGGCCGGGCTATTCCCTGCCCACTGAAGGCATGATTGAAGCTGTAAAACTGCTTGCGCGAACCGAAGCCATTCTGCTTGATCCGGTTTACACAGGCAAGGCAATGGCCGGTTTTATCGATCAGGTGCGCAAAGGCGCTTTCCCTGACGGCAGCAACCTGCTCTTCCTGCATACCGGCGGTTCCCCCGCGCTCTATGCCTATCTGGACACCTTCAAATAAACCCGACCTGACGAGTTTCAATTTCAATTCGGAGGCCAGAAAAAATGGTCAGGGATCGGCAAGGAATGAAAACTTACAGCGCCCAGATTTCTGATTACATAAAAAAGGCGCTGTTGAAAGGCGAATTAAAGCCCGGCGATAAAATCAAGGAAGTCCAGTTGGCCAGCGCCCTTTCCATCAGCAGAGCTCCGGTGCGAGAGGCTCTGCAACTGCTGGTCAACAATGGATTGGTTGTTTCCCTTCCCCAAAAGGGAAAATTCATCAAGAAACTTTCGGCCGATGAAATCCGAGACGGATACTTCATAGGCGGTGTTCTGGAAGGAGCGGCTGCCGCCCTGAGTCTTGACCTTTTAACCCGCAGCGATTTCGACAACATGGAAACCCTGTTGTCCCGCATGTCCGATTTACAGCCATCATCCACAGATTATGGCGAACAACTGGCCAATCTGGACATCGCCTTCCATGATGCCCTGCTCGCCAAAACGCCGAACAGGCTTATTGTCGAGCAGGCTCGCGCCGTATGCCAGCGTCGGTCGAAATTTCTCCTTTTTAATTTCTGGCCCAAAGCCTTCAGTTTGGATGAAGTTGTGGAACGTCACAAGCGCGTTCTTGCGGCAGCGCTCACTGGTTCGAAGCAGACAGTCGAAACTACCCTGCGTGAACATTACGAAGAACTGGGCGAGCGCATGGCGGCTCTGGCTGAGCATTGAGCCGCGGAAACGGCGTTTGATGAAGACCATCAGCCCAACGGCACGTTGGCGGAAATCATAAACCCCTGTCAGGGAGGACACATGAAAGACGAACTGCAAATGCGAGGCGGCATCCTTGGTGGACTGGTTCCGCTGCTCATTCTTGTCTGCGGACTTGTCTGGCTTTCCGTAACCGAACGTGGCGGCACAAAACCCTTCTGGGCATGCGCCTGGGTCGCCATAGCCGTCGGCATATTCTTTGCCAAAAACCCCAAAGAATATTGCCGGGCGCTCATGCGCGGCATAGGAGACAAAACCGGCATTGTCATTGTGACGGCCTGGCTGTTTGCCGGCGTTTTCGGAGAATTGATGAAAGCGGGCGGTCTGGTCAACGGCCTGCTCTGGATGGGAATGACCACCGGAGCCCAGGGCGCCGTGTTTGTGGTCATGGTGTTTCTGGCGGCCATGCTTTTTTCTCTCGGCACGGGAACCAGCACCGGAACATGCATAGCCCTGTCGCCTGTTTTATATCCGGCAGGCATATTTCTGGGAGCGGACCCGGCTTTTCTGGCGCTGGCCATACTTTCCGGCGCGGCATTCGGCGACAACCTTGCTCCGGTGTCCGACACGACCATAGTGTCGGCCTACACGCAGGGCGCAACGATGCGCGAGGTTGTCCGCTCACGTTTTCCCCTGTCAATGTCCGCCGCAATAATTGCCGGCATGGTATTCGCCGTCTGCGGCGGCGGAGGTCAGGTCTCGACGCTGCCCGCAATCAAGGCTCAACTTGATCCCGTCGGTCTGGTCATGCTGCTTTCGTTGGCTGTCGTCGTCGTCACCTCATTGGCCGGCAGACATATTATTGAGGCGCTGATTTATGGCAACATTTCGGCCGCCCTGCTCGGCATGCTGACAGGCCGCATCAGGCCGGGAACTCTCTTCAGCATCCCCGAGAAGCGCGGCATTTCCACGGGACTTATAGAAAACGGCGTCAATAGCGTGGTGGGGGCAATCATCTTCGCCATCCTGATACTGGCGGTTACGCAAATACTGGTGGAAAGCGGCATCATGCGGCGTATTTTAGAGACAGCCGAACAAGCTGTGGTAAAAACCATCCGCCAGGCCGAGGCTTTTATCGTCGGCATAACGCTTTTGGCTTCCATCCCGATTTCCGCCAATGCCCCGGCGGAATTGCTGGTCGGCCCCAGCCTGGTCAAGCCTATGGGAAAGAAATTCCGTCTTGCCGCCGCAAGGCGGGCAAACCTGATGGACTGCTCGGTATGCACGCTATTTTTCACGCTGCCCTGGCATATCGCCGTCGCCGCCTGGTATGGGGCGGTTTACGCGGCGGCGCAACAATACAACATTGCGGTGCCGTCCATAAGCGCGGCCCTCTACAATCCCTATTCCTGGTCATTGCTGGCTGTTCTTGCCTTTTCCATCGCCACCGGCTGGAATCGTAAAATGATCCCCGAAGGCGGCGAGGAAGAAAGCGAAGAATATCTCGACGAGCAATGACATTTCACCATTCACCATAACAGCGCAAGTATAACTGCCCACTTGAAAAGTGCGCCATCAATAAGGCATAATTTTGCAGGAAGCGGGTCTTGTGAGCATGTGAGTAATCCGGCTAAAATTTAGTTGGGTTACTCATTTATTGCTCACAAAATGCTCCGGCTGCAAGCGGAATTTTACGGAAGCATGCGGAGTGAAAATTGAGGAAAAACAAAGCCTCACAAGCCTTTTGAGACATTGTGAGCCTTGGCGAGAAACCCTGGTGGCGGAGGCGGTGAGATTCGAACTCACGAACGGTTGCCCGTTGCTGGTTTTCAAGTGTAGTAGTTTAGACTTGATCAGACAGTGGCCTCCATTTTGGTGGTGCCAGTTGTCCGATCAGTTGAGCTGTCCGACCTTTTCCCTCCAGAGTTGTTTTCCGTCAAGGAGCGT
>JAISTW010000002.1 GCA_031272405.1 Desulfovibrio sp. | reverse complement strand
GTCGGGGAATTTTTTAACAAGGGCTTGCGCGTCTTCAGCGCAGGCAGGGCCGTGGACGAAGAGCAGCTCAACGTCCTTGTGCGTCTGGGCGACAAGGCTTGCGAAGAGCCGCTCCGTCAGCAACAGGCGGTTGGTGGTGACGACGATGAGGGAAAATTTCACGTGCGTGGCGTATCGTTTTTCTTCCGTCTGACCCTGCCGGACTCTCTGGGCGGCACCTCGCCCTTTTGGAGCGATGAAGCGCCCTCAAGGCGCTGTTTCCCTGCTTTCTCTGTATAGAAACAACAACAGGAGTAGTTCCAAAAACATCAAACAGGCGTAGTTTTTACGGCAAAGCATTTCCCGTGTCAAGACACGGAGGGAATTTTTTTATCCGGACGCGGCGCATTCCCGGAGACGGCTTTCTGTCCGCTGATCCCGGAATCAGTCCGCCCTGCTTGCCGGGGACGACCGCCTTGCGGGATTGCGCGGCTTGAGCTATACAGCAAAAAAGCTCCGGACGAAGGAGGACGCGTCCTTTTGCCGGGCAAGAACCCTGGGGGAAATGTATGGACAAAAAAAAGACGCTTTCCCGCCGCACCCTGCTCAAGGTTGCCGGCGCCGGCGCCCTGGGCGGCGCGGTAGCCCTTGGTTTGGACAAACTCGGCGTCTTCCCGGGCCAAAATCCCCAACGTCCCGAACCGGCGGCGGAAGCCATGGCCCGCCGCCGCAACCCCGGCAACGGAGACGATATCTCCCTGCTGGGTTACGGCTGCATGCGTTTGCCCATGCTGCCCAGGGCCATTGCGCCCAACGGCCCGGAAATCGACGAAGCGGCGGCATTGCGCCTCATTGACCACGCCATGGCCCACGGCGTCAACTACTTCGACACAGCCTATCCGTACCACAAGGGCATGTCCGAAGTCGTCGTCGGCAAGGCCCTGAGCCGCTATCCCAGAAACAGCTTCTATCTGGCCGACAAGATGCCCACTTTCCTGAATCCCGACCTCGCCGCAGCCAAAGAGATTTTCGCCACCCAACTGGAACGCTGTCAGGTGGAATATTTCGATTACTATCTCCTGCACAACATCCAGACAGCCGCCGCGTACAGAAAGGTTTACGAGGAAAACGGCGTTCTGGATTTCCTCCTGCGGGAAAAAGCCGCCGGACGCATCCGCAACCTGGGCTGGTCCTTCCACGGCGACAAGGAAGCGCTGGAATACCTGCTGTCCCGGGACACGCGCTGGGATTTCGCCCTGGTTCAGTTCAACTACCACGACATTCTGCACGGATACGCCGCCAGACCGGGCGGCGGACGCTCCACGGGCGCAGAACCGGCGCCGTCCCTGTGGCTGATGGAAAAGATGGTCGCCAGCGGCATACCCATGATGCTTATGGAACCGCTTTTGGGGGGCCGCCTCGCGCGGCTGAACAAAAAGACGCTGGCCATCCTGCAGGCGGAGCGCCCCCAGGCCAGCGCCGCCTCCTGGGCTTTTCGCTACGCGGCCTCCCTGCCCAACGTGCTGACGATACTGACGGGCATGACCTATATGGAACATCTGCAGGACAACCTGCACACCTTCTGCCCGCTGGAGCCTTTTTCCGAAAAGGATCTCGCGGCGCTTAAAAAAGCGCTGGACGGCTTTCTCAGTCAGGAGAACATCAGATGCACCGCCTGCGGCTATTGTATGCCGTGCCCATACGGCGTTGATATTCCAGCTCTTTTCACCCATTACAACCGCTGTGTGGACGACGAACACATCCCCAGGGGAGCACGCAACGCGGAGTACGACCGGGCGCGCCGGGCTTTTTTGGTGGGCTACGACAGGTCTGTTCCCGAACTCCGTCAGGCCGGGCGTTGCACGGGCTGCGCCAAATGTATCCCCCTGTGTCCGCAGAAAATCGACATCGTTCAGGAAATGGCCCGCATCGGGAAATTTGTGGAAACCCTCAAGACGCAGGTGTAGCCATGCTCAAAAAACTTCGCCTGACAGCGGCCATCCTCTGTCTCGCGGGTTTCTGCCTGCTCTTTGTGGACGTGAGCGGCGCGCTTGCTCCCCGCCTGGCCTTTCTCGCCAAAATGCAGCTGGGTCCCGCAATCCTCTCCGGGAGTCTGATCGTCATACCGGGGATTTTCGCGGCGACCATTCTTTTCGGCAGGCTCTACTGCTCAACGCTGTGCCCGCTGGGCATACTTCAGGATGCCGTCTCACGCCTGGGAAAAAGAAGGTTCGGGCACGCGCCGGCCAAAACGGCCCTGCGTCTCGGCACGCTCGCGCTCTTTGTCCTCGCCTTTTTCGCCGGAATACCCCTTGTATTCGGCCTGTTGGAACCCTACAGCGCCTTCGGCCGCATCGCGACGGACGTTCTGGCCCCCCTCTGGCAGGCCGGCAGCAACCTGCTCGCCCTGGCCTCGGAGCGGGCGGAAAATTTCGCCGTCGGCCCCACGCCCGTCTGGCAAAAGGGGGCGCCCGCTCTTGCCGCGGCGCTCGCCACCATTGCCGTGGTCGGCACGCCGGCCATACGGTCAGGACGCTCCTGGTGCAACTGCCTGTGCCCGGTGGGAACGATTCTCGGATTTCTCGCGCGCTTCGCGCTTCTGAAGCCCCGCATCAATGCCGAACGATGCGTACACTGCGGCTTGTGCGCCCAACAATGCAAAGCCGCCTGCATTGACGACAAACAGGGCGAAGTGGACGCCAGTCGCTGTGTTGCCTGCTTCAACTGCCTGCAGGCGTGCAAAAACGGCGCTATCCGCTATGGCCTGCCCCTTGGCGGGAACAAAAAGAAGATTGATCCCGGTCGGCGTGATTTTCTCGCCTCGCTGAGTTTCGGCGCCGTTGCTCCGCACACATTGCGCAGGGACATGGCGGCTGAAGAAAAAATACCGGCCCTCGCCAGAAAGACGCCTCCGCCGCGCGCCGTGCCGATAGCTCCGCCGGGCGCGCGGAGTCTGCGCTCCTTTCAGCAACGGTGCACAGGCTGTCAACTCTGTGTGGCCGCCTGCCCCAATCAGGTTCTGAAGGCAAGCGGCGGCGCGATGACGCTGATGCTGCAACCGAGCCTCTCCTTCGAGCGGGGATACTGCCGCGTAAACTGCGTGACATGTTCGTCCGTATGCCCCACGGGCGCCATCGCGCCCATCAGCGGGGCGGAAAAGAGCGTGACGCAGCTGGGGCGGGCGATCCTGGACAGAAGCCTGTGCATCAACGAAACAACAAAGGAGCGCTGCAACGCCTGCGCGCGCAACTGCCCGCCGGGGGCGCTCAACCTGATCGCGCAATCCGACGGGGCCTTGCGTCTGGCCATTGACGCGGAGCGCTGCACCGGTTGCGGCGCTTGCGAATACGTGTGCCCGACGCGACCGCGGGCGGCCATATGGGTGGAAGGCAATCTTGAGCAGCGGCGCGTCTGAGCGTGTCCGGACGGGCTACGGATTTCCCGAGCGCCGCTCCTTGAGAAAACGCAGGGCGACCGTCAGGGCGGCGCCCGCCAGGGCGCACTGCCAAGGCCTGCCCAGGCCGTAGATTGTCAGGGCCAGGGCCAGGAGCGCGCCGAAAACGGCCGCCGTGACATACAGGGGCTCTTCAACGGCGCGTGCCGAGTCGCCCAGGGCGGCATCCCGGATCAGACCACCGGCCAGGGCGGACGCAAGGGCCAGCACCAGACAGCCCGCCGGACCCAGACCGGCTTCCTGTCCTTTGACGGCGGACACGGCGGCGGCCAGCGCCAGAGCGAGACCGTCAATCCGGTTGAACACACTTTGTCCGCGTCTGAAGGCCCAGGCCGCGACCAGCCCGACCAAGCCGCCGGACACGGCGCTTGCCGGATACGCGCCGCGATCCAGCGAAAAGGCGACCACGCCCAGCAGTCCGTCCCGCAAAAGGGGCATGCTCAGCCCCGCCAGGCAGGCCAGCACCATGCTCCCGGTGACGTGAACCCCGTAGTCGCGCGCCTTGCAGGCAGCCGCAGCCGCAAGCAGGGCGCAGGCCGCCAGGTCCAGAATGAACAGCGGCCCCCCGCCCATTATTTTGCGAATCCCACGGCTCTGCGCTCCCGAATCACGGTCACGCGTATCTGGCCGGGATAGGTGAGGTTTTTCTCAATTTTTTCCGCTATGTCCTTGCAGAGCAGGTACGTCGCGTCGTCATCCACATTGTCCGAGTTGACCATGACCCGAATTTCGCGCCCGGCCTGTATGGCGTAGGCTTTGGCCACCCCTTCGAAACTTGTGGCTATGCCTTCCAGCTCTTCCAGCCGCTTGACGTAATTTTCGAGCAGCTCCTTGCGCGCGCCGGGCCGCGCGCCGGATATGGAATCTGCGGCCTGCACCAGCACGGCAAGAGCGGTGGCGGGCCGCATATCCTCATGATGGGCGGCCACAGCATGCACTATTTCCTGACTTTCGTTGTACTTTTTGGCCAGATCCGCGCCAATGAGGGCGTGCGGCCCCTCAATCTCATGGTCAACCGCCTTGCCCACGTCGTGCAGCAGCCCGGCGCGTTTGGCTTTTTTGACGTCCATGCCGAGTTCGGCCGCCATCATGCCGCACAGGGCCGATACTTCCAGGGAGTGTTGCAGAACGTTCTGCGTGAAGGAAGTCCTGTAGCTGAGCTGACCAAGCATGCGGATGATCTCCGGGTGGATGCCGTGCACGCCGGCGTCGAAGGTCGCCTGTTCGCCCACCTCGCGTACCTTGACGTCCATCTCCTGCTCACATTTCTGGACTATGTCCTCAATACGGGCCGGATGTATGCGCCCGTCCTGGATCAACCGCTCCAGGGCCATTTTCGCCACCTGTCTGCGCATGGGACTGTAGGCGGAAAGAATAACCGTCTCCGGCGTGTCGTCAATGATGAGGTCAACCCCGGTTGCCGCTTCCAGGGCGCGGATATTGCGTCCTTCCCGACCAATGATGCGCCCTTTCATGTCTTCGCTGGGCAGGGTCACGGCCGTCACGGTCTGCTCGTTCACATAGTCGCCGGCGTAGCGTTGAATAACATTGCAGAGTATTTCCCTGGCCTTGCGGTCCGCGCTTTCGTGGGCCTGCGTTTCTATCTGCCGGATCAACCGGGCGGCTTCGTGCCGCGTTTTGGCCTCAATTTCGGCGAAGAGACGGTCCTTGGCCTCTTCGGGCGTCAGGCCGGCAATCTGCGACAAACGCTGTTCCTGCTCCTCAATGCGGACGCGCAAAAACTCCTCCGAGTCGGCGAGCTCGCGCTCCTTGCGCGTCAACTGCTTTTCCCCCTGCAGCAGGTCACGTTCCTTTTCTGTGGCCTTTTCCAGCTTTTCTTCCAGACGTACGGTCAACTCCTCCAGTTTCCGCTCGCGGGACTTGACCTCCCGGTCCCGTTCCTTGTATTCGTTCTCAAGTTCGCGCTTCTGGTTGAAAAGATCATCCTGCCCCTCAAGCAAAATTTCCTTTTTCTGGGCCTGGGCTTCCTTGCGGGCTTCCTCCACGATTCGTTTTGCAAGCGCGTCGGCGTCACCGACGCGCTTTGCCGCCACGCGGGCATGCAGGGCATACCCCGCCGTCAAGCCGGCAAGGATGCCCGCCGCGGCGGCAAAAACAAAAAAAGTATCCATAAATTCCTCACTTTATATTATCGGCAACCGCAGCAACGGCCTGCGGAACCGCAGACTCCCGACGTGCGGGAAACAGGGCGATTTTTCAATTCTGGCGGGCTTCCGGCCGGAGGTGGGACACAATTGGGTCGCGCGGAAGAAGTCGCCGGGCAAGGACGACGTGAAGAGAACAGAGGCGAAACGCCGCATAACCCCGGAGAGCCGTGTCACGCCTACGGCGCAAAACCTGGTTACCCAGGTCGGGCGCCGATATGCTTTCTTCAGGCTTCCCGGTTCAAGCCGGGCATGCACACAAAAAACAGGGAACGGCCCCCTTGTTTCGCAATCTTCGTCAGGTCAGCGTCGAGGCATAAATCACGCACACTCCAGGGGGACAGCGTCAACGCCTGTTCTCATCAACATTTTCTATCCGGGAAAGCAGGGTTTTGACGCGACTCCGCACGTCACCCAGCTCGTTTCGCAACTGCACAACATCATCAGCCAACCCCAGGGCAAGATATATAAGCAGGGCTTCCCTGCTCTGCCCGCCACGCGCTCTCAAATCGTCATACCGTTCTTCCAGAAGACACGCGGCAGTGCGCACACGCGCCATGTCCGCGCCGGGTTTGAACGCCACGTCAAGGTCAAGAACGGTAAGGTTAATGTTTTCAGACACAAATTTTTACTCAATACTCTCGTGTTCCTCAATTTTGCGCAACAGGGCGTCAAGACGCTTCAAGGCCTCATTACGGGCATTCTCTTCCTGCGCAAGGGAAGCATGCAAACGACGATTCTGCTCTTCCAGCTCGGCTGCCCTGGCGCCCTCCGCAATCGCTTCGGCGCGAATGCGGGAGTTCTCCGCCTTCAGGTTGTCCAGATCAGCCAGGAGTTGCGGGATACGCTGTTCAAGTTTTTCAAGAGCTTCCATATCTCACCCAATACCACTGCAACAAAAGAATGGCAAGCCGTCGGGATTCGGATTTCGGCGGCTCACTTTTTTTGGCGCGGCAAATTTTTTTGCCGAGCGCGGGCGATAGCCAATTCGCCCTCGCCGACATCGCGGGTTATGACGGAACCGGCCCCAACAAGGCTGCCTGCCCCGACGTCAACCGGGGCGACCAGAGCCGTATTGCTGCCGATGAACGCCTTTTCTCCTATCTTTGTTCTGTGTTTGGCCCGGCCGTCATAATTGCAGGTAATCGTCCCCGCGCCTATGTTCGCGCCGGGGCCGACATCCGCATCTCCAAGGTAGGTCAGGTGGTTGGCCTTGGCGCCGGCGCCGAGCCGCGCATTTTTCAGTTCCACAAAATTGCCGACGTGCGAAGCCTGTTCAAGAACAGCCCCGGGCCGCAAGCGGGCGAAAGGCCCCACTATCGCCCCGGCGTCCACGCGCGCCCCGTCCAGATGAGAAAAATGGCGCACCTGCGCATCTTCCCCGATCACGCTGTCGTGTACAACGCAATGCGAAGCCACGCTGGCCCCGCGCCGTATCTCCGACTCACCCAAAATCTCGCAGGGCCCGGTCAGTTCCGCGCCGGAATCCACCCGGGCCAGGGGGCAAACGCGCACCATGTCCGGAGCGTGCAGAAGAACGCCCTTGAGCAGAAGCTCGTCGGTCACGCGCCGGCGCAGCAGTTCCTCCATCCAGGCCAACTCGGCGGGGGAATTGACGCCAAGCAGGCTCTCGTCCCGACCGCATTCCACCGCCTCCACACTGTACCCCCCGCCGGCGGCCAGGGCCACAAGATCGGTGATGTAGTACTCGCCGCTTTTGTTGGCCCGGGTCACGCGGGGCAACAAAGCCGCGGCCAGGGACAGACTGATGAGATACATGCCGGCGTTGACTTCATGATTGCGCTCCAGCGTGGCGGCGTCGCAATCTTTGGCCTCCAGGACGGCACACGGCCGACCGGCCTCGCGCAGCACACGCCCATAGGCGCCCGGCGCATCCAGTTCCAGGGTGGCGAAAGCCAAATCAGCGCCCAAGGCCTGTTCCAGAAAGGCGCGCACAACATCCCCGCTCAACAGGGGCGCGTCTCCGTTGACAACGAGCACCCGCTCGAAACCGGCCCCGATCAGGGTCGGCAGGGCCTGCATCAGGGCGTGGCCGGTGCCCAGCTGCTCGCCCTGCAGCACAAAACGCGCTCCGGGAAAAGCCGTTTGCAGCATGCGCGCCTGATGCCCGGCCACAATCCACACATTTTCACCAAAATGGGGTCGCAATGCGGCGAGCACATAGGAAAGCATATGTTCGCCCAGAAGGGTCTGCAAGACCTTGGGCCTGTCGGAACGCATGCGCGTTCCCTTGCCGGCGGCGAGAACGAGCGCCGCTGTGTCGGCCATAACCACCCCCAACTGAACAATCTTCTCATTCCGAGATCGTTTGGAAGATACCACCTCAGGTTCCGGATGTAAAGGAGAGGGCATCGCCGTCCACATCCACCAGCACCTGTTGCCCGTCCCGGACGGCGCCGGCCAGCAACTGTCTGGCCAGGGGCGTTTCCAGATGTTGCTGCACATAGCGCTTGAGCGGGCGCGCGCCATAGATGGGATCATAGGCCGCATCGGCTATGAAAGCCCGAGCCGCATCGCTCAGTGTCAGCTTGATCTTGCGGTCATCCAGGCGAGCTTGCAGCCGGGCGGCCTGCAAATCCACAATACGCTCTATCTGGTCGCGCCTGAGGGGCAGAAAGAGCACGATTTCGTCCACGCGGTTCAGGAATTCCGGCCTGAAATGCGCGCGCAGGGCGTCCATGACCCCGGCGCGCGCCCCTTCCTGAAGGCTGCCGTCCCGGCTTATGCCGTCCAGAAGATGCGTGGAGCCGATATTGGAGGTCATGATGACGATGCAGTTGCGAAAGTCCACCGTTCTCCCCTGGCTGTCGGTCAGCCTGCCGTCGTCAAGCATCTGAAGGAGCGTGTTGAAGACATCCGGATGCGCTTTTTCTATTTCGTCGAACAGGATGACGGAAAACGGCCTGCGCCGGACGGCCTCCGTGAGCTGACCGCCCTCGTCATAGCCCACATAGCCCGGAGGCGCCCCTATGAGGCGGGAGACGGAATGTTTTTCCATATATTCGCTCATATCCAGACGCACCATATTGTCTTCCGTGTCGAACAACGCGCAGGCCAGAGCCTTGGAGAGCTCGGTCTTGCCCACGCCCGTCGGACCGAGAAAGATGAAGGAACCTGTCGGCCGCGCCGGATCGGACAAACCCGCCCTGCCCCGAAGCACGGCGTCGGCCACGGCCGTTACGGCCTCATCCTGCCCGACGACCCTCTTGTGCAGCTCCTCGGCAAGCCTGAGCAATTTTTCGCGTTCCGATTCCAGCAGACGAGCCACGGGGATGCCCGTCCAGCGGGCCACTATGTCGGCCACGTCGTCCGGGCGCACCTCCTCGCGCAGCAGGCGGGGGCCGTCCTGCCCCTCCCCGCCGGAAAGGACGGCCAGTTTTTTCTCCAGTTCGGGCAGTTTTGAATATTTGAGCTCCGAGGCCTTGGTCAAATCGTAGGCCTGTTCAGCCTGCTCAATGGCCAGACGCGTCTGTTCTATCTGCTCCTTGACGGCGCGCACGGAATCAATGGAACCCTTTTCCTGTTCCCACTGCACGCGCAGGGCGGCCTGCTCCCCACGCAGGTCGGCGAGTTCCTTTTCCAGACGCTCCAGCCGCTCGCGAGAGGCGGCGTCCGTCTCCTTGCGCAGAGCCTCCCGCTCTATCTCCAGCTGCATGACCTTGCGGTTGACCTCGTCCAGATCAGCGGGCAGGGAGTCGATTTCCGTGCGTATCATGGCCGCCGCCTCGTCAATGAGGTCAATTGCCTTGTCCGGCAGCTGTCTGTCGGAAATGTACCTGTGGGAAAGGGTCACGGCCTCCACTATGGCCGAATCGCTGATGCGCACGCCGTGGTGCACCTCAAAGCGCTCCTTCAGGCCGCGCAGGATGGAAACCGCGTCCTCCAGACCGGGCTCGTCAACCGTGACGGGCTGAAAACGCCGCTCCAGGGCGGGGTCCTTCTCAATGTACTTGCGGTATTCGTCCACCGTCGTCGCGCCGATGCAGTGCAACTCGCCGCGCGCCAGCATGGGCTTGAGCAGGTTGCCGGCATCCATGGAGCCTTCCGTCCTGCCGGCGCCGACGATGGTGTGCAGCTCGTCAATAAAAAGTATGATTTGCCCTTCGCTCTTTTCAACCTCATTCAGCACGGCCTTGAGACGCTCTTCAAATTCTCCCCGGTATTTGGCCCCGGCGATGAGCGCCCCCATGTCCAGGGCAAACAGCTTGCGGCCCTTCAGCCCCTCCGGCACATCGCCCTTGACGATGCGAAAGGCCAGGCCTTCCACGATGGCCGTCTTGCCCACGCCGGCCTCGCCGATGAGGACCGGATTGTTCTTGGTGCGGCGGGACAGAATCCGGATGACGCGGCGTATTTCCGCCTCCCGGCCGATAACGGGGTCCATTTTTCCCTGACGGGCGGCTTCCACAAGATCGCGGGCGTATTTGGCCAAAGCCTCGAAGGTATCTTCGGGATTGGCGCTGGTGACGCGCGCGCCGCCGCGCAACTCTTCCATGGCCTTGACGAACCCGGCGCGGGTGATGTTGTATTCCTTAAAAATCCGCCCCAGCGGCGAAGTCGGCTCCACACCGACCAGGGCGACGAAAAGGTGGTCCACGCTGACGTATTCATCCTTCATGCGTTTGGCTTCAGCCTGGGCCTCCGCCAGGGCTTTGCCCACGCGCGGCGTGACCGTGATCTTGGTGGGGTCCGTTCCGCCGCCGGAAACGCTCGGACGTTTGCCCAGGGCTGTCTCCAGGGCGACGGCCAGAGCCTTGGGCTGCACTCCCGTGTGTTCCAGAATTTTCGGGACAATGCCGTTTTCCTGCCTGAGCAGGGCCAGGGCCAGATGCTCCGCGTCCGTTTCCTGATGCCCCATGCCGGCGGCAATATTTTGCGCCTCGCCCACCGCCTCGCGGGCCTTGTCCGTAAATTTGCTTATATCCATAACAAACGCCTCCGGGCGAAGAATCCGTTTTTTGAGCCGCCTCAGTCCTCCAGGCCCTGCAGGCGGCGCACCGTCCTTTCCAGCATGTCCACGCGCTCCAGCAGATCCACAATAATCGTGCCTCCCACCACCGGCAGGTCAAGGTCTACGCAAAGGCGCTCCAGTTTGCGCACCCTGTAAATATCCGCGTCGCAAAAGGCTCTTTCCTGCCCATCGCCGGATGTTTCAACCCAGCCCAGGGCAAGCAACTCCTGCAGCCGATCCGGCGTCACGCCGGTTGTTTCCACAAATTCCCTGTACGTTATGAATGTGGACGCCATTTTCCACCTCCGTAATCCGCTCTTTCTCAACCCCGCGGCTTGAACGGCGAAACCTCCGCCAGTTTCCGCCAGAGATCGCGCTCCTTGTCGGACAATGTCGCCGGCACGACGACCATGACCCTCACCAGCATATCGCCGCGCTTGGTCCCGCTGCCCAATCCTTTGCCGCGCAGACGGAACCTGCGCCCGGAGCCGGAGCCGGGCGGGACGGCGAGCTCCACGTTGCCGTCCAGCGTCCGCACCGGAACGCTGACGCCAAGGGCGGCTTCCCAGGGGGCCAGATTGAGATCGCACAACAGGTTGTCGCCGTCGGTTCTGAAATAGTCGTGAGGCAGGTAGCGCACGACCAAAAACAGATCGCCCGGCGTTCCCCCTTCGGGCGCCGGCCCGCCCTGCCCGGCCAGACGCAGCTTTGCGCCGTCCCGGATGCCGGGCGGCACGTTGACCTCCAGGGTACGGGGCCCGCCTGCCGCGCGCAGGGTCAACGAGCGCGGGCCGCCGCGCTGCACGTCCTCCAGGCTCAGGGGCAGTTCGGATTCAACATCCCGGCCGCGCCGCGCTCTGGCGGAAAAACCGCCGAAGGGATCCGGGCCGAAATTGCCGCTGCCGCCCGCGGACGCTCCCGGCCCCGCCCCGCCGAACAGCGTTTCGAAAAAGTCCGAAAAGCCGCCGGAACCGTCGAAATGTTTGCCGTTGAAGGTGAAATGCACGTTCTCGAAACCCGGTTCTCCCTGAAATTGCTGACCATGCTGCCAGTTCGGCCCCAATCTGTCGTAAAGTTTGCGCTTTTCGGGATCTTTGAGCACTTCGTAGGCTTCATTGATCTCCTTGAATTTTTCCTCGGATTTTTTGTCGCCGGGATGGAGATCCGGGTGATACCGCCGGGCGAGCTTCTTGAACGCCCTGGACAGATCATCCGCGCTGACGCCGCGCTCCACGCCCAAAAGTTTGTAATAATCTTTGTATGCAACAGCCATCGCGTTCTCCTCGCTTCAGCGGTCCTTTTGCGCGGCCGCCTGAACTTATGGTAAAGGATAAAACAATACTCGACAAGGTCAATGGCGACGACGGGAAGGAGGGGCCAAAAGGCGCCGTTGCACACGGGGCCGGGACGATTGACAGTCCCGACTTTGACGGATATCCTGCGAACGGGGAAATCGACCGGCCCCGGAAGAAAGCATTCACCTGGAGGGAATGTGCAAAAAAAATGATGAAACGTCTTTTTCACAGCACAAGTTTCTTTGCGCCCAGTATAGTGTCCGCGCACGGTTCCCGGGGACGTCTCCGTCCCTGAACCGTGGAGTTTTTCATGACCAGCGCAAACGCGTCCGCCAGATTCCCGACCAAATTTCCGCCCTGGGCGGGCTGGGGCATCGTCGCTTCGCTTTCGCTGCTGGCCGCGTGGCTGCTCGACGACCCGGCGGACGACAGAATCGCCCTTTTCTGGTTCGGAACCGTCATCACGGTTCTTCTGTTCACCCTGAACATGCTCCCCTGCTTCGCCGTAAGCGTCATTGTGCTGATGTATTTCATCGCCGTCGGCGTCACCCGTCCTGAACTCGCCCTTTCCGGCTGGACAAGTCCCGTCCCCTGGCTGTCGCTGTGCGGCATGCTTATGGGCGCGCTTATAGAAAGGAGCCGTCTGGCCGCCAGAACAGCGCTGTTTTTCATCAGCGGCATCGGCGCCTCCGCGCCCCGGCTGTATCTGGCCTTTCTGCTGTCCGGCTATCTGCTCAGCGCCGTCATTCCAGACATGATAACGGTGGTCATCGTGTTTATGACGACAGCATGCGGCATGTGCAGCGCCCTCGCCCTCAGTCCGGACAGCCGGGCCGCCGCCGCCGTGATCATGGCCGCCTTTTTCGGAGCGACCATATCCTCCGCATCCTATTTGCCCAACAGCACGGGAATCATCGCCCTGCTCGCCCTTGACGACATGGACATCGCCTTCACCTGGACGGGCTTTTTCCTGGAAAACCTGCCCTACCAGCTTCTTCACGCCCTTGTGGCCTTCTTTATCCTGCACGCCTTCGGCGGCGCGGAGCTGGCGGCGCACATCACGCGCTTTCAACGACAGGCGGACGATACCCTGCGCGCCCTGGGCCGTGTCAGCGCCGAGGAAAAAAAGATCCTGCTCCTGGCCGTGCTGGCCCTGCTGGCCTTCGCGACGGAATCTCTCCATGGCGTGCCGGGCTATTTCGCCTTTTGCGGCGTCGTGATGCTGGGCTACACGCCGGTATTCGGCCTGCTCAAAGACGATGATCTGAAGAGGGTAAACTTTCCCATCCTCTTTTTCATCTCCACCTGCGTGGCCATCGCGGATGTGGCTGACGACCTCGGCATACCGGCACGCCTGGTTTCCCTGCTGACGCCCCATCTCGGAGACAGCGACAGCCTGATCGGCGCGGCGCTTCTATCGTATTTCACGGGCGTCCTGTCCTGCATAGCCTTCACCCCTGTCACGGCTGCCGCCACACTGAGCAGACCCCTGGCAGAAACGGCGCTGGCCCTTGGGCTGGAAGTCAAGCCCGTGTTGTACAGCTTCCTTTACGGGCTGGATCAATTTTTCCTTCCCTATGCCATGGCTCCGGCGCTCATCATGTTCTCCACCGGGTTTATCCGGGTTGAATATCTGATGCTGGTCATGTCGCTGCGCATCGTGCCGGCGGCTTTGGCCCTTGCGGCCACTGCCGCCCTTTACTGGCCCGTATTGTGGCCATAACCTCAGGAGGTTACCCCATGTCAATCCCTTTCGACAACAAAATATCAAGAGAAGGCTACTGCTTCACCGTCCGCGAACTGAACACTCCCTGGGAGGAGATACTGCACCTCGGTTCACGCCAGGTTGTGCCGAAGGGCTTCCAGTGGCAGTGGAAACAGGATAACCCCATCATCTCCTACCTGAGCAAGGGGCGCGTTCGTCTTCTTTTCGTGGTCAGCGCGGGCACGGAGCATGTTTTGCTCAACATCAAGGCAGGCTGCATTTTCAGGGAAATCCTGTTCATGCACAACTCTCCCCACCATCCCGTTTATCTGGTCGCCATGACCGAGTGCGTCGTCCACAATTTTCCGCTGAGCATGATCAAAAGCAAAAATTTTATCACCACCTACCCGCATCTGGTAGCAAATCTGTTTGATTCCCTCAGCTTCAAGGCCGGCGTCCTGACCAACCAGATTCAGGAAGAACGCCTCTCCCCGAAGGAAATGGTCTGCCGCTTCCTGTACAAAATGTGCGAGGCGCGTCCCGGCGGCAGCGCCAATCCCGAACGGATGTGCCAGTCAGAAGTGGCCTTTACTTTGGGGATGCACCGCAGCACCGTAGCCAGAATTTTGAAGGAACTGCGTGATCAGGGCATACTGGGCAAGTTCACCCGTCACGTCCTGGAGATTTTCGACATGAAGGCCTTGTTCCGGCTGTGCAACTTCGTCACCATCTGAGGTTTGATGACAATAAAAAAATCAATGCGGCGCATGCTCAGCTTTCACTGAGAAACTTGGCGAGCCTGTAGACGACGCGCATGTCCCTGGCGGACAGTCGTGAAAGCAGGATGCGCAGGTTGGTCTGGAGTGTCCCCCTATCCAGAGCATGTTCGGTTTCCAGCATGTCCCGGATCGGCATGTCCAGCGCCGAAGCTATATCCGACAGGCACTTGATGGAAGCGTTGACGCTGCCCCGTTCGATTTTTCCCAGGTGCTTGACGCTTATTCCGGCCCGTTCGGCGAGATTGTCCTGAGAAAGGCTCCTGATTGTCCGCAATTCACGAATACGCTGCCCCAGCGTGGTGTTGAAGTCGCCCATATGCTTCCCCGTTTTCGATATGAAGGGGAGAGTAGGCCATTTTTCTGATTTATACAGAACCTTTTGGACTTGACATTTTTAAAAAAAGGATATATAAGTTCACATCAGCAGGATAAACGTCTTTTTTGCGGCGGGACGAAGTTCCGGAGGGCCATGCGAACAGTTGCAGCCGGTTTGAAAAATATGAAAAAAAAGTCGGATTGGCTGTAGAAAAAAAGCAGACGCTCTGATAATCTTCATTGAGAATGGAGCCGCAGAAATACATGAAAAAAACCGCCCGGAGACGAGACCGTTAAATAATCAGACTGAAAAATCAACCGGGGCATGGGCCCCCGCCGGGCTGACGCTTGACGTCGGCGCCGGCGCAGAGGCCCGACTTCCACCGCGCAGATTCTCTCCCGTGCTGCCGACGAAGCGCCCCGATTGAATGGAAAGACCGCCGGCAAACGGTCTCTCCATCCCACGATCCGCAGGGTAACGGCAACCCTGCGGATCACTTTTTTACACGGGAAAATAATTTTTTTATACAATAATATCCAATAATTATATATAAAAATATAATTTTCTCCAACACCACCGCCCTCCATCTTGTTGACACAGGAGGGGCTTTGGATCATAAGTGGGAAAACGTGGTAAAAAATGTAAAATTGTGGTAAATCGTGCAAAAGCTGTTCAATAAAAGCCTTTCACGGAGGCTTGACCCGAAAGGCAGGCTCATGCTGCCTGCGGAATACCGCGAAGCCCTTTTCACGGACAACGAAGCGGGGGCTTTCTGGCTGACCGCCTACAACGGATGTCTTGTGGCCTACCTGCCGCACATATGGGAAGAAATCACCGAGCGGTTGAACAGCATCCCCCTGCCCTCTCTGAAGCTTTTTCACTTCAAGGCCAAATTCGTCGGGCTGGGGCAGGAACTGGTTCCGGACATTCAAGGCCGCGTGCTCATCCCGCAATCGCTCATGCGGGAAGTCGGCCTGCAAAAGGATGTCATGCTCGTCGGCCTGAACTCCAATTTTCAGATATGGGACCAGAACAGCTTTGACGATCTTGTGCAGGAAGACGTTTCCGACGAATTGGCGAACGCCGGAGTAAGCATTGCTCTGTAGGGGGGACAATGGCCCAGGTGCTGCTTGAAGAAAAACGGATTGCGCCCGACCATGTTCCGGTGTTGCTGACGCAAACCCTGGCAGCGCTCTCGCCACGCGCGGGCGGACGATATTTGGACGGAACGGTGGGGCTTGGAGGCCACAGCGCGGCCTTGCTGGCCGCCGCGCCGGACATTGAGGTTTGCGGTCTGGACAGGGACGAAGACGCCCTGGCTGTCGCGCGTGAACGGCTGGCGGCTTATGGGCGGCGCGTCCATTTGTTTCACTCCAGATACAGCGGCTTCGCCGCCGCGCTCAAAGAGCTGGGCTGGGCAAAAATCGACGGAGCGCTTTTGGATGTCGGCGTTTCATCCCTGCAGCTTGACGAAAACGAACGCGGTTTCAGCTTTCTTTCCGATGGCCCGCTGGACATGCGCATGGACAGGAATTCGGGGGAGAAATCCGCCTGGCACTGGGTAAATCGGGAAAACTTCGTCCGCCTCAAGGAATGCATAGCCACTCTCGGGGAAGACCCCCAGGCCGGCAGAATCGCGCGCTTCATCGTGGAAGCGCGGCAAAAGGCGCCCATCAACAGCACGGCGGAACTGGCCTGCCTGGTGGAAAAGGCGTATCCGCCAGCGTGGCGCCGCAAGGCGCGGCGTCATCCGGCTACGCGGACGTTCCAGGCCTTGCGCATGGCCATCAACGACGAGCTTGGAGAACTGGAACATTTTTTGAAAGACATTCTCGCCTGGTTGCCTGTCGGCGGCAGGTTGGTCATCATCACCTTTCATTCGCTGGAAGACCGTCTGGTCAAACATGCCGTGCGCCGCTGGGCGGAAGGATGCCGATGCGTCGGGCAGGGGCCGGTATGCGTTTGCGGGCATCAGCCGGAAGTCCGAAATCTGTACAAAAAACCCTTGCAGGCCGACGCCGTCGAACTGGCGGCGAATCCGCGCGCGAGCAGCGCGAAGCTGCGCGCCGTGGAAAAAACGGCCGACTATGCGCCGCCGGGGAACACGTCGGCGCAAGGGCATCACAACAGCGGAAGCCGGACATGATAAACAACCCCGCGCAAAGAAAATCAGGCGACAAGGGCTGGATTTTGGCCCTGGCCGTGGAAGTTCTGGCCGGCATGATAATGGGGCTCATCCTGGTTTGGAGCAATATCGGCCGCATAGACACGACGTACTTTATAAACATGTTGCAGAATGAACTGCATGAAAAGCGGGATCTGCAGGCCAAACTGGAAGTGGAGCGGGGCAGGTTGCTTTCTCCCCATGAATTGCAAAAACGCGCCGAGGAACTGGACATGAAGGAACCAAAGGCGGGACAAATACGCAGAATGGAACTGCGTTAAAAGGTCCTTCCGGATAATTCTCCGGCGGGAGAGCATATGTTTGTTTTTCCTTTAGGCCGAAAAGGGCGCGGCAACTTCGCCAAACCACGGAACAGCCGGACGCCGCTCCAGGCGCAGCCAGGCGCGGTTTCCCGTTCGGCGGGAAACAGGGACTGGGGACGCGTGAGGATAAACCTGGTTGTCGGCTTCCTTTGCGTTCTCTGGATCGCGCTCTGGGGAAGGGCATGGTATCTGCAAATGCTTGAGGGGCCGCGTCTGGCGGAAAAGGCCAGACGGCAGCACATGCTTTCGGAACTTGTTTCCGGGCGGCGCGGCATGATTTATGACCGCAACGGTCAGGCGCTCGCCAGCAGCGTGGAGGCCAAATCGGTGTGCGCCTGGCCGCGGAAAATACAGGACTTTGAACATGCGGCCAACGTGCTGGGGCCGATTCTCGGCGAGGAGCCTCAAGAGATATACAGAAAACTCTCCACGGCAAGGGGGCATTTTATCTACCTGAAACGCAAGATTGACGACTCCGGCGCCGAGGCCGTGCGAAAGGCCGGCATTGCCGGGATAGGCCTTTTGCGCGAATACGACAGGGTGTATCCGTCCAAGCATCTTGCCGGGCAGCTCCTGGGCTTTGTCGGTCAGGACGACAGGGGGCTGGAAGGACTTGAGCGCTCCATGGACGCGCGTCTCGGTTGCATCCCGACACGGCTGATTGTTCAAAAAGACGCCAAAGGCCGCCGTTTTTATCTGAGGGAAGAGGGGATTCCGGAACCGCGCGGCGAGGACATAACCCTGACGCTGGACGCGCGGATGCAGTTTTTCGCGGAAGAAGCCATGGAGCAGGTCGTCAAGGAATCCGGCGCGCGCTGGGGCGGCGCCCTCGTCGTGGATGTATCCAGCGGCGACATCATGGCCTGGGCGCAGGTTCCGCTCTTCAATCCCAACAACTTCCGGGAGTCAAGCCCGCTGATTTACCGCAACCGTCTGGCCTCGGACGCCCTGGAACCCGGTTCGACCTTCAAGCCCTTCGTCATGGCGGCCGCCCTGCAGGAAAACAAGGTCACTCCGACAACGCCTATTGATTGCGAAGGCGGCAAATGGGTGAGCAAAAATTTCACCATCAGGGACACCGCGAGTTACGGCGTTCTTCCCGCTTCCAAGGTCTTGCGTTACTCGTCCAATATCGGCATGGCCAAAATAGGCTTGTCCCTGGGGGCGTCCACCTTTTACAAGTATCTGCATTCGCTGGGCTTTGGTCAGAGAACCGGGCTGCCTGTGGCGGAAAGCGGCGGAAAGCTGCGCATACCGCGTGACTGGAGCGAAATCGACATCATGTCCACCTCCTTTGGACAAAGCATATCCGTCACCGGCCTGCAGATGGCGCAAGCCTATCTCACGCTTCTGAACGACGGCGTTTTCAAGCCGCTGCGCCTTGTCAAAACCGATGCTTTGGTGGAAGAACGCCGCAAACGTGTTTTTTCGGCAGCTGCGACTCGTGAAGTTTCGCGCATGATGAAAGATGTCGTGCAGGAAAAGGACGGCACGGGCAAACGGGCGCGCCTTGACGGCGTCAGCACGGCGGGCAAGACGGGCACGGCGCAAAAGGCCGATCACAAGGCCGGAGGGTACGGCACCAAAAGACTGGCATCCTTCGTCGGTTTTTTCCCGGCCGAATCCCCCAACTATCTGATTCTGATCATGATTGACGAACCGCTGAACAATCAGTTCGGCGGCGTTGTGGCCGCGCCGGTCTTCCGTGAAATCGCGACCCGAATTCTGACCTATGCCGGATTGACCCAACCGGGCCTTCGGGATGGAAAGCCGGAAGGATATGCCGCCGACACGGCATCAAGGCGTCTGCGCAAACTCAGGCTGGCCGACGCGGATATTCCCGCCTTCATGGAAAACATGCGTCCGGCCGTGAAAAAACAGGAGATGCGGCTGCCCTACCATCTGGCCAAAGCCGCGGAAAGCATACCCGACGTCAAGGGCAAATCCGTGCGCAACGCTGTGGAGCTTTTCGCCAGGGGAGGCATTGTTCCGGAAATAAGGGGCGACGGAACGCGCGTGGTGCGCCAGAGCCCGCCCGCCGGAAGCGCCTGGCCGGAAGACGGCAAAACGGCGGAGTACATTCTGTGGCTTTCGGAGAAATGAGCATGAATCCGGATTTTGCCGCGCTTCTGGACTTGTGCCGCGAAGGCGGGCTGGAGCCTCGTTCTGATTCACGCGCCGTGCGGCCGGGCGACATCTTTGTCGCGGTACCGGGCGAAAACGAAAACGGAGCGCGATTCATACCGGACGCGGCCTCGGCAGGCGCCGACGTGATCGTTTGCAGACCGGATGTGGAACGGGAAATTCTGGCGGCAGCGAACCGCTGCCGCATCGTGCGCCATGAAGACCCGCGCGAAGCCCTCTGGCGGCTTGCCCAGGCCCGTTGGCGCACGGATGAACTTCCCCTGAAAATTCTCGCCGTGACCGGAACAAACGGTAAAACAACCGTATCCGGCATGCTGGAGCATCTCTTCAAGGCCGCCGGCGAAAAAGTCGGAGTGATGGGCACCATCGCCTATCGCTGGCCCGGTCACGAGCAGATCGCCCCGCTGACGACGCCGGATACGCTGACTGTGCATTCCCTGCTGGCCGACATGGCCGGAGCCGGCGTCAGCATGGCGATCATGGAAGTGTCATCCCATGCCCTGGAACAGCAACGCGTACACGGCATCCCCTTCGACGGCGCCGTTTTCACCAATCTTACCCAGGATCATCTGGATTATCACAAGGATATTGAAAGTTACTTTGCCGCCAAAACAAAATTGTTTCTTGAACTCCCGCGCAAGGACAAATTCACGGCGGTCAACTGCGACGATGCTTTCGGCCGTCGCCTGCTTGCCCTGTGTCCAGGGGCGCTGTCTTTCGGGCTTGAGAACGGGACGCGCCGTCCTGCCCTGAAGGGGGAAATCGTCAGGGGCGGGTCCCGGGGCCTCAAACTGCGCATGCGCTTCGCGGATGCCGAATGGGTTCTGACCTCCCCCCTGCCGGGCGGCTTCAACGCATCCAATCTCCTGGCGGCGCAGGCCCTGGGGCTCCAGTTCGGGCTTGCCCCGAAAGACCTTGCCGCCCTGTCCTCCTTTGCCGGCGTATGTGGAAGGATGGAGCGGATTTCCAATCCACGGGGCCTGCACATATTTGTGGATTATGCCCACACGCCGGACGCCCTGGAAAATGTGCTCAAAACCTTGCGCGGCGCCGGATTTGCGCGAATCGTCACTGTGTTCGGCTGTGGCGGAAACCGCGACAAAACAAAACGCCCGCTCATGGGCAAGGCTGTGGCGCGTTATTCCGATATCGCCGTTCTCACGTCGGACAATCCGCGTTTTGAGGATCCGGAAGACATCATGGCCGACGTGTTGCCCGGTCTGGCCGAAGCGGACAAAGTCATCACGGAACCGGATCGACGCGCGGCCACCGCCCTGGCCCTGGATATGCTGGGCGAAGACGATGCCCTGCTGATCGCCGGCAAAGGGCATGAGGACTACCAGATCGTCAACGGCGTCAAACACCGTTACAGCGATCAGGAAACCGTGCGGGAGCTGCTCTCGTGCGAATGAACTGTTCCGAAATTTCCGTCCGCCTCGGCCTTGCGCCGCCGGATGAGGACAGAGAGATAACTTCCGTCGTGACCGACAGCCGCCAGGCCGTTCCCGGCGCCCTTTTTGTCTGCCTGCCCGGGGAACATGCCGACGGCCACGATTTCGCGCGGCAGGCGCAACAGGCCGGAGCCGCGGCCGTGCTCGCCTCCCGCGCGCTGCCGCAGATTGACGTGCCGGTGCTGCTTGTGGAGGACACC
Source organism: Desulfovibrio sp. (assembly GCA_031272405.1). Taxonomy (GTDB): domain Bacteria; phylum Desulfobacterota; class Desulfovibrionia; order Desulfovibrionales; family Desulfovibrionaceae; genus Desulfovibrio. The sequence continues at coordinate 30,201 of JAISTW010000002.1, read as the reverse complement.
GTGAGAGCGCTGGGCGACATGGCCCTGCTCTGGAGGGAAAAAACACAGGCCGTTGTCGTCGGTCTTACAGGAACCGCCGGCAAGACGACAGTGAAGGAACTGTTGGCGCATATTTTGGCGAAGCACGGCAAAACAGCGCGCAACGCCCTGAATTACAACAATCAGATAGGTCTGCCCCGCTCCATGCTGGCCACGGACGGCGATGAATGTTTCTGGGTGATGGAGGCGGGCATCAGCAAAGAAGGGGACATGGAGGAACTGGGCGCGGTGCTGCGTCCCGATTTGGGACTGATTCTCAATGCAGGCGCGGGCCATACGGAACGCCTGGGAGCAAGGGGCGTCGCCGCCCACAAATCCGCCCTGCTCCAATATCTGAGTCAGGATGGTCGGGGACTTGTCAGCGCCGATTACCCTGACCTCATGCGGGAAGCCGTAAGCAGCGGCGCGAAATTGGACTTTTTCAGCGCCGTCAACCCCGATGTCCGCTATTACGCGGCCTACGAAGGCCCGGCGCGGGAAGCGGAGAGGAACGGCGCGCGCGGCCGCTATCGCCTTTGCCTTGATGGAGAAACAATCACCGTCACAGCGCCCTTCCGCGGACAATACGGCGCTGAAAACTGCGCCGCCGCCGCCGCCGCCGCTCATCTGCTGGGACTTTCAGCCGCGGAAATCGTGGCCGGCGTCGCGGACGCGCCGATTCCCGCGCAGCGTTTTTCACGCAAAAAAATAGGGCAATGGGAAATCATTGACGACACCTACAACGCCAATCCACTCTCCATGCGGCGCATGCTGGACGCCGCTGTGGAGATTGCGGACAAACGCGCCCTTGTTCCCGTACTCGGCGAAATGCGTGAACTCGGCCTTATGGCCGGGATTGAGCACGAAAAGCTCGGACGGCGTCTGGCCGATATCAACCCCGCCGGGGTGTTCTGGAAAGGCGGACATGAGGCCCAGGTTCGCCTTGGCCTTGAAAAAGGCGGCTATGGGGGTCTGTTCTTCCCCATTCGGGAACGCGCGGATTTCATCCATGCCCTGAACGCGCTGCTGCGCGAGAACAAAATCGCCCGCAACGGCGCCCTGCTCCTGTTCAAGGGCTCGCGCGGCAACAGGCTTGAAGAGGAATGCGCGGACATTTGCCGAGCATTTCAGGAATGAAACCAGGCCGGGAGAAAACAAATGTTCTACAACATACTCGCTCCGCTCGCTCCCGACTGGATAGTCTTCAACGTCTTCAGATACATAACGTTCCGCTCCCTGGCGGCTCTGATAACAGCGCTCGTCTTTTCCATTCTTGTCGGCCCGCGTTTTATCGCCTGGCTGCGCCGCGTCAAATGCGGGCAAAGCATTCACGAGGACGTCAAGGCCCACGCCGAAAAGGCGGGCACGCCCACAATGGGCGGCCTGCTTATCGCCCTTGCGCTGTCCTTCAGCCTGCTGCTCTGGGGAGATTTGGGCAGCCGCCACATCTGGCAGGCGTTTCTGGTCTTTGTCGGATTCGGCCTGGTCGGCTTCCTGGACGATTACACCAAAATACGCCGTCACAGCAACAAAGGCATTTCCGCCCGGACAAAATTGTCCGGCCAGGCGCTGGCGGCCCTCGTCGGCATAGGGCTGCTCTACGCCAGCCCCGAGTACAGCAGCCGCCTGACGATACCGTTTCTGAAGGACATCAACCCCGACATCGGACTTTTGTATCTCCCCTTCGGCGTCTTTGTCATGACGGCCTCCTCCAACGCCGTCAACCTGACGGACGGTCTGGACGGACTGGCCATCGGGCCGGCCATTGTGGCGCTGATCGTCTTCTCCATATTCATCTATGTGACGGGCAACGCGCGCTTCTCCGCATATCTGCTGGTGCCGTACATACCCGGCGTGGGCGAGGTCGCTGTTTTCTGCGCGGCGCTTATCGGCGCCGGCCTGGGATTTTTGTGGTTCAACGCCTATCCGGCCCAGGTTTTTATGGGAGATGTCGGCTCATTGAGCATCGGCGGCACGCTGGGCTATCTCGCCCTGCTCTGCAAACAGGAACTCGTCCTGGCTGTGGTCGGCGGTCTTTTCGTCATTGAGACGCTCTCGGTCATTCTTCAGGTCGGATACTTCCGCTGGACCGGGGGCAAACGCATTTTTCGCATGGCGCCGCTGCACCACCATTTCGAGTTGAAGGGCGTGCCGGAATCAAAAATCATCATACGTTTCTGGATAACTTCGATTCTGTTGGGCCTGATGGCGCTTTCGGTGCTCAAACTGCGCTGAGCCGGTTATGGAAGTCGCCGCAAAGACAGGGGAAACCCCCGGGAGAAATTGAATGACGCTGGAAAATCTTCGCCAAAGGCGTCCCCATACGGGCGAACTGACTGTGGTGGCCGGCGCGGGACGTTCCGGCCTCGCCGCGACGCGCCTTCTTGTCGAGCGGGGGGCGCGGGTGCGCCTTCTGGAGCGCGAGCCGGGGACAGTGCCGGACGAGACATGGGAGCAGCTGCGCAATCTCGGCGTGGACTGCGTTTTTGGAGAACACAAACCTGAACATTTCGAGCACGCGGTCTTTGTCGTGCCCAGTCCCGGCATTCCCGTCGCCAGGCTCGCGCCGCTCATCGCCGCCCGGGACGGGGTGAAACCCCCGGAAATTCTGGCCGAAACCGAGCTGGCCTGGCGGTATCTTGAAGGGGAACCCGTGCTGGCCATAACCGGCACCAGCGGCAAGACGACCACGGCCTCACTGGCCGCGGCCATGCTTCAGACGCAGGGCTACAGCGTTTTTCTGGGGGGCAACATCGGCACGCCCCTCTCCGAATACGTCCTGGGAAAACGCAGGGCGGACGTGCTTGTTCTGGAAATATCAAGTTTTCAACTGCAAACCTGTTCCACCTTTCGTCCGCGGGTGGGCGTGCTTCTGAACATTTCCTCCAACCATCTGGACTACCACAGGGACATGCGCGAATATATCGAGGCCAAATTTCGTCTTTTCCGCTGTCAGGATGAAGGAGACCTCGCCGTTCTGGCTTCCGAACTGCGAACGCCGGCCAAGGCCTTTCACCTGAAAGCCCGTCAGGTTTACATTGAAAACACGAATCGTTTTGCCGGCTGCCGTCTTTTGGGAGAACACAACAAGCTGAATATGGAAGCCGCCTGGCAGGCCTGCCGCTTTTTCGGCGTAAGCGCGGCCAACGCCGAATCGGCCGTGGCCGCCTTCCATCCGCTTCCCCACCGTCTGGAGACAGTGCGGCTGCACCGGGGAATCACCTACATAAACGACTCCAAATGCACCACCGTCGCCGCGCTGCGGGTAGCCCTGCAGGCCATGGACAAGCCGGTTCGACTGCTGTGCGGCGGCAAGTTCAAGGGCGGGGATCTGGCGGGGTTGCGCGGTCTGGTCGGAAAACATGTTGCGGAGGTGGCCCTGTTCGGCGCAAGCAGGGAAAAATTCGAGGAAGCCTGGCAGGGAACAGTCCCCATCACCCGGCATGAAAAACTGGAGTCTGCGGTGCGGCTGCTCAACGATCACGCCCAAAGGGGGGACGTGGTGCTGCTCTCGCCCGGAACATCCAGCTTTGACCTCTACGCCAACTATATGGAACGGGGAAACGACTTCAGACGTATTGTGGAAGCCCTGCCATGAAAAATTTCTTCACTGAAAAAAATTTCCGCGGCAGCATCCTGAACGCATCGCAGAAGGGCTCCGCGAGTGAAACAGGACGTTTCGACTGGTGGCTTTTTGTGGTCGCCATGGTCATTCTCGGCATCGGTCTGATTATGGTGCTTTCCTCCAGCGGCATCAGGGCGGAAGAATATACCGGCGACAAATACTATTTTTTCAAGCGTCAGCTCGTCTTCGCCGTCGCGGGCGGCTTGTGCCTGTGGGGCGCCGCGGTCATCTCAAAATCCTGGCTGTACAGATTGCAGTATCCGGCGCTTTTCGCCGCCCTTCTTCTGCTGCTCGTCACGCTGTCGCCCCTGACTCCGACCGTCAACGGCGCCAAACGCTGGATACCGTTGGGCCCCGTCTCATTACAGCCCATGGAATTCGTGAAAATAGCCGTCGTCATGTACCTCGCCTATTTCATGAGCTCCAAACAGGATTTGATCAAAACATTCAGCCGCGGCGTCATACCGCCCTTTGCCGTGACAGGGCTTTTCTGCGTCCTTCTCCTCTTGCAGCCCGACTTCGGCAGCGCCGTCATTCTGGCCGGTCTGCTGTTCTTCATGTGCATCGCGGGGGGAACGCGCTTCATCTACATCTTCTTCTCAGTGTCTCTGGCCTGCGCCGGGGCTTTGGCCCTGGCCATCGCCTCTCCCTATCGTCTGCGCCGTCTTCTGGCCTTTCTGGAACCTTTTCGGGATGCGCAGGATACCGGATACCAACTGGCCCAGTCCCTGCTCGCCATCGGGTCGGGCGGCTTTTTCGGTCTGGGGATCGGAGCGAGCAAGCAGAAGATGTATTTTTTACCGGAGACGCACACGGATTTCATCATGGCCGTGCTGGCTGAAGAAACCGGCTTTGTCGGCGTCAGCCTGATCATGGCTTTGTTCGCCCTGCTTTTCTGGCGCTGTTACCGCATCGTCATGGCCCAAGTCAATCTGCGCGACCGCTTTACAGCCTTCGGGCTGACCGCCATTCTCGGCATAGGCGCGGCCCTGAATCTGGCTGTGGTCATGGGCGTGGCGCCCCCCAAGGGCGTGCCGATGCCGCTCATAAGTTACGGCGGCAGCAGCCTCGTTGCGACCATGATCTGCATAGGTCTGCTGATGAACTATTCAAGGACGAACACGCAGTGAAGAGCGTTATTCTGGCCGCCGGCGGCACCGGCGGGCATATTTTCCCGGCCCTCGCCGTAGCGGAGGAACTGCGGCGGCGCTTTCCCGATCTGCGCCTGAAACTCGCGGGCTCCCGCCGGGGACCGGAAAAAGAAATAGCGGCCGGGCACGGAATCGCCTTTGAGGGGCTGCCGGTACGCGGATTTTTGGGACGCGGCCCGCGGGCCGCGGCAGCGGGCGTCATGATGACGGCTGCGGTGATTCAGGCCGTGGGCATGATCAGACAATGGCGTCCGCAAGTCGTGCTGGGGTTCGGCGGCTACGCGTCCTTCGCCCCCGTGGCCGCAGCCGCCCTGTGCGGCGTGCCCTGCGTCCTGCACGAGCAAAACGCCGTAGCCGGAACAAGCAACCGTTTCGTCAGCCGCTTCGCCCGGCGCGTCTGCCTTTCCTGGCCCGACACCACGGGTTTTCCCCCACAAAAATGCGTCCTGACGGGAAACCCGGTGCGCAGGGACATATGCGCCGTCGGCGGTTCCGAAAGGCGCTTTTCCACGCGCAGACTGCTTGTTCTGGGCGGTTCCCAGGGCGCGAAAGCCCTGAACGACTTCATGCCGAAAATATTGCCCGCCCTGACGGCGGCAGGCGTGGAAATACGGCACCAGAGCGGCAGGAACGAGGAATCCGCCGTAAAACAGGCCTACGCGCAAGCGGGTTGCGCGCCGGAATGCGTCAGCGCGTTCATTGACGACATGGCCCGGGCCTACGCATGGGCCGACCTGGTCATATGCCGGGCCGGCGCGAGCACGGCGGCGGAACTCTGCGCCGCCGGCCTGCCCTGCATCCTGGTGCCCTTTCCCCATGCCGCGAACGATCATCAGACGCGCAACGCGCGTATTCTTGAAAAATACGGAATGGCGACGGCGATCCGGCAATCCGATCTGGACGCGGACAGCGTCGCCGCGCTGCTGCTGGAGATGTTCGCCGACGAGGAACGCCGCAAACGCATGTCCCGCGCCGCCCTGAAGATGGCCCGCGCGGACGCGGCGGCGCGCGTGCTGGCGGTACTGGAAGAAACGCGAGACATGCGGGAGAAGAGGCGATGAAACACAAAATCAGACGCATACACATGGTGGGCATCGGCGGCGCGGGCATGAGCGGCATAGCCGAGGTTCTGCTGAATCTGGGCTATGAGGTTTCCGGCTCGGACCTGTCCGATTCGGCTGTCGTCAAACATTTGCGTCAGTTGGGCGCAGCCGTGCATGTGGGGCATGCCGCCGGAAATGTCGGCAATGTGCAGGTGCTTGTAAAGTCAACGGCCGTCGCCGCCGACAATCCAGAGGTGGAGGAAGCCCGCCGCCGCGATATCGCCGTCATTCCCAGGGCGGAGATGCTGGCGGAGCTGATGCGTCTGCGTCAGGGCATAGCCGTGGCCGGAACGCACGGCAAAACGACGACCACTTCGCTGACGGCCGGCATTTTCGACACGGCCGGCCTAGACCCCACAGTCATCATCGGCGGGCGGCTGAACGCATACGGAACCAACGCCCGTTTGGGGCGCGGCGAATATCTCATAGCCGAAGCGGACGAATCCGACGGCTCCTTCCTTTGCCTGCTGCCCATCATCAACATCGTCACCAATGTGGACACCGACCATCTGGATCATTACAAGACCCGCGAGGCCATTGACGCCGCCTTCACGCAGTTCATGAACAAGATTCCTTTTTACGGCCTCAATGTCGTCTGCGGGGATGATCCCGGCGTTCGCGCCCTTTTGCCGCTCATCAAACGTCCATTCCTAACATACGGGTTTTCAGCGGCAAATCGTCTGCGCGCCGTTCTTCTTGAGAGCGGTTCGAAAAACAGTTTCGAGGCATGGCTTGACGGCCAGAAACTGGGGGAGATACTCCTGCCGCAGCCCGGACGACACAATATTCTCAACGCCCTCGGCGCCGTGGGGGCCGCCCTGGAAACCGGAATATCCTTTGATGATTGCCGCCGCGGGCTGGAGAATTTCGGCGGCGTCGGACGGCGTTTTGAATTCAAGGGAGAAAAGAACGGCGTCAGCGTTGTGGACGACTACGGCCATCATCCGGCGGAGATCGCGGCGACGCTGGACACGGCGCGCCAGGTCTTTCCGCGTCGGCGTCTTGTGGTCGCCTTCCAGCCGCACCGCTTCACGCGGACGCAGGCCCTGTTCGGGGAATTCTGCAAGGTTTTCGACCCGGCGGATCTGCTTCTGCTCACGGAAATATATCCCGCAGGCGAAAAACCCATTCCCGGCGTCTCCAGCCAGAGCCTTGCCCAGGGGATACACCAGGTTTCAAATACGCCCGTCCTGTTTTTTCAAAGTCTGGAAAAACTCGCCGAAGCCCTGCCCGGCCAGCTCAACCCCGGGGACGTGCTGCTGACCCTGGGCGCAGGCACCATCACCCGGCTGGGGCCGTTGTTTCTGGGGACTTCACATGCGTGAAACGCCTGATCCCTCGCTCGCGGAACGCACCACGCTGCGTCTGGGCGGCACGGCCATCGCCGAAATCGTCCTTGAGACGCGGCATGATCTGGATATTCTGCCGGAACGCCTCCGCGCCTGGGGCGGGGAAGCGCTGGCGCTCGGGGCGGGAAGCAATATTCTCGCCCGGGACGGCCGGCTCCCCTTTGTTCTGGTGCGGCTCAACCGGGCGCACAGTCCCCTGACGGTCGCCGAAGAGGACGACAGGGCGCGTGTGCGCGTCGGAGCGGGCGCGCCCATGTCCAGACTTTTGCGCTTCTGTCTGAAAAACGGGCTTTCAGGACTGGAAGGCCTTGTCGGCATTCCCGGCAGCGTGGGCGGCTGCATCGCCATGAACGCCGGCTCCTTCGGCGCCCAGACCGCCGCCCATCTTGAGAGTATTCAAATAATCGCGGACGGTTGCGTTAAAACAGTCCCCGCCGAAAAGTTCGACTACGGCTACCGCAGCTTTTCCATCCCCGGGGAGAAAAAAAATTTTATTATTCTTGAGGCAATATTTGTCTTGACCAAGTCCCAAAGGAATGGCATTGATAAACGCATGTTTCAATACTTTTTTGAGAAAAAGTCTAAACAACCTCTAAACGCGTGGAGCGCCGGGTGTGTTTTCAAGAATCCGTCCGCTCTGACGCCCGCCGGCCGTCTGCTGGAGGACGCCGGCTTCAGGGGAAAAGGCCGCGGCGGGATGATCTTCTCTCCTCTCCACGCCAATTTTCTGGTCAACGAAGGTTCGGGGAGCGCCACGGCGGCCCTGGACATGATTGAGGAGGCCAGAACGGCTGTTCTGCGCCAAACGGGAATAACACTGCAGACCGAAGTCAGGATCGTCTGACACCGGGGTGTTCCATGCCGCTTTTGCACAAATTCAACCGGAAAGCCCGTAACGCCTATGTAAAAACGCCGCCCGAAAACAGGCCGGCCAGGTTCGGGATATGGCGGGAATTCAGGCGGGTCGGCCATATCGGCCGGATGAAAAGCATCGGCGGGATAAAAAAATTCGGGACGGTCGCGTTGCTGTTGTGCTGCGTGGCGGGGGTGTCCGTCCTGCTGTGCCGCCTTTCCATATGGATTTACAATGAAGCCGTCACCAGCGCGTTTTTTCAGACAAAACACGTGGATGTGGTCGGCAATGTGCGCCTCGCCAAGGAAATGGTTCTGCGCTACAGCGGCATCAGGGAAGGGGAGAACTCGCTTTCCGTGAACATAGCCGACGCGGAAAAAGATTTGCTGCGCACCCCCTGGGTGCGGGAAGTTTCCATAAAACGGCTGTTGCCTGACAGATTCGTCATAAAGCTGAAAGAACGGATGCCGTCTTTCTGGCTGCGCAAGGACGGCATTTTGTACTACGCCAATGAAATGGGGGAGGCCATCGCGCCCGTGGAAAGCGCCAATTTTCTTTCCTTGCCGACGCTGGTCATTGAGCAGGGCGCGGAAGAAATTGTCCCCTATCTCTCCAAAATGCTGAAGGACATGCAAAGCGGCACCCTGCCGCTGGAATCCGGCATTATAGCCCAGGTCGCCGCGACAGCGGCCGGGGCGGTGGAAATATACCTTGAGGACCGCGAGATGCGTCTGTCCATAGCCACAGACGACTGGAATAAAAACCTGACCAGAATGGGGCTGGCCATGGGGGATCTGGCGCGGAGACGCGAGTTGCAGAACGTGCGCCAGATAAGAGCCGCCGACGGCAATGTATGGGTTCTGTTCAACAATATGCGGCAGGGATGACGGCATGTTTTCACGACGCCTCATTGAGATTTTTTCGCGACGCGCGCTTGGCGAGGGGGATGTATGAGCGGCAACCCCAATCTGATAGTGGGACTTGACATCGGCACCACCAAAATTTGCGCGGTGGTCGGCGAAATGCAGGAAACCGGCGTTGTGGACATAGTGGGAGTCGGAGAAAGCGACTTCACCGGCCTGCGCAAAGGCGTCGTGGTGAACATCGAGCAGACCGTGCAGGGCATCCGCAAGGCCGTGGAAAACGCGGAGCTTATGGCCGGCTGCGAAATCAACGCCGTCTATGTGGGCATAGCCGGCGGGCACATCATGGGGCTCAACAGCCACGGCATCATCGCCGTCAAGGGCGGCGAAGTCGCCCAGAACGACATAGACCGGGCCATTGACGCGGCGCGGGCCGTCGCCATACCGGCCGACCGGGAAGTCATCCACATTTTGCCCCAGGAATACATTGTGGACGCCCAGCGCGGCATCGCCGACCCGCTCGGCATGGCCGGCGTGCGCCTTGAGGTGAAAGTCCACATCGTCACCGGGGCCGTTTCCTCCGCGCAGAACATCGTGCGCTCCTGCCGCCGCGCCGGCCTGGAAGTCGCGGACATCGCCCTTGAATCCCTGGCCTCGGCCAAGGCCGTGCTGACGGGGGAAGAGCGGGAAATCGGCGTCGCCCTCGTTGATCTGGGGGGCGGCACCACGGATATCGCCATCTTCGCCAACAACGCCATAAAGCACACCGCCGTTCTGGCCATCGGGGGCCAGAACCTTTCCAACGACATAGCTTTCGGGCTGCGCACGCCGGTCGGCTCGGCCGAACGCATCAAGCTGAAATACGGCTGCGCGCTGGCCGACATGATTCACTCCAACGAGTTCATCGAAGTTCCGAGCGTGGGCGGAAGGGAACCCAGGCGTCTCTCCCGTCAGGTGCTGGCCGAAATATGCGAGCCGCGCATGGAGGAAATTCTCTATCTCGTTGACCAGACCCTCGTCAAATCCGGGTACAAAGACCTGATCGGGGCGGGAATTGTGCTGACGGGGGGAACATCCCTGATTTACGGCTGTCAGGAACTGGCGGAACAAATTTTCAATCTTCCCACCCGCATCGGGTATCCGCGCGATGTGGGCGGGCTGAAAGACGTCGTCGGCAGCCCGAAATACGCCACGGCGGTCGGGTTGTTGCGTTACGGGGCAGAGCAGGAAGCGGGCGGGCCGAAACCTTTCTCTCCCCGCGGCACAGAGACGGGCGTTTTCAACGCGATACTCACACGCTTCAAAAGGTGGTTCAAGGATGTGTCCTGATCCGGAAACGCTTCCGGTTCCGGAATATTATCGGCGGTATTTTGACGGGAACGTTTTCAAGCATGAATTCACGCGGGCAAAAGCAAAAGGGGAGGCTCTATGGCTCAGTCTATTGTAAACGACATTGACATTTCATCCGAGCTGCCGGCAAAAATCAAGGTCATCGGCGTGGGAGGGGGCGGCGGCAACGCCGTGCAGCACATGATCGCCTCCGGGCTGCGGGGCGTTCAGTTCATCTGCGCCAACACGGACCTGCAGCATCTCAAAAAAATGGACGCTCCCTTCAAAATACAACTGGGAGAAAAGCTGACCAAGGGTCTGGGGGCCGGGTCCATGCCGGCGGTGGGCCAGGATGCCGCCATTGAAAGCAAGGCGAGCATCCGCGACGCCCTGGCCGAAACGGACATGGTTTTCGTCACCGCCGGCATGGGCGGCGGCACCGGCACCGGCGCGGCGCCGGTCATAGCCCAGATCGCCAAGGAGATGGGAGCGCTGACCGTGGGGGTGGTCACCATGCCCTTCGCCTACGAAGGCAAAAAGCGCAAGATGGCCGCGGAAAACGGTCTGGAAAACCTGCGCCAGCATGTGGACAGTCTGCTCATCGTGCCCAACGACCGGCTGGTGCCCTTCGCGCCCAAAAACACCCCCTTCAAGGCCCTGCTGCAGCAGGCCAACAATGTTCTCTATTACGCCGTCAAGGGCATTTCCGACGTCATCGTCGCCCCGGCCGTGCTGAACGTCGACTTTGCCGACGTGCGCACGGCCATGTCCGAAGCGGGACTGGCCCTCATGGGCACCGGCATCGCCTCGGGCGAGAACCGCGCCCGCGAGGCGACGCAGCGGGCCATCATGAGCCCGCTGCTGGAAAACGTGTCCCTGGAAAGCGCCAAGGCCGTCCTGTACAACATCACCGCCGCCGACGACATCACGGGGCAGGAAATCCAGGAGATAGGCGACATCATCGCCGAGGCCGCGCCCGAAGACGTCAACATCAAGTTCGGCCTGCTCTTTGACGAGGACCTCGGCGACGAGATCCGGGTCACCGTCATCGCGACCGGCATTGAACCCGCCGTGCCCGTGAAGCAGCTTCCGGGCAAAGTCACCGTGCTCAACCCGGATCTCGGGAGGAACGGCAGGGGGACGCAGACTTTCGGCGGCCCCAGGCCGTACGGCGAAGACCGAAACACGCTGACGCCGGAACCGGCGACAAACGGCGCGTGGCGCGGCAAGCCGCACGACGAGGACCGAAGCACGCCGCCCGTGAGACGCCGTCCGCCCTCTCCCCAGCCGGAGCGCTACACCTCCGGCGACGGTTTCATCTTTGAACCCCTTCCCGGGCTGGAAAACTACACCGACATCCCGACGTTCCAGAGGCAGAAGCGCCGCGGTCAGGCCACGGAAGCGCTGCACGGACGCATGCTCAGCATGAACGAAGCGCCCCGGCACGAACCCGGCCAGGTTGACCACTGTTACTTCGGCGACGACCCCGACGTCCCGGCGTTTCTCCGGACGCAGGCCGACTGACGGCCTTAGATATTTTCAGGGCGCGCCTCTTCCGCCCTGAAATGCCCGCCAGGAGGCCCATTGTGGGCCTCCTCGCGTGTTTTTGAAGTGTGAGGAAAAACGATGCCCTGGAGAGTTGGGGACACCTGTTAAGGATAAAACGGTCCCCGGAGAGGGGAAAAGGCTTTTGCGGGCGCGCCCCCCCGCCCTTCCGGAATTTGAGGTTGCCCTAGCCTTTGGCGACGACGGGTTTGACGACGACCCCCGAACGCAGGCAGCGGGTGCAGACCATGAGCGCGCGCACCCTGCCGTCCGGGAACTGGTGCCGCACGCGCTGCAGGTTGGGATTGAAGCGCCGCTTGGTCTTGATGTTGGAGTGGCTGACCAGGTTGCCCACCTGCGGCTTTTTGCCGCAAAAAACACATTCTTTGCTCATATTGCCTCCGCGTCGAACTGTATTTTCTGAATGCTGATTCGCGTGTAAAAAAAGTCAGGGTAAACCATGCCGGCAAAAAAGGCAAGACAAATCGTCTCCACAGGCGGAGCGCGCGGGCGCTGCCTGTTTCCACCGCGAACCGTCCGGCGGGCCGCGAACGGAATGGGCGTCGGGATGAACGGGATGACGGCGTGCATGCTCGCTTTTTTCCCAAGAAAGTCGCGATGCGCGCCGGGGAAAGCTTGACAAGAAAAAAATGTTGTCCTAAGGAAACATTTCAGAGCGGCCGAATTACAAAATTATATCTTTACGGCAAGTCTTGATGCGTCTCAAAAGACAAGCTGGAGTTTGGCCGCCTGGCGACTATACCCTGTAAATAATTGTTCGTTCACATATACCTGACGAGAAAGGCGGAAAGTCACATGACAATCGCGGCCGCGTTTCTTCAGAGTTCATTGCGTCCCACGGCCCGGGGGCTCTTCCCATATACTCCCGCGAGGGCGGCGCTCCGCGCCGTTTCGGTTTTTCGCCCTCCGGCCGGTACGCGGATTTCTCCCGGCCAGGCGCCCCGGCCGCCCCTGACCGCGCATCGGGCCTTTGCCCCCCTGTGGGCCGCACTTTTGCTCTTCGCCCTGCTGTCCGCCCCGCCGCAAACCTTCGCCGCCGACCCGCACACCATCACCATCAACTCTAACGGTAGCCGCGATACCGCCTACGGCAACAGCGACGCTCCCAACGGCAGCGACTTCTCCCTGCCCGCCGACAACAACCAGCTGATCATCCTCAACGGCATCGTCTATAACGCCTACGGCGGGCGGGCCCAAGGCCCCGGCGATCAAAGCGCCCGGAACAACAGCGTGGAGGTCTTCACCGACCACCTGGCGAGTTATGCAAATACAAGCATCGGCGGGGAGGCTATGGTCGAAGGCGGCAACGGAAACGCCGTGGCCACCGGCAACTCCGTGCACGTAATGCCCAATTCCGTCTCCAGCACGGTTTACGGCGGAGTGGCTTACAGCGGCCTCACCTCGACGGCCGACAACAACAGCGTGTGGATCGAAGGGAAGGCGTCAAGGGTTTCCGGTGGCATCGCCAGAGCCGCCGCCGGCGGAACCGCCACGGTCAGCAACAACACCGTGCTCATCGGAGCTGGGGCCGATGTGTATATTGTATACGGCGGCACGATTCTGGCGGGCGCCGGCTCGGCCAACAACAACACCGTGATCGTCCAAGGCGGCACATTCCACAACAACGTTTACGGCGGCTACGCATTCTCCCCAACAACACAGGGCGACTTCTTCAGCGGCAACACCCTGGTGTGGGAGGCGGACGTGACCATCCCCAAGGTGTTGAATTTCGAGTTCATCCAGTTCGCCGCCGACATCGGAACCGCCCACATTACCTTGCTGGACACCACGCCCACGGGCGCGGCGGGCAGCCCCCTGGTCAAGCTGCACACCCAGGCCGACATCACCCTCGACGGCGTGATCACGGGGAGCGGCGGCATTGAAAAGACGGGCCTCAACCGGACCCTGACCCTCACCGGCGCGAACACCTACACGGGCGACACCAAGGTCAGCGAGGGAACCCTGAGCATCGGGAGCGACGACAATATCGGCGGCGGCGTGAACACCCTGGCGGGCGCGACCCTGCTGCTCACCGGCCCCTCCTACACGAAAGACTGGACCCTCGACGCGGGCGACAACGTCATTGACGACAACGGCGGCGCGGTGACTTTGGGCGGCGTCCTTTCCGGCACGGGCGGATTCACCAAGACCGGCGCGGGCACCCTGACGCTTTCCGGAACCAACACCTACAGCGGCGGAACGACCGTCAGCGCGGGAACCCTGGCGGGCGACGCCGCGAGCCTGCAAGGGAATATCCTCAACCAGACCAGAGTGATCTTCGACCAGACCGGCGTCGGAACCTATTCCGGCGTCATGAGCGGCGCGGGCTCCCTGACCAAGACCGGCGCGGGAACCCTGACCCTGAGCGGGGCCAATACCTACGGCGGCGGGACCACGGTTTCCGAGGGGACGCTCCAGGGCGATACGACCAGCCTGCAAGGTTTCATCTTCAACGACGCCGCCGTCATCTTTGACCAAACGAGCGACGGAACCTACGCCGGAGCCATGAGCGGCACAGGTTCTTTGACCAAGACCGGCGCGGGAACCCTGACCCTGACGAGCGGGGCCAACACCTACAGCGGCGGGACCACGGTTTCCGCCGGAACCCTGAGCATCGACAGCGACGCCAATATCGGCTCCGGCGCAAACATGCTGGACGGCGGCACGCTGCAACTGACCGGCAACTCCTACGCGAAAGACTGGACCCTCGGCGCGGGCGCCAACGCCATTGACGACAACGGCGGCGCGGTCTCCTTCAGCGGCGTTCTTTCCGGCAGCGGCGCGTTGATAAAGACCGGCGCGGGAACCCTGACGCTTTCCGGAACCAACACCTACAGCGGCGGGACAACGGTTTCCGCCGGGACGCTGAAGGGCGACGCGACGAGCCTGCAGGGGAATATCGCCAACAACGCGACCATCGTCTTTGACCAAGCCGGCGACGGAACCTATACGGGCGTGCTCTCCGGCGGCGGCAGACTGGAAAAGACCGGCGCGGGCATGCTCACCCTCGCCAATACCACCATGCAAGACAGCGCGGCGCTCCTGAGCGGCGGGCTGACCATTGCGCCGAACACAAGGCTCTGGCTCGACGGCGCGTTCACCATAGCTTCGGGGACGACGCTCGGGGTCACGCCGGATTCGGCGCTGGAGGACATCCATGCGGCGAGCGTGACTATCGCCTCGGGCGCGACCCTGGACATAGCAAGCTATTCCGGTTCCGGCTCCATCACGCTGATCAAAACAGACAACGGCATCACCGGCACGTTCAGCAACGTGCTCGTCGGCGGCAACGCCGTCAACCCGACGGACGGCCTGGATTCCTTCATGACGGCAACCGTTACCAAGGAAAACTCCAACCATGATCTGGTCGTCAACTCCGACCTCGTCTGGAACCTGTCAGCGAACGCGCACGGCACCTTCAACGTGGCCAGCGACTTCACCCTGAGCGCGGGCCTTGCCGACAACACATATTCCGGCGCGGGAACGACCTACGGCTGGGACGGAAAGACGCTCACCAAGACGGGCGCGGGCACCCTGACCCTGACCGGGGCCAATATCTACACGGGCGGTTCCCTGGTTTCCGCCGGGACGCTGGCGGGCAACACGACCAGCCTGCAAGGGAATATCGAAAACAACGCGGCGGTGGTCTTTGACCAGACGAGCGCCGGAACCTATGCCGGGCTCATGAGCGGCACAGGTTCTTTGACCAAGACCGGCGTGGGCGACCTGACCCTGAGCGGGGCCAACACCTACAGCGGCGGGACCACCATCAGCCAGGGCGCAATCATCGCCGGAAGCGACTGGGCTTTGGGCACGGGAGCGGTGACCATGGAGGGCGGCGCGACCCTGGGCTTTTCCGGCAACCGTTCCCTGGTCAACGCCTTCATTCTGAACAGCCTGGCGACCTTTGACACGTCCTCCGGCAACGGCACACTCTCCGGCGTCGTTTCCGGGGCAGGCTCCCTGACCAAGAACGGCGCGGGAATCCTGACCCTGGCCGGGAACAATACCTACAGCGGCAGGACCACGGTCAACGCCGGGACGCTGGAAGTCACCGGCACGCTGGGGGGCGGCAGCTACGCCGGGAACATCCACAATGACGGGACTCTGCTTTTCAACCAGTCCGCCAACCAAACCCTTTCCGGCGTCATTTCCAGCGACGGCTCCCTGACCAAAACCGACACGGGAACCCTGACCCTCGCCGGGGCCAACACCTACAGCGGCGGCACCACGGTTTCCGGCGGAACGCTCAAGGGCGACACCACGAGCCTGCAAGGAAATATCGTCAACACCGCCGTCGTGGAGTTTGATCAGGCGACGGACGGAACCTACGCCGGAATCATGAGCGGCGGCGGGAACCTGACCAAGAGCGGCGCGGGGACTCTGACCATGACCGGGAGCAATACCATCACCGGGATCACCGTTGCAGCCGGGACGCTGGTGGGCAGTACGAGCAGCCTGACGACAGGGAATATCCTCAACAACGGCGCCGTGATCTTCGACCAGGCGAGCGACGCTGCCTATTCCGGCAGCATGAGCGGCACAGGCTCCCTGACCAAGACCGGCGCGGGAACCCTCATCCTGAGCAATCCCAACACTTACAGCGGCGGCACCACGGTCAGCGCGGGAACCCTGAGCATCGTCAGCGACTCCAATATCGGCTCCGGCACAAACACCCTGGCGGGCGGAACCCTGCGCCTCACCGGCTCCTCCTACGCGAAAAACTGGACCCTCGGCGCGGGGAGCAACATTATTAATAACAACGGCAGCCCGGTGGCCTTCAACGGCGTTCTTTCCGGCTCCGGCGGCTTCACCAAGGCCGGCGGCGGAACCCTGACCCTGGCCGGGAACAACACCTACAGCGGCGACACAGCGCTTGCGCTTGCCGGTGATACCCTGGAAGTCACCGGCACACTGGGCAACGGCAGCTACGCCGGGAACATCGCCAACGCCGGGACTCTGCTTTTCAACCAGTCCGCGAATCAAACCCTTTCCGGCGTCATTTCCGGCGCGGGCAGCCTGACCAAGGACGGCTCCGGCGTGTTGACCCTTGCCGGGGCCAACACCTACAGCGGCGGGACCACGGTCAACGCCGGGACCCTGGCAGTCACCGGCACATTGGGCAACGGCAGCTACGCCGGGAACATCCTCAATGACGGGACCCTGCTTTTCAACCAGTCCGCCAACCAAACCCTTTCCGGCGTCATTACCGGCACAGGCGCCCTGACCAAGCAGGGAAACGGCATGCTCACCCTCGCCGCGAGCGCCACGCAAGGCAGCGCGTCGCTCACGGCCGGCGGGCTGACCCTCGCGCCGGGCGCGCAGCTCATCCTCAGCGGCGCGTTCAACGTGGCTTCAGGGACAACCCTTGTGCTCACGCCCGGTTCGGCGGCGGACATCACGGCGGCGAGCATGACTATCGCCTCAAACACGACCCTCAACGTGACGAGCTACTCCAGCTCCAGCCCCATCACGCTGATCACGACCAGCAACGGCATCAGCGGCATGTTCAGCAACGTGCTCGTCGGCGGCAGCCAGGTCACCACCGGCCTGGATTCCTTCCTGACCGGGGCCGGCGTCTACAAGGCAAACGGCGACAAGGACCTGGTCATTGAACACGGCCTCGTCTGGAACCTGACGGCGAACGCGCACGGGACGTTCTACGTGACGAGCGACTTCACCCTGGACGCGGTCCTTGCCGACAACACGACGCCCAACGCGGGCGATTACTACGGCTGGGACGGAAAGACCCTGACCAAGACGGGCGCGGGCACCCTGACCCTGACCGGGGCCAACACCTACAGCGGCGGCTCCGTGGTTTCCGCCGGGAAGCTCATCGCCGGAAGCGACACCGCTTTCGGCACGGGCGCGGTGACAATGGCCGGCGGCACGACCCTGGGCTTTTCCGGCGTCCGCTCCCTGATCAACGCCTTCATTCTGAACAGCCTGACGACCTTTGACACCTCCTCCGGCGACGGCACGCTTTCCGGCGTCGTTTCCGGCGCGGGCTCCCTGACCAAGACCGGCGCGGGAACCCTGACCCTGACCGGCGCGAACACCTACAGCGGCGGCACCACGGTTTCCGCCGGGACGCTGGCGGGCAACGCGACGAGCCTGCAGGGGAACATCCTCAACAACGCCCTTGTGGAATTTAATCAGGCGACCGCCGAAACCTATGCCGGAGTTATGAGCGGCTCCGGCGCCCTGACCAAGACCGGCACGGGAACCCTGACCCTCACCGGCGCGAACGCCTACGGCAACACCACGGTCAGCGCGGGAACCCTGAGCATCGGCGGCGACGCCAATATCGGCTCCGGCACAAACACACTGGCGGGCGGAACCCTGCTGCTGACCGGCTCCTCCTACGCGAAAAACTGGACCCTCGGCGCGGGAAGCAACGCCATTGACGACAACGGCGGCTCGGTCGTCTTCAACGGCGTCCTTTCCGGCAGCGGCGGCTTCACCAAGACCGGCGCGGGAACCTTGACCCTGACCGGCGCGAACTCCTACGGCAACACCACGGTCGGTGCGGGAACCCTGAGCATCGGCGGCGACGCCAATATCGGCTCCGGCACAAACACGCTGGCGGGCGGCACCCTGCTGCTGACCGGCAGCAGCCCCTACATGAAAAACTGGACCCTGGACGCGGGAAGCAACGCCATTGACGACAACGGCGGCACGGTCGCCTTCGGCGGCGTCCTTTCCGGCAGCGGCGGCTTCACCAAGACCGGCGAGGGAACCCTGACCCTGACCGGGGCCAACACCTACAGCGGCGGAACCACGGTTTTCGCCGGGACCCTGAAGGGCGACACGACGAGCCTGCAAGGGGATATCCTCAACAACTTCCTCGTGGAATTTGATCAGACAAGCGACGGAACCTACGCCGGAGTCATGAGCGGCTCGGGCTTCCTGACCAAGAGCGGCGCGGGAATCCTGACCCTGACCGGGGCCAACACCTACAGCGGCGGAACCATGATTTCCGCCGGAACGCTGAAGGGCGACACGACGAGCCTGCAAGGGGATATCGCCAACAACGCGACCATCATCTTCGACCAGACCAGCGACGGAACCTATGCGGGCGTGCTCTCCGGCACCGGCGCGCTGGAAAAGACGGGCGCGGGCACGCTCACGCTCAACAGCATCACCATGCAGGACAGCGCGACGCTCTCGGGCGGCGGGCTGACCCTCGGGCCGGACTCCATGCTCAGCCTCAGCGGCGCGTTCACCGTAGCTTCGGGGACGACGCTCGGGGTCACGCCGGATTCGGCGCTGGCGGACATCACGGCGGCGAGCATGACTGTCAACCCGAACGCGACCCTGAACATAGCAAGCTATTCCGGCTCCGGCCCCATCACGCTGATCAGGACGGACAGCGGCATCAGCGCCGACTTTGACACCGTGCTCGTCGCCGGCAACGCGGTCTCGACCGGTCTGA
The DNA here is from genome assembly GCA_031272405.1 of Desulfovibrio sp. GTDB lineage: Bacteria > Desulfobacterota > Desulfovibrionia > Desulfovibrionales > Desulfovibrionaceae > Desulfovibrio. Next base: position 10,909 of record JAISTW010000002.1, on the reverse strand, counting down.
ATTCCTTCATGACAGCAACCGTTACCCGTGAAAACTCCAACCATGATCTGGTCCTCAACTCCTCCGGCCTCGCATGGGAGCAGACGACGAACGCGCACGGGACGTTCAACGTGGCCAGCGACTTCACCCTGAGCGCGGACCTTGCCGACAACACCACGCCCGGCGCGGGAACAACCTACGGCTGGGACGGAACGACGCTCACCAAGACGGGCGCGGGAACGCTGATCCTCACCGGAGCGAACACCTACAGCGGCGGTTCCGTGGTTGACGCCGGGACCTTGCAGGGCAACACGGCCAGCCTGCCCGGCGACATTGTGAACAACGCGGCGGTGGTCTTTGACCAGACGAGCGCCGGAACCTATGCCGGAACCATGAGCGGCACGGGCGCCCTGACCAAGCAGGGATACGGCGCCCTGACCCTCGCCGGGACCAACACCTACAGCGGCGGCACCACGGTCAGCCAGGGCAGAATCATCGCCGGAAGCGACGCGGCCTTCGGCACGGGAGCGGTGACAATGGACGGCGGCACGACCCTGGGCTTTTCCGGCGACCGTTCCCTTGCCAACGACTTCACGCTGAACAGCCTGGCCACCTTTGACGCCTCCTCCGGCAACGGCGCGCTCTCCGGCGACATTTCCGGCGCCGGCTCCCTGACCAAGACCGGCGCGGGAACCCTGACCCTCGCCGGCGCGAACACCTACAGCGGCAGGACCGCGGTGCTGGGCGGAACCCTGAGCATCGGCAGCGACGCCAATATCGGTTCCGGCGCAAACATGCTGGACGGCGGCACGCTGCAACTGACCGGCAACTCCTACTCGAAAGCCTGGACGCTCGGCGCGGGAAGCAACGCCATTGACGACAACGGCGGCTCGGTCGCCTTCGGCGGCGCTCTGTCAGGCAGCGGCGGCTTCACCAAGACCGGCGCGGGAACCCTGACCCTTGCCGGGGCCAACACCTACAGCGGCACGACCACGGTGCAGGCCGGAACCCTGGCCCTGTCCGGCAGCGGAACCATCTCGGACAAGCTGGCCCTGTACAACGGCACAACCTTCGACACGGGAGGAAACGCCGTTTCCCTCTCCCAGCTGGACGTGCACGGCAGCGCGGCCTACACGGGCGATCTGAACATGGCGGGCAAAACCATGAATTTCTATGTGCCGTCCGCCATGGGCAACGGCGGAAGCATGCTTTCCGTCAGCGGCATCGCGGACATATCCGCCGCCACAGCCAACGTGGGCATTGAGGGATCGTCCTCCCCCCTGAAAGCGGGCGACAACATCACGCTCATTGACGCGGCGACCCTCATCGGGGCCACGGCCAACAGCAGAAGCAGGGGCGAAGGCATGCAGGGCGTGACCCTGAAGTACGAATTTGACATCAGCATACAGGGCAACCGCCTCCAGGCGACGGTTTCCGGCGCGAGGGTCAACGAACAGACAAAAGCACTGTCCGAAGGCTTTCTCAGCGGATTGAGCCTTGTGAACCTCGGCGCGGATCTCGTGGCCGGGCCGGGCATGGCCGACGCCGTAAGAGCCGCCAGACGGGCGGGCATTGAGACAGGCCACGGCCTTGACGTGTTCGGAACGCTCTCCGGCGGCAAAGTCCGCTACAACTCGGGCTCGCATGTGGACATGTCCAGCCTGTCCCTGCTGGCCGGCCTTTCCTTCGGGGCGAACCTGACGCCGGGATGGCTGACCCTGGGCGCGTTCTTCGAGTACGGCAACGGTTCCTACGACACCTACAATTCCTTCAGCAACGCCGCCTCCGTCCAAGGCGACGGCAACATCAGCCATACCGGCGGCGGCCTGCTCGGCCGCATGGACTTTGTGGACACCGGGCCGGGGCATATCTACGCGGAAGCGTCCTTCCGGGCGGGCAACGTTCAAAATTCGTACAGCAGTTCAGATTTGCGCGACAGTCAAGGCCGCAAGGCGAAATATGATTCCCAGTCCGCCTATCACGGCTTCCACCTCGGCGCGGGCTATGTCTGGAACATCACGGACAAGGCTTCCCTCGACCTGTACGGCAAATATTTGTGGACCCGGCAGGGAGGCGATTCCGTAAAGCTTTCCACCGGCGATCCGGTGGATTTTGACGACACGTGTTCCTCCCGTCTGCGTTTCGGCTCCCGCTTCGCCTACACGGTCAACGAATACGTCAGCCCCTACATCGGCGCGGCCTGGGAACACGAATTCGACAGCAAGGCCAGAGCGACGACGAACGGCTACGACATGGACGCGCCTTCCCTGCGCGGCGACACAGGCATCGGCGAACTGGGCCTGACCATCAAGCCTTCGGCCAAGTTGCCCCTGACTTTTGATTTGGGGGTACAGGGCTATGTGGGCAAGCGCGAAGGCGTGACGGGTTCCCTGCAGGCGGTATGGGAATTTTAGAGCGGTTTCAAAAATGACGTCGCCCGGCGGCGAAAGCGCGCAGCGCCGCCTCCGCTTCAGGCCGCCCGTGTTTTGCTGACGGCGGCAAGCTGCATTTCAATCATATCCGTCAGCGTCGCCGGTTCCACAGGTTTGCCCAGATGGTCGTTCATGCCGGCCTCAAGACAACGGGCAAGCACATCGCCGCCCGTGTCGGCCGTAAGGGCGATGATTCTCACCACGTCCGCGCCGGGGATGCCCAATGCCCGTATGCGCCGGGCGGCCTCGAAACCGTCCATGACCGGCATATGCAGATCCATCAGAATGACGTCGTAATGGTTTTCGGAAAATTTGCGCACCGCCTCGGCCCCGTCAGCCGCCATGTCGAGCAGGGCGCCGGAGTCGTTCAGCAGCGCCTGAACTATCTCCCTGTTCATGTCCACATCGTCCACAACAAGTATCCGCTTTCCGGTCATCAGGGGAAGGGTCGGGCCGTCATGCGCCCCTTCCGCGACGGCGACCTGATCAACCTCGTAGGAGAAGCGGGCGACGATCTCGAAGCGGCTGCCCTTGCCGGGAGTGGAATCCACCCTGATTGTGCCCTCCATGGCCTCAATGATGTGTTTGGTTATGGGCAGGCCCAGACCGGTGCCCCCGTGCGCCCTGGTGATGGTGTTGTCCGCCTGCTCAAAGGCGTCCCACAAGCGCAGCAGCGTCTCGTCGGACATGCCGGGACCGGTATCGCTGACTTCAAAGCGGACGACGCATTTGCCGGCGGCGTCCTCCAGCCGGTGGACGGACAGGGCGATGACGCCCTTTTCCGGCGTGAACAGCACGGCGTTGTCGAGCAATTTGCCGAGGGCCTGTTTCAGCCTGTTTGGGTCGCCCGTCATCCTGTCCGGGATTTTTTCATCTATGAACACCTCGAAATTGATGCCCTTCGCCGCGGCAAAACGGCTCGCTCCGACGACGACGGACTCCATCGCGGCGTTGAAACTGAATTTCCGTTCCGCCAGAACAAAGGTTCCCATCTCTATTCTGCTCATATCCAGAATGTCGTCTATAATCCGCAACAGATGGGCCGAGGCCTGCTCTATCCTGTCATAACAATACGTTCGCCGGGCGTCGTCCCTGGCCGTCCTGGCTATGCTGGTCATTCCCATGACGGCGTTCATGGGCGTGCGCATTTCATGGCTCATCCGGCTGAGAAAATTCGTCTTGGCCTTGTTGTAGTATTCGGCCTGCACCTTGGCCTGGATAAGCTCCCCCTCTATCCGCTTCATCTCCGTTATGTCGCTTCCCGTCATTCCGGTTCCCATTTCTCCGTTGTGGAGTACCGAAGCGAAGGTGGAGAAGCTCAGAACGCGGATTTCGCCGTTCTTGCGGATCAGTTCCATCTCAAAATTGTGGTTGCGGCGCTCCGCGGCCCCCCGCAGATACTCCATGTGCAGTTTGCGCGAATTTTCGTCGCTGAAGAAAAGCTCCAGCCCCTGCGAAAGAATTTCTTCCCTGGAGTACCCGGAAATCTGGCTTACGGCGGGATTCATGTACTCTATCCTGCCGTCGGCGTTGATAAAGACCATGAACTGGGGCGAACTGTCGGAAACAGAGGACATCCGCAGCAGGTCGTCCTCGGACAGGCGCATCTGGCGGACTATGCGCATCTGCGTGGTGATGCGCGCCTTGACGATGGCCTCCTTGAACGGCTTTCGTATGTAGTCGGCCGCGCCGAGGAGGAAGCCCTTTTCCTCGTCCACCTCATTGTCCAGGCCGGTGATGAAGATGACGGGGATGCGGGCCGTCCTTTCCTCGGCCTTGAGCTGCGCGATCATGTCAAAGCCGTCCATGCCCGGCATCACGACATCCAGCAGGATGATGTCCGGCAGATTCATCTCCAGGAGTTTCAGCGCCTGTTCGCCGGATTTTGCCGTAAAAACCCTGTACGCGGGCGTGAGTATCTTGTTGAGCGTCAACAGATTGAAGTTTTCGTCATCAACAACCAGAATTGAGCCTTTTGCCGTCCCCATGTCATTCCCCTTTGTCGCCTGTCCCCAATTGCGTCTCCGTTTCCGTCAGCATGCGCCTGAGCGCTCCCACGGCTTCAGCCGCGGCGGGAAGGTCGAAATTCTCCATCAACGCGACGATGTTTCGGCAATTCTCGCCGCGGGCGGCGAATCTGTCGCGTTTTTCCTCAAGAACCGTCAGGCATGCCGTATCGCCAACCTGGAGCAGAGGCTCCAGAGTGTCCAGCAAGTCAAGAGTTTCCGCCCCGCTCAGGGCCTGGGCGTCCTTCGGCGGTTCCGCTCCGGGAAACGCCGTTTCCGAAATTTCCTCAAGCACGGAAGACAGCGCGCCTTCCAGATGGGACAGGAGCGCGGCGTCCACCCTGCCGTCGCCCACGCCCAGCGGCGTCTCAATGCGGCGGGCGGCTTCGCTGAGCGTTTTCGCGCCGATGACGGCCGCCGCGCTTTTCAGGGTATGGGCCAGTCTGCGGGCTTCCCCGGCATCCCCTCCGGCCAGGGCCTGTCTGAGCCTGTCCGCGTCCCCGGCGTGCTTGAGACTGAATTCACGCAGAAGTTGCCGGTACAACGCTTCGTCGTTGACGGCGTTTTCAAGGCCCGCTCTCCTGTCCACGCAGGCGGATTCGGTTTTTTTCTCCCCGTCGGCCGGACCGCGCCCCGCCTGGGCCAGGGTTTCAGCGGCCTCGTAAAACACCAGGTCGTCGGGCAGCCATCTGGCGAGCGCCGTGTTCAGCTCGTCCGCCGAAATGGGTTTGCTTATATAGTCGTTCATGCCGCTTTTCAGATACATGTCCTTGGCGCCGATCACGGCGTTTGCCGTCAGGGCGACAATCGGCACGGATTTGCACCACTCCTGCTCCATGTTCCGCAGTTTCGCCGCCGTCTGTATGCCGTCCATGCCCGGCATCATATGATCCATGAAGATCAGATCATACCTTGTTTCGGAACATTTTTGAAGGGCCTCTTCCCCGCTGGAAACGGCGTCCGCGCCGATATTGTGCTTGGCCAGGTGGGCCAGCGCCACCTTGAGATTGAGGGAGTTGTCGTCCACCACGAGAATCTTCGCTTTCGCGTTGATTTTGACGACGTCCCGCGTCAGCGCGTGCCTGGTCTGCGCGGGATCCCCCTTGGGCAAAGGCAGCATCACCGTGAAGACGGAACCCTTGCCGTATTCGCTCTCCACCAGAATTTTTCCGCCCATCATTTCGACAAGGCTTCCACATATGGACAAGCCCAGCCCGGAACCGCCGACACCGCGATTGCGATCCGCGTCGAATCGGGCGAAAGCGTCAAAAAGCATGGGCATGTCTTCCTTTTTGATGCCTATGCCGGTGTCTTCCACGCGAAACACGGTGTAGACGACGCCGCTGTCCTCAACCCGGCTCACCCTGAAATCAATATAGCCGTTCTTTGTGTATTTCACGGCGTTGTTGAGAACATTGGTCAGAATCTGGCGGATGCGGACATCATCCCCAAAAACAACCTGTTCCACATCCGCGGAAAAGCCGCTGCGAAATTCCAGGCCCTTGTGCTGGGCCATGAAACGGTTCAGGGATACGGCGTTGTCATACAGTCCCATCAGGTTGAAATGCACGGGATTCAACGAAAACCTGCCTGCCTCGATTTTGGAGAAGTCAAGGATGTCGTTGATTATTTGCAGAAGAGCCCCGGAGGTTTTCCTGATGTCGCTGAAAAATTCCGTCTGGGTGTCGTCCAGGTTGTCCGTTCTCATCATTTCGCTCATGCCGATGATGACATTGAGCGGAGTACGGATTTCATGGCTCATGGAGGCCAGAAAATCGCTCTTCGCCCTGGAGGCCGCTTCGGCCGTTCTGGCCTGAATCTCCATTTCACGCGAACGGAAATCGGCCTCCCGGAGTTCTTTTTCCCTGGCTCTCTCCTCGCGCAGATCCCGGGAATAGACCGCCAGACGATGCCTGTCCTGCCAGGGAATGCGGACGACAATCGTCGCCACGGGCAGGTTTTCCCCCGCGTCCGTCATATACATCCATTCAAAACGGACATGACCTTCCTTCATGGCGCGCGCGAAGTGTTCCCGCGCCTTTTCCGCGGAAACGGACCCGTCGGGCTGAAATTCCGGGCTCAGGGCCGGAAACCTGGCTATAAAGTCCTCTTTGGAAGCGTAAGCATACCCGAACATGCGCAGCATTTCCTGGTTGCAGTCAAACATGCCGCCCTGCTCGTCCCTCCAGGAACAGGCCAGGGGAGTGGCGTCAAACATGACATGCACATGTTTTTCCGCTTCACGGATCTTTTGCTCATTGGCCAGACTTTCCCGCAGGTCCCGACCGTAGGCGGCCACACGCCAACTGTCCTTCCAGGGAACCCTGACCAGGGTGGTTTCCAGGGGAATGGGCTCCCCGCTTGACGAGTTGCGCATCCAGACGAATTTCTGACGGCCGCTTTCCAGAGTCTGCCGTATGAGGCGTTGGGCCTTTTTGTCGGACGGCTCGCCGTCCGGCTGAAAAGGGGGCGTCAGTTCGGAAACGGCGGCCAGAAATCGGGATTTCTCGGCAAACCCGAATACCCTCGCCGCCTCCATGTTGCAGTCGATCGCCTTGCCGTTCGCGTCCCAAAAGGTGCAGACCATGGGCGTGGCGTCCATCATCAGCCGGGTGCGGTCGTCGGCCTCTTTTTCACGCAAGGGCGTGATGACGGATCTGGCGCCGACCACAGCCTGAACAAGTATGGTTATGACGGCGAAGACCAGGGAAAGACCCAGCTCGACCCGCGAATCGCGCAGTTGATCGTTGATGACGGTTATGTCGTAGTCGACGCCGAGCACCCCGACCAGCCGTTCGCCGTTGAATACAGGCAGGGCGACGGAGACGAGTTCGCCCCACTCGTTGACGACGGGTTCGGACGACCAGGTCATAACCCCCGTGTCAAAGGCCTTCAGAATGAATTCGGGAACGGGGTTGCCGTTCTTCCAGACAGGCCCCCCCAGCCAGTCCTCATTCTCGTTTTCCTGTATCCCCGAAGACATGAGAAACGTGTAGCCCGCCGCGCTTTTTTCCACGTAATATATGTAGGCCAGAGAAAAGGAATCCTTGATGTACTTCAGGTTGCGGGATCTTTCCCAGAACCATTTCCTCTCGGCCCGGTCTTTGAGACGCTCCGGCTCGCGCAGTTCCGGGCAGAGCTTTTCGATGACCGCAGCCACATTGGTCAATGTCGCGGTGTAGGAATTTTTGATGTAGTTCCTGTACTCGACATACATGATGATGCCCACGCTCATGGCCGCCAGAAGGCCGAGACCGGTAAAAAGCATATAGAAACGCGTGTTCACGATCCGTCGTCTCCCTGACCGTTCGCCTGGGGCCGCCAGACGGCGCCCCGGCACGATCGCTTGAACAGCCTATCTGTTGAAAGTCCGCAGGTCAATTTTTTTATGCCCCGAAACAGAAATTACGGCTCCCCGGTTGACCGTTCCCGGCTTTAGATATATAGAAGAGGAAATCGTCGCGTGTTTGTTCACCCGACGAACAGTACCTGTACAATCTTTTGCCGGGAGGCTGTTATGCGCATTGCTGTAGGTCTGGGCAAAAATCACGCCGGGAAAAACCTAGAAGAAAAAGGGATAACTCGTCGTGATTTTATGAAATTCTGTACCGCTGTCGCGGTGACGATGGGCATGGGGCCGGCATTCGCCGGCGAGGTGGCGGCGGCCCTGACCGGACGACGGCCCTCTGTGGTGTATTTGCACATGGCCGAGTGCACAGGTTGCTCAGAAGCGCTTCTGCGGACATACAAACCGTTTATTGACGCGCTCATTCTGGACACCATTTCCCTGGACTACCATGAAACCATTATGGCCGCCGCCGGGGAAGCCGCGGAAGACGCGCTGAATCAGGCCGTCTCCGGCGCTGACGGCTTCATCTGCGTTGTCGAGGGCGCCGTGCCCACAGCCATGGACGGCAAATACGGCTATGTGGCCGGGCACACCATGTACGACATCTGTAAACGCATTCTGCCCAAGGCCAAGGCCGTCGTCTGCATGGGCACCTGCGCCTGTTTCGGCGGCGTTCAGGCCGCCAAACCCAATCCTACGGCGGCCAAGGGCATCAACGAGTGCTTTGCCGACCTGGGGGTCAAGGCCATCAACATCGCCGGCTGCCCGCCCAATCCCCTCAACCTGGTGGGCGCTCTTGTGGCTTTCCTGAAAGGAGAAAAAATCGAACTGGATGAGAACAGCCGTCCCACCATGTTCTTCGGCCAGAGCGTCCACGAAATCTGCGAACGCCGCAAGCATTTCGAGGCTGACGAATTCGCCCCCTCCTTCAACTCCGAAGAGGCGCGCAAGGGCTGGTGTCTTTATAACATCGGCTGCAAAGGCCCGCAGACGTACAACAACTGTCCCCAGGTTCTCTTTAACGAAACCAACTGGCCGGTACGCGCCGGCCATCCCTGTATCGGCTGCAGCGAACCCGGCTTCTGGGACGACATGACTCCATTTTACCAGAATTGAGGAGGAATTATGAGTGAAGCCATAAAAACGGCCCAGAGCAATTACACCGGCCCGGTGGTTGTGGACCCGCTGACCCGCATAGAAGGCCATCTTCGCGTGGAAGTGGAAGTGGAAAACGGCAAAATCAAGGAGGCGCGCAGCTGCGGCACGCTGTTCCGCGGTCTGGAAATCATCCTGAAAGGCCGTGACCCGCGCGACGCGCAACATTTCACGCAGCGCACCTGCGGCGTCTGCACATACACCCACGCCCTGGCCTCCACCCGCGCTCTGGAAGACGCCATTTACTCGTCAGGCAAAAAAAACATCCCGGCCAACGCAACCCACATCCGCAACCTCGTGCTCGGCATGCTGTTTCTGCACGATCATCTGGTGCATTTCTATCACCTGCACGCCCTTGATTTTGTGGACGTGACCGCCGCCCTTCAGGCCGACCCCGCCAAGGCGGCGAAAATCGCCGCTTCCATCTCCCCGCGCAAGGTCAAAACAGAAGACTATCAGGCCGTCCAGGCCAAACTCAAAACCTTTGTTGAAAGCGGCCAGCTCGGCCCGTTCACCAACGCCTACTTTCTGGGGGGGCATCCGGCCTACCAGCTTGAGCCGGAAGTCAATCTGATCGCCACGGCGGACTACCTCCAGGCGCTGCGCGTCCAGGTTGAGGCCGCGCGGGCCATGGCCGTTTTCGGCGCGAAAAACCCGCATGTCCAGTTTATGGTCGGCGGCGGCGTCACCAGTTACGAATCCCTCACGCCTGAACGCATCAAGGAATTCCGTACGCTCTACGCCAAGACGCGTGAATTCATCGAGCACTACTACATTCCCGATCTGCTCGCCGTGGCCGAAGGCTACAAAAACTGGGCCTCTTTCGGCGGCACCAGAAACTTCATGGCTTTCGGCGAATTCCCCGCCCCGAACGGCGAACGCGACCTGAACACACGCTGGTTCAAGCCGGGCGTCATCTATGACCGCAAAATCAGCGCGACGCAAAAGTTCGAACCGGACAAAATCATGGAACATGTCCGCCACAGCTGGTATGAGGGAGATCAGGCGAAAGCGCCCTACGATGGGGAAACCAGACCGGCCTTCACCCAGATGGGCGACAAGGATCGCTATTCCTGGCTCAAGGCGCCGCGCTACGACAATCACGCGGTGGAAACAGGCCCCCTGGCCCAGGTGCTGGTGGACTACTCCCAGAATCACAAAACAGTGAAACCGCTTGTGGAGCTTGTGCTCAAAAAACTGAGCGTCGGCCCGGAGGCGCTCTTCTCCACGCTCGGACGCACGGCCGCCCGCGGCATCGAGACGCTTGCCGTCGCCCAGCAGGTCGAGAACTGGCTCAACGATTATGAAGCCAATCTGGGCAAGGGCGACAAAAAGATTGTGGAAGACTATGAAGCGCCCAAAAACGCCAAAGGCGTCGGTTTCGTCAACGCGCCGCGCGGGGGCCTGTCCCACTGGCTGCGCACGGACGAAAAGGGCAGGATAGCCAACTTCCAGCTTGTGGTCCCCACAACCTGGAATCTCGGCCCGCGCGACGGCCAGAACGTGCCCGGCGCAGCCGAAGAAGCCCTTGTGGGAACGCCGGTGGCGGATCCCAAACGGCCTGTGGAAATCCTGCGCACCATTCATTCCTTTGACCCCTGCATCGCCTGCGCCGTGCATGTGATAGACGGTCAGACCAATGAGGTGCACAAATTCAAAGTGCTGTAACCATCACCCCGATACTCCGTCAAGAACAAGGGGCGGGCCTCGTGCCCGCCCCTTGCCCAATGCGGACGCGGCATTTTTCGCCCCAACGCGGTGTTCAAAACACAATTTTGCCGCCTGGAGCGAAACCCCGGTTTCGCCTCGAAGGTTCTAACAAAAAAATGATAAAATATCTTCTTGCCTTATGCCTTGTGTGGGCATATATTCAAGTGTAGTAGTTTAGACTTGATCAGACAGTGGCCTCCATTTTGGTGGTGCCAGTTGTCCGATCAGTTGAGCTGTCCGACCTTTTCCCTCCAGAGTTGTTTTCCGTCAAGGAGCGT